>CAIQQQ010000038.1 GCA_903873995.1 uncultured Rhodospirillales bacterium
CAAGGCCGCAGAAGCCGCCGGTCGCGATTTCGGCCTCCATCCCGTCTGCGCCGGCCCGTTTGCCTTTGACAGCCGCGTGGTTCAGGACCGCATCGTGCTCAAGCGCTTCCCGGGCTACTGGAACGCGGCCAATATCCATTTTGACACCGTCACCTACCGCCCGTTCCTCGATCCCTCCGTCCGCCTCTCCAACCTCCAGGCCGGCGCCATCGACATGGTCGATGTGATCGCTCCGCCCGACATTCCCGCGGTGCGTAAGGACCCAAAGCTCAAAATCGCCATCGGTGACGGCCTCACCTACTGGGGCATCACCTTCAACACCAACAGCGGCCCGCGCGCCAAGACGGTAATCGGACAGGACCGCCTGGTCCGCCAGGCGTTCGAAGCCGCGATCGATCGCAAGGCGCTTATCGACGTGGTGTTCGGCGGCCTCTACACCCCGGTGGCGCAGGCCAACTCGCCCAGCTCGCCCTATTACTTCCCCGAAATCACCCCGCCGCCGCGCGACCTCGACCGTGCTCGCGCCCTGCTGAAGCAGGCCGGCGTCACGCTCCCCGTCCCTGTCGAACTGATGGCCGCCAACAGCCCCGATACCCAACAGGTCGCGGAGGTCCTGCAATCCATGGTCGCCGAGGCCGGTTTCGACCTGAAGATCAAGGCCATGGAATTCTCATCCGGCCTCAACGCCGGCTACGCCGGAGACTTCAACGCCTACCTCATCGGCTGGTCCGGACGCTCAGACCCCGACGGCAACATGTGGCAGATGCTGCACACCGGCGGTGCCTTCAACTACGGCAAATACAGCACCGCCTCGATGGACGCCCTGCTCGACGACGCCCGCAAGACCAGCAACGTCCAGGAACGCCGCGCCCTCTACCAAAAGGTCTGGCAAGAACAACGCCAGACCCTCCCCCTGATCTATCTCTGGATCCAACGTAACGTCGTCGGCATGCGAAGCAATCTCACCGGCTTCACTCAGGTTCCGGACGGGCTGCTCCGGCTGGGAGGGGTGGCGTTGTCGCAGTAAGGCAGTGCCCCGGTCTTCCTTCACTCCGGCATCACCACCCCCTCCCAGCCGGAGCTGCGCTCGACGGAGCGTGCGAGGCGGAGGAGGAGGGCTTCTTCGAAGTTTCGGGCCACGAGCTGGATGCCGAGGGGCATCTTTGTGCTGGTGAGGGCCGTTGGGACGCTGATGGCCGGGTGTCCGGTGACGTTGAAGGGGATGGTTTGGGTGGTTGTGTGGGACGGGCGGGTGTCGAGCGTTTCGTCAAAACGCGGCGCAGGGATGAGGGTGGAGAGGCAGAGCAGGGCGTCGTGTGTTTCGAGGGCCCTGTCCACGGCGTCCGTGAGCGTGCGGCGGAGGCGGAGTGCCTGCATGAGGTCGGCTGAGGTGATGCAGGCGCCGTAGATGAAGCGTTGATAGGTGATGCGGCCGTAGTCGAGCGGGCGCTCGCGCAGGTCGGTCTCGTGGATGGCGAAGGCTTCGGAGATCATGAGGGCGCGGCCGCAGGCGGCGAACAGGTCGTAGGGGGGAAGCTCGATGTCCTCGACGGTGGCGCCGGCGTCGCGGAGCTGGGCTGCTGTGTGGTCAATCGTGGCGAGGGCTTCCGGGGTCACGATGGGGGAGGTGGCGAAGAAGGCGCGGGGAATGCCGATGCGCAGGCCGGCCACGCCGTCGTTGAGGTGGGTGCGGTAGTCGTCCACCGGGCGGTTGACGGAGGCGAGGTCGAGCGGGTCGTGGCCGGCGATCACCTGAAGTGCTACGGCGCTGTCCTCGACGCTGGCGGAGAGCGGGCCGCAATGATCGAGGGTGAAGGACAGCGGGAACACGCCGCGGCGGCTGACGCGGCCATAGGTGGGCTTGAGGCCGACCAGACCGCAATAGCCGGCGGGACCGCGGATGGAGCCGCCGGTGTCAGACCCCATGGCCATCCGGACCATGCCCGAGGCGATGGCGGCGGCGGAGCCGGAGGAGGAGCCGCCGGGGATATGCTCGCGGTTCCACGGGTTGCGGGCGGGCGGAAACGGCAGATCGAAGCTCGGGCCGCCGATGGCGAACTCGTGGGTGGCGAGCTTGCCGAGCAGCACGGCGCCGCCATCGGCGAATTTCTGCGCGACGACGGAATCGTGCTCGGGGACGACATCGAGCCGGACTCGGGAATGGCAGGTCGTGCGGATGCCGGCCGTGGCGTAGATATCTTTCAGGGCATGGGGGATGCCGTGCATCGGGCCGCGGTCGATGCCTTGGGCGAGCTCGGCGTCGGCGCGGGCGGCATCGGCGCGGGCACGGTCTGCGGTGAGCAGGACGAAGGCGTTTAGCGCCGGGTCATGGGTTGCGATGCGGGCGAGGGCCTGTTCGGTGAGGGCCTGGGAGGTGGTGGCGCCGGCGCGGAGCTGTGCGCCCATCTGGGCGATGGAGGGAAGCGCCATGGCTCAGGCCTCCTTCGCACGGAAGATGTTGGCGGGTTCCTCGGCTGCATCCCGCCTGGTGTGGAGCAGGTCCATTTGCGCGCGGAAATCGGCATAGCCGGCGAGGATCGCCTCGCGCCGGTCATTGGGGACATGCAGGGCCGCACGGGCCATGAACATGTCGAACTCGGCTTCGTAGGTCAGATCCATGGCGGGCCTCTTGTGTGGGTATCCCTATTCGGGCGCAGAATGCCGATCGCTGCAAGACCGGACAGGTTCACAGACAGGGGGATGGCATGACGCGGCTGGCGGGACAGGTGGCATGGGTGACGGGCGCCGGGAGCGGGATCGGCGAGGCAGCGGCCGTTGCGTTGGCGGCCGACGGTGCTGTGGTGGTGCTGACCGGGCGGACGGTGGCGAAGCTCGCAGCGGTTGCGGCGCGGATCGGTGATCTCGCACGTGTTCGGGCCGGCGACATGACGGTTGCGGCGGAGGTTGCGGCGATCGCGGATGGAATCGTGGCCGAATTCGGCCGGATCGACATCGTGGTCAACAATGCCGGGGTGAATATCCCCGATCGGGACTGGACGCGACTGCGGCCGGAGGGGATCGCGGACGTGATCCAGGGCAATCTGACCAGCGCGTTTCTGGTGGTGCAGGCGGTGCTGCCGGCGATGCGGGCGCAGGGCGGGGGCGTGCTGATCCACACGGCCTCCATGGCAGGTCGCTTCATCTCGGCGCTGTCAGGGCCCGCCTACACGGCGGCGAAGCATGGCGTTGTGGCGATGAGCCATACGATCAACATGGCGGACTGCATGAACAACATCCGCTCGAGCGTGGTGTTGCCGGGTGAGGTGGCGACGCCGATCATGGAGAAGCGGCCGGTGCCGGTGAGTGCGGCGGACCAGGCGCGCATGGCGCAAAGCGAGGATGTCGGCGATCTGATCCGCTACATCGCCTGTCTGCCGGCGCATGTGTGCCTCAATGAGGTGATGATCACGCCGACCTGGAACCGGGGTTATGTCGCTGCTTTGCAGCGCGGGGGCTAAGTCGCTGCTTTGCAGCGCGGGGGGTAAGTCCCGCGGGCCGGGCGCGTAGATTCAGCATATCGTCATGGGTGGCGTTGAGGTGGTTTCGGCACCATGTTGCGGCGCAACAACATATGAAAGCGCATCAATGACCTCCACCGTTTCCGCCGCCGCCCAGGCGCTCGGCCGCGCCATGCTGGCCCTCATCTTCATCGTCTCCGGCTGGGCGAAGATCAACGGCATGGCCGGGACAGTGGCCTATATGGCGCAAGGGGGCCTGCCTTCGCCGGATCTGCTGTACTATCTTGTTGTGGCGACCGAGTTCGGCGGCGGCATTCTGATGCTGCTTGGGTTCCAGACCCGGCTGGTGGCGCTGTTGCTGGCCGGATTTTGCGTGATCTCCGGCGTGATCTTTCACTTCCAACCCGGCGACGCCGGCCAGATGACCAATTATTTCAAGAATATCGCCATGGCGGGTGGCTTTTTGCAACTGTTCGCTGTGGGTGGCGGTGCGTGGAGTCTGGATCGCCTTTTGAAGCGATAACCCGCAAAGCTTCGCACAACTGTCATCCCACTGTCATGGGTGATGATTAGGACGAGGAGCCATTCAATTGGAGGCTCCTCGTCATGTCATTCAACCGTCGTTCGCTTCTCGCCACCGGCGCCGCCGCCGGTGCGTTCAGCCTGCTGGGCCGCGACCCCGTCTATGCTGCAACCACACCCGGCCCGAACGTTCCGGCCCATCTGATCGCGGCCGCCAAGAAGGAAGGCCAGATCAACGTCATCACCCTGCCGCGCGACTGGGCGAACTGGGGTGTTACGATGGATCGATTCCAGGAGCTTTACGGCGTAAAGCTCGATGACGCCAACCCCGATGGCAGCTCGGCCGAGGAAATTCAGGCGATCAAGAGCCTGAAGGGCCAGAAGCGCGCGCCGGACGTGGTCGATGTCGGGCCGGCGTTCGCCATCAGCGGCGCCAAGGAAGGCCTCTACGCGCCCTACAAGGTCGCCACCTGGAAGGACATCCCGAACGATGTGAAGCATCCGGACGGCCTGTGGTATGGTGACTACTACGGCGTGGCCTCGTTCGCCGTGAACAAGTCGGTTGTCAAAAACGTCCCGCAGACCTGGGCCGATCTGAAGAAGCCCGAGTACAAGGGCATGATCGCGCTGAACGGCAACCCGCTCGCCGCCGGTGCCGCCATCGGTGCGGTGTATGCAGCAGCCCTCGCCAACGGCGGCAGCTTTGACAACATCAACCCGGGCATCGAGTTCTTCGGCGAGCTCGCCAAGCTCGGCAACCTCAATCCGGCCGTTGCCACCCCGGCCACGCTGGTCGCCGGCCAGACGCCGATCGTGATCAACTGGGACTACCTCAGCCTTGGCTACAAGAAGGCCAATGCCGACAAGGTCGAGATCGAAGTGCTGGTGCCGAAGGAAGCCAAGCCCTTCGGCAACTACTACTGCCAGGCGATCAGCAAGTTCGCGCCCAACCCGAACACGGCGAAGCTGTGGATGGAATACGTCTATTCCGACGAAGGCCAGCTGGCATTCCTCGGCGGTTTCGCCCATCCGATCCGGTTTGATGCGCTGGTTGCGGCCGGCAAGGTGCCCGAGTCGGTGATGAAGACTCTGCCGCCGGCCGAAGGCTACAAGGGCGTGAAGTTCCCGACGCCTGCGCAGGCCGAGAAGGCGAAGAAGGACCTGACGGACAACTGGCCCAAGGTCGTGAAGATCTGATTTCAGTCTGTTCGATAGAGGTTCGTTGACATGAAGGCGCCGATCGCCTGGCTGTTCATCGGCGCCTTCATCGCGGTGAGCGCCACCTTTCTGGTGGCGCCCACAGTGATGCTGGCGATCCAGGCGTTCTCTGACGATGACGGTTGGACGTTTCAATACCTCCTCGACCTGCAGCAGTATCGCTATTGGGTGGCGTTCCAGCATTCGCTGCAGCTGTCCGTTGCGTCTGCGACCGTGGGGGTGGTCGCTGGTGCGCTGATCGCGTTTGCGATGCTCAAGTCCGCCACGCCGCGCTGGCTCAACCAGGCGGTGACGAGCTTCTCGGCGGTTGCGGCGAATTTCGCCGGCGTGCCGCTGGCCTTTGCCTTCGTGTCGACCATCGGGTCGCTGGGGCTTTTGACCAACCTCCTGAAGCGCGCCGGCATCGATCTTTACGGCATGGGCTTCAGCCTGTTCTCCATCACCGGGCTGACGGTGGTGTATTCCTATTTCCAGATCCCGCTGATGGTGATCGTGATCACACCAGCGATCCAGGCGCTGCGGCCGGCCTGGCGGGAGGCGGCGGAGAATCTGGGGGCTTCGGGCGGTGAATACTGGCGCCATGTCGGGCTTCCGGTGCTGGCGCCCTCGCTCCTGGCCGGCTGGATCCTGCTGTTCGGCAGCGCGTTCTCCGCCTACGCCACCGCCTATGCGCTGACCTCGGGCAACATTGGCCTGGTGACGACGGAGATCGCCAACGTGCTCTCGGGCAACGTCGCCTCTGAGCCGCAGATCGGCGCGGCGCTGTCGGTGGGGATGATCGTTGTTATGGTCGCGGTGCTGGGGCTGTCCACCTGGCTCACCAAACGCGCCTCCCGCTGGGTGAAACAGGTATGAGCGATCGCCTTGGCTTTGGCGGGTGGATGATCCTCACCCTTGCCTTTGTGTTCTTCTCCGTGCCGCTGGGCATGTCCGCGGCGTTCAGCTTTTGGGAGGGCGGGGATCGGTATGGCTTTGCCGCCTATCGATGGCTTGCGGCATCGCCGGATCTGGGGAACGCGCTTTGGCTGTCGGTGCAGCTCGCGCTGGCCACCGTGGTGTCGCTCGTCGTGCTGCTGGTGCCGGCGATGATCTTCATGAACCTGTATGCGCCGAAGCTGCGCCCGCTGTTCGAGTTCATCGCGGCCCTGCCGTTCGTGATCCCGGCGATCGCGCTGGTGGCGGGGCTCACCGAGCTGTTCAGCGGCGAGCAATGGGGCTGGCTGAAGGAGACGCCGTTCTTCCTGGTGATCCCGTATTTCTTCCTGGCATTGCCTTACGTCTATCGCGCGCTCGATGTCGGTCTCCAATCCATCGATCTCACGACCCTGACCGAGGCCGGGCAGTCGCTGGGGGCGGATATGCGGCAGATCATCGGGCTGGTGGTGCTGCCGAGCCTGCGTTCGGCGCTGGTCGGCAGCATGCTGCTGACCTTGGCGGTGGTGGTGGGGGAGTTCACCTTCGCCAACGTGCTGCTGTTTCGAACATATGCCGTGTTCATCAACCAGATCGGTCAGCACGAGGCGACAGCCGCAGCCGCTCTGTCGTTCGCCAGTTTCCTGGCGACCTGGGCCGCCATGCTGATCGTGCTGATCGCGGGCAGCCGCAAGAAAGGGGAGCGCTGAAATGGCGACCGTGACTGTCGAGCAGGTTCGCAAATCTTTTGCCGGGCGCGAGGTGCTGGCCAAGCTCGACCTCGTGATGAGCGAGGGCGAACTGGTCTGCCTGCTCGGCCCGTCCGGCTGCGGCAAAACCACGCTTTTGCGCATCATCGCGGGCTTCATCAGCCCTGATGCCGGGTCCGTGGTGGTCGCCGGCACCAACGTCACGCATCTGTCGCCGCGGGCGCGGCGGATGGGGATGGTGTTCCAGTCCTACAGCCTGTTTCCAAACATGACGGCGGTGGAGAACGTGAAATTCGGCCCCCGCGTGGCGGGCAGGCCCAAGGCCGAGCAGGATTCTCGCGCAAAGGAACTGCTCGATCTGGTGGGCCTGTCGCAGCACGGCTCAAAATATCCGCATCAGCTCTCCGGCGGTCAGCAGCAGCGCGTCGCCTTGGCCCGCGCGCTCGCCGTCCAGCCACAGGTGCTGCTGCTCGACGAGCCGCTGTCAGCGCTGGACGCCAAGGTGCGCGTGCAGCTGCGCGACGAGATCCGCCGGATCCAGCGCGAGACGGGCGTGACCACGGTGCTGGTGACGCACGACCAGGAGGAGGCGCTGTCGATCTCCGATCGGGTCGCGGTGATGAATGCCGGCCGCCTGCTCCAGGTCGCGAGCCCGGCTGCGATCTATCGCGACCCGGCGGACGGGTTCGTGGCGCGCTTCATCGGCGCCGGCGCGGTGCTGCCGGGTATGGCGGAAGGCCAGACCGTGCGGATGGGCGCGCTGGTGCTGCCGGCCTGGGCGGCTGCGAATCACGCGAACGGCGCCAAGGTCGAACTGCTGCTGCGCCCGGAGGTCGTGACGTTCTCGGCACTGGACGGCGACGTGCCGCCCGGCGGCGTGGCCGGCGAGGTGCGCGAGAGCGTGTTCCTCGGCGCGCTGACGCGGCTGCGCATGTCCGTCGCCGCGGTGCCCGAATTGTCGATCTGGTCGGACCTGCCGAGCGAGGAGGCGGAGGCGCTCAAAATCGGCCGGCGCGTCGTGGCGAGCTGGGACCCGGCGCGCCCCCGCGTCGTCGCGGCCTAACCAGGCGGGACTGCGCCGCAGAACGACACGAGCTGCGGGAACAGGTCGCTCGCGATATCCTGCGGCGGGCAGGCCGGCAGCTCCGCCCAGGGCGCAAGAACCTCCACCCCGCGCGCCCGCAGCGCCGCCAATTCGCGATCGAGCGCATCGCCGGACAGGAAGGCGATCACTGGCGCGTTGTCATCGTCCGTGCGCCGGCCCGGTGCGAACATCGCGGCGATATCGGCGATGGCGAGTCCAGGGCCGGATGCCAGCAGTCTGACCCTTGACGTCGTTGCGAGCAGACGCGTCACCGGCGACCAGTCAAGCGTGCGCGCGAATTCCAGGCGCCCGGCCAGCTGCGCCGGCGGTAGGCGGGCGAGCCGCGCGCAGGCCGCCATTTCCGCGGCCTGGAGCCCTTTTAGCAGGGACGGCAGGTGCGGTGCGTCCGGTGTTACCGCACCGCACGGCTCGCCCAGCCGCAGCCTGAGATAATCGGCAATCAGGCTCACGACCGCCCGCGCAGCCGGGGGTCGAGCCGGTCCTGCAACCCATCCCCCAGCAGGTTGAACCCGAACGCCGCCACAAGGATTGCGAGCCCCGAGAACAGAGCGGGCCAGGGCGACAGCGCCATGAACGCCCGGCTTTCCGCGAGCATCCGCCCCAAAGAGGCCGTCGGCGGCTGGGTGCCGAGCCCCAGAAAGGACAACGACGCCTCGACCAGCATGGCGGTGGACAGAGAGAGGCTCGCCTGCACCAGGATCACCGGCGCCAGATTGGGCAGCAGATGCCGCAGCAGAATGCGACGCGTGCCGGCCCCGGTGGCCCGCGCCGCCTCCACATAGTCCGACGCCAGCAGCAGCCGCGCCGGCGCGCGCAGGCTGCGGGCGAAGATGGGGGTGTAGACCACCCCGATCGCAATCGCCGTGCCGATCACGCCCGGCCCCAGCACCGCCACCACGCCGATTGCCAGCAGGATGATCGGAAACGCAAAGAACACATCCATCAGCCGCATCGCCACCCGCTCGGTCCAACCGCCGCGCCAGGCCGCCACGATGCCGATCGTGCCCCCCAGGAGCAGCGCCGCCAGCACCGAGACCGACGAGACGGCGAACAGCACCCGCAGGCCCGCCAGGATCCGGCTTGCCACGTCCCGCCCGAAATTGTCGGTGCCCAACCAATGCGCCGCCGAGGGACCGGACAGCCGCGCCAGGATGTCCTGCCCGTTCGGATCATAAGGCGCGATCCAGGTGGCGGTGGCGGCACACACCGCCAGCAGCAGAACCAACGCGGCCCCGATCGACAGCAGCGGGTTCCTCACGCCGCACTCCCACGGCGCGCCCGCGGGTCGATCGCCAGATACAGCAGGTCCACCAGCAGGTTCACACCCACGAACGCCAGGGTCGCCAGCAGGATCGCGGCCTGGACCAGCGGATAGTTGCGCTCGGCAATGGCGCCGACCATCAGCCGCCCGAGGCCGGGTATGGCGAACACCTGCTCCAACACCACTGAGCCGCCGAACAGGTAGCCGGCCATGATGCCGGCCGAGGTCACGAACGGGATCAGCGCGTTGCGCAGCGCGTGCACCGCCACCACGCGCCATTCCGCCACGCCCTTGGCGCGGGCCGTGCGCACATAGTCCTGCCCCAGAGAATCGATCATCGCCGCGCGCAGGATCCGGCTCAACGCCGCCAGCACCGGCAGCGACAGGGCGAGCGCGGGGAGTGCCAAGCGTTGCAGATGCCCCCATGGGTCATCGTCGAACGGCACGTAGCCGATCACCGCCACCCCCGGCAGCAGCGTCGTCGCCAGCACCAGCAGCATGGCACCGAGCCAGAAGGACGGCATCGTGACACCCACGATCGACACGATCCGCACGGCGTAATCCGAAACAGATGACCGCATCGCCGCCATCACGCAGCCAGCCGGGACCGACAGCAGCAGCGCCAGCCCCAGCGCCAGCGCGGTCAGCTCCGCCGTGATGCCGGCGCGCCCGGCGATCTCGTCGATCACCGGCCGGCCGGTCCAGATGCTGGCGCCGAAATCGCCTTGCACCGCGCGCCACAGCCAGCGTGCGAACTGCACCGGCAACGGCCGGTCCAGCCCCAGCCGCTCCCGCAACGCCGCCACCTGCGCCGCGCCCACATCGTCGGCGCCCAGCATCACCTGCGCCGCGTCCCCAGGGATCAGATGGATCATCAGGAACACCAGCACCGACACGCCGAGTGCCACCACGGCCAACTCGGCCAGGCGGGCGAGCGCCGCGCGGATCATTTGCCGATCGAGGTCTCGCGCAGCGACCGCAGCGAACGGGTGGCGAGCGGGGTAAAGCCCGCAACGTCATCGCGCACCGCGGTGAACAACGTGCCGTACGCCAGCGCCATCGCAGGCCCGGTACAGGCGAGGATGCGCTGCGCCTTGTCATAGATAGCCTTGCGCTTCGCCGTGTTCGTCTCCACCCGGCCGTCGTTCAGAAGCTGGTCGATTTCGGGGTTGGAGTATTTGAACACGTTGGTCGCGCCGCCGGTCTGAAACGTGCGGCCAAAATAGTCGTCCGGATCGGGGCTGCCGCCGTTGAGCGAGACGAAGCCCTCGAAATTGCTGGCGCGCCAGTCGGCGATGAACTTGCCCTGCTCCTGCACATTGAGCGTCACGGCAAAGCCCGCCTTGTTGAGCTGCGCCTGCACCACCTGCGCCACATCCACCACGATCGGCAGCGAGCCCAGCACGTTCAAGGTCACCTTCAGCGGCAACGTCACGCCCGCCTCGGCAAGCTTCTTCTTCGCCCCTTCGGCATTCGGCTTGTAGCAAGGGAAGTCACTGACCGGCAGCGCCCAGGAGGTCAGCGCGGGCGACAGCGGCCCGCCCGGCACGCCGCGTCCGAAATAGGCGGCCTGCACGAGCTGCGCGCGATCGATCGCCATGTTGAACGCCTCGCGCACCTCAGGCTTGTCGAACGGCGCCTTGGTGACGTTGAGGCCGAGCACGCTGTAGGCGAGGTCCTGCGCCTGCAGGAGTGTGACACCGGGGGCGCCGGCCAGCGCTGTGGCGGTCGCGGCGTCCAGCGACGGCAGCATGCGATAGGTGCCCGAGGCCACGCCGATCTGCCGTGTCGCCGCGTCTGGCACGATGTTGAACTTCACCGCGGCGAGCTTCGGCAGGCCGGGTTCCCAATAGCCGGTGTGGCGTTCCAGGGTGATCGCCGTGTCCGGGATCCAGGAGACCAGCTTGAACGGCCCGGTGCCGACCGGCTTGCGCCCCAGTTCGGCCACCGCCTCCGGCGCCACGATGGCAAGGCCTGCAAGCTGCCCCAGGAACGCCGCCTGCGGCTGCTCGAGCGTGATGGTGACGGTGTCAGCTCCCGTCTCGACCTTGGTGATGGACGTGAAGCGCGACGCGAAGGGGGAGCCCGTCTTGGGATCGCGCACGCGGGCGATGTTCGCCTCGATGTCCGCCGGAACCATCGCGCGGCCGTTGTGGAAATTGGCGCCATCGCGCAGCTTGAACACGTAAACCTTGCCGTCCGCCGACACCGTCCAGGACGCGGCCAGCGCCGGCACCACGCGCAGCCCGGCATCGATCGCCGTCAGACCCTCATAGATCGCGCTGTCGATCAGTGCTGTTGAGAACGCGGTCGCGATGTGCGGATCTAGGCCCACCGGGGACTGATCGGTCGCAATCTCCAGCGTCTGGGCGCGAACGGCGAGCGGAGCCAACAGGCAGGCAGCCAGCAAGGTTGCGCGGATTGGGCGGATCATGGTGTCTCTCCCGTACGTTGAACGAGAAGCTATCAGAAGAAACCAAACGGGGAAGCTGCCCATGGCCCATAACGACGCGATCTATCCAAGCCTCGCCGGACAATCCGTCCTCATCACCGGCGGCGCCACCGGCATCGGCGCTGCGATGGTCACGCATTTCGCAGCCCAGGGCGCCAAGGTCGCCTTCCTCGACATCGCCGAACCTGAAGCCCACGCGCTTGCGGATACGATCGCAGCCCAAGGCCATCCGAGGCCGTTCTTCGCCCCCTGCGACCTGCGCAACATAGACGCCCTGCGGCACGCGATCGCCGCCGCCCGCAAGACCAATGGCCCGTTCAGCGTACTGGTCAACAATGCCGCCCACGACCAGCGTCACGCCTGGCCGGATGTGACCGAAGTCTATTGGGACGAGCGAATCGCGGTAAACCTGCGCCACCAGTTCTTCGCCATCCAGGCCGTGGCGCCTGACATGATCGCGGCCAGGGCCGGCTCGATCATCAATCTCGGCTCGACCAGCTGGCATATCGGCCAAGGCGGCATGCCCGGCTACACCAGCTCCAAGGCCGCCATTGAAGGCCTCACCCGCAGCTTCGCCCGCGACCTCGGCCCCCACAACATCCGCGTCAACTGCCTGCTCCCCGGCTGGGTGATGACCGAGCGGCAGATCGCCCTGTGGGTCACCCCCGAGACCGAGAAAGACATCGCAAAGAACCAATGCCTCCCCAGCAAACTCCAGCCCGCCGATATCGCCCGAATGGCCCTCTGGCTCGCCAGCGACGACAGCCACATGTGCACCAACCAAAACTGGGTGGTCGATGGCGGGTGGACCTGAGGTCGGGGTGGTCGGGAGCAAAGAAAGACCAGGGGCTCCGCCCCTGGGCCCCGCCAGGGGCCGAGCCCCTGGACCTCAATCTATTTAGAAGCCTCAAGTATAGAGGGGCAGACACGACGGATCATAGAACCGTTGTGTCTGCCCCTCTATACTTGAGGCTTAAATGGAATGGGTTCCAAGGGCTCTGCCCTTGGCGGGTCCAGGGCAGAGCCCTGGCCTTTCTCTGCCCCCGATCACCCCAGCCTCAAGCCCTACCACCCATAGCCCGGCCAGTCGTAGTGGCGGTGGAGGTTGTGTTGGTAGGCTTCGTCGATTTGGGCCAGGGGGTCCCAGGGGGGGCTGGATTTGACTTGGGCTTTGGTGATGTTGAGGTTGAGTTTCTGGTCTTCCCAGCTGACGCTTTTCACGGCTAAGGGGGCGACGAGGACGTGTTGGCCCGGCCACCAGTTCTTGGTGTCGACGATGACGTAGCGGATGGCCCAGCCGCTCTCCTCGATGAGGATATCCTGCACATGGCCGATATCGCCGTCAGTGGCATGGACGTGATAGCCGGTGACTGCGGCGATGCTGCGCAGATGGGGGTCGCCTTCGAGTTCGTCGCCGAACCCTTCGCGTTGAAGTTCACCAAGCTCGCCGGGCGCGCGGCGGGGCGAGACGAGGGGCGGCGTGGCCAGCAGGCCGCCGCCGAAATAGCTGCCGCCCCACATCGGGTCCCAGCCGTAATAGTCATACAGGCCGACCTGCATCTGCTTGGTGACCGGCGCGTCCTGGGCGATGTCGGGGCTGGTGCTGATGCGCTCCTTGGTCAGGTGCACATGCAGCTCCTGGCGATCCGGATCGGCGCGGCCGATGGCGGAGGGGTGGATGAGCACCTTGCGGCCGGTGAGCCAGCCACCGGTGTCCACCACGAGCCAGCGCAGCTTCCAGGTGGTATCGTCAAACAGGATATCGCTGACCGTGCCGATCCGGCCATCGGTGCCCTCGATGTCATAGCCTTTCAACGCCGAGACGACCCACATCATGACGGAATTCCTTGATCTTGGTGGGTCAGACCATATGCCTGGTCAGATGCCGGGTGGCAGGTTCGGCATACACGTGTGCTCCGCCGTCTCTGGTCGTGCGCCGCGGAATCCGGCTACTGATGGCGGGTCAAGCCCGGGAGCGGTCCATGCAGAACCCCACAGCGTGCCTTCTGGTGATCGGCAACGAGGTCCTGTCGGGCCGCACGCAGGACGCCAACATCAATTTTCTGGCCAAGGGGCTGGGGGCGATCGGGATACCGCTGCGCGAGGTGCGGGTGATCCCGGATGTGGCGGAGACGATCATCGCCACAGTGAACGAAATTCGGGCGCGGTTCGATCACGTGTTCACCACCGGCGGCATCGGGCCCACGCATGACGACATCACCAGCGAGTGCGTGGCGATGGCGTTCGGGGTGCCGTGGGAGCCACATCCGGTCGCCTGGGCGCGGATGGAGGCGCATTACGCCCAGACCGAGCAGGGTGTGGCGGCGTTCAATGCGGCGCGGCAGCGGATGGCCACGATGCCGCGCGGTGCCACCCTGATCGACAACGCGATTTCGATCGCGCCGGGGTTTTCGATCGGCAACGTGCATGTGATGGCCGGCGTGCCGCGGATCATGCAGGCGATGTTCGCGACCCTGGCGCCGACGCTTGCGGGCGGTCCGCCGATCGTCAGCCGCGCGGTGCACAGCACCGGGGCGGCGGAGGGCACGATCGCAGAGGGGCTGGCGGCGATCCAGAATCGCTTCGAGGCGCTCGATATCGGCAGCTATCCGTATTATCGCGCGAGCGGGCAGGGCGTGGCGATCGTGGCCAAGGGCAACGACGCGGCGCAGTGCGAGGCGGCGATCGCCGAGGTGGCGGAATTGTTCCGGTCCCTGGGGGCGGAGGTGATCGATGGTGAGCCAGGCTTTTGAGCGCGCGCTGTCTGGGTTTCGCGACGGGGTGACCGCTGCGGACCGGCTGCCGGTGCTGGTTGTGACGTGCTGGGGTGCGATGGCGGTGGTGGCGCTGATTGCACCGTCGCTGATCGGCGCCTTGCTGGGGCAGGGGTTGGCGTTGGCCTCGCTGCTGATCGGTGTGCACCGGCTGTGGCTGCTGGGCGAGGCGCGGGACCGGCCGGTGTGGCAGGTTCCGCCGCACTATCTCGATGTGGCGCTGTGGCTGCTCGGCGTGATCCTGTCGTTCGCGCCGACGCTGTGGGTGGGACGGAGCGATCTTGTGCTGGCCGGGGCGCTGGCGGCGATTGCCGGGGTGCTGAGCCTTGGCACCATGACCCTGCTGCCGGGGCTCGCCATCGGCGACGACAGGGCCGGGTATGTGGCGTGTTTCCGCCAGATGGTTCCGCATGCGCCGATGGCGTTGGTGGCGTTGGCGATCGCGGCCATCCCTGGCGTGCTGCTGCTTTACCTTCAGACGCGGGTGCCGAAAGCGGCGCCCATTCTGGATCCCACGGCGCGTCTGCTGCTGGCACTTCCGCTGGCAGCGGTCTCTGCCCGGATGCGCGGTCTGGCCCCTGGTTGACATTGGGCGGCCCTGCGGCACCTTGGCTTCAATCAAGGGGAGCCAGGTCAATGCCGGACGTTGTCATCGCGGCCTATCGTCGCACGCCGTTCACCTTTGCCCGCAAGGGCGCCCTGGCGAAGACCCGGCCTGACGATCTCGCCGCCGCCGCCATAAGGGCGGTTCTGGACGACACCGCGATCGACCCCGCCTCGATCGAGGACGTGATCGTCGGCTGCGCCTTCCCCGAGGGCGAACAGGGTTTCAACGTCGCGCGCCCGATCAGCCTTTTGGCGGGGATTCCGATCTCGGCGGGCGGCGTGACCGTCAACCGGTTCTGCGGCAGTTCGATGCAGGCGGTGCACCAGGCGGCGGGGGCCATCGCCATGGGTGCCGGTGAGGCATTCATCTGCGCCGGCGTGGAAAGCATGAGCCGCGTGCCGATGGGCGGTTACAACTTCCTGCCCAATCCCCGCGCGATGGAGACGGTTCCGGCCGTGTATATGTCGATGGGCGAGACGGCGGAGAACGTCGCCAACCGCTATCAGGTGTCACGCGCGCAGCAGGAGGCGTTCGCCGCCCACAGCCACCGCAAGGCGGCCGCGGCCCAGGCGGAATGGAAGCTGTCGGCTGAGATCGTGCCGGTCAGCGGTGTGACGCAGGATGGCTGCATCCGGCCGGACACGACACCCGAGGCGCTGGCCGGGCTCAAGCCGGCGTTTCGCGCCGATGGCAGCGTCACGGCCGGCACATCGAGCCCGTTGACCGACGGCGCTGTCGCTTTGCTTGTGTGCACGGCCGATTATGCCCGGGCGCATGGCCTCACGCCGTTGGCGAAACTTCGGTCGATCGCGGTGTGCGGCTGCGGGCCGGAGGTGATGGGCATGGGGCCGGTGGGCTCCAGCCAGAAGGCGATGGCGCGGGCCGGGATCACGGTGGCCGATCTCGATGTGGTGGAGATCAACGAGGCGTTCGCGAGCCAGGCGCTGGCCTCGATGCGCGAGCTGGGCATCGACGAGGCGCGGGCCAATCTGGATGGCGGCGGGATCGCCATCGGCCATCCGCTGGGTGCCACCGGCGCGCGTATCGTGGGCAAGGCGGCTTCGTTGCTGCAGCGCGAGGGCGGCCGGTTCGCCCTGGTCACGCAGTGCATCGGCGGCGGGCAGGGGATCGCCACGGTTCTGGAGGCCGTATGATGTCCATCTCGAAGGTCGCGGTGATCGGCGCCGGCACGATGGGCGCCGGCATTGCGGCGCAGATCGCCAATGCCGGGGTGACGGTCGTGCTGCTCGATCTGGTTCCGGGCGGGGCCGCGGGGGCCGTGGCGCGGCTGCTCAAGACCGAGCCGGCCGCCTTCATGCATCCGCGCAACGCGGGCCTTGTGATATCGGGCGATCTCAGCACCGATCTCGCGCTCGTTTCCGATTGCGACTGGATCGTGGAGGCCATCATTGAGCGGCCGGACGCCAAGCGCGCGCTGTATGCCCAGCTCGATGCGGTGCGCAAACCGGGCTCTGTGGTCTCGTCCAACACGTCGACCATCCCGCTCGCCGACCTGCTGGATGGCGCGTCCGGCCCATTCGCTGCCGACTTCATGATCACCCATTTCTTCAACCCGCCGCGCTACATGCGCCTGCTGGAGGTCGTGACCGGCCCCGCCACACGCCCCGAGGCAGCGGCCGCGGTGTCGCGCTTCTGCGACGTGTCGCTCGGCAAGACGGTGATCGACTGCCGTGACACGCCGGGCTTCATCGCCAACCGCATCGGCACGATGTGGATGTCCGCCGGCGTGCGCCATGCGATTGACCTTGGCCTCACGGTGGAGGAGGCGGATGCCGTCGCCGGCCCGCCGATGGGGGTGCCGCGCACCGGCATCTTTGGCCTTATCGACCTTGTCGGCATGGACCTGATCCCGTTGGTCGCGGGCTCGCTTTTGCGAACCCTGCGTCAGGACGATCCGTTTCACGGCGTGCACCGCGACGAGCCGATCATGGCGCGGCTGATCGCCGAGGGCCGCACCGGGCGCAAGGGCAAGGGCGGCTTCTACACGCTCCAGCGCGACGGGGCGAAGCGGATCAAGCAGGCCGTCGATCTCGACACCGGTGAATATCGCCCCGAGCAGGCGGCCAGCCTCGACAGCCTAAAAACGCGAGAGCTGCGCGCGCTGGCCGAGCATGACGACCGCGGCGGCCGCTACGCCCGCGCTTTGCTGCTCGACACCCTGTCCTACGCCGCTTCGCTGGTGCCGGAGATCAACGAGCGGATCGATGCGATCGATGACGCGATGAAGCTTGGCTACAACTGGGCGCGCGGTCCGTTCGAGCTGATCGATCAACTCGGCGCCGCCTGGCTCGCCGCAGCGCTCCGCAAGGATCACCGCGCCGTGCCGCCGCTGCTCACAGCGGTGGGTGAGGGCAGCTTCTATCGCATCTCCAACGGCAGGCGGCAGGTGTTCGGCCCGGACGGTGCCTATCACGACATCGCCCGGCCGGACGGCGTGCTGCTGCTCGACGATGTGCGCCTGGCCACGCAACGCGTCGCCGGCAATCCCTCCGCGTCGCTGTGGGACCTCGGCGACGGCGTCGTCTGCCTCGAATTCACCGGCAAGATGAACACCATGGACCCGGACGTCTTCGCCCTCGTTCGCGAGACCGTCGCGATGGGAACCGAAGGCCGGTTCAAGGCGCTGGTGATCGGCAATGACGGCGCCCAGTTCTCCGTCGGCGCCAATCTCAAGCGCGCCCTCGAAGGCATCGAGCGCGGTGCGTGGCAGGAACTGCAAGCAGCAACCGAAGAGGGCCAGGACGCCTTCCGGGCGCTGCGCGACGCGCCGTTTCCGGTGGTCGGCGCCGTATCCGGCATGGCGTTCGGCGGCGGCTGTGAGATCCTGCTGCATTGCGATGCCGTGCAGGCCCACGCCGAGACCTACATGGGCCTCGTCGAGATCGGCGTCGGCCTGCTGCCCTCCTGGGGCGGCTGCACCCGCATGCTGCTGCGCATCGCCGCCGACAAGGCCACTCCCAAAGGCCCGATGCCCGCCGCCCAGCGTGCCTTCGAGCTGATCGCCACCGGCAGCGTCAGCAAATCCGCGGCCAACGCCCGCGACCTCGGCCTGCTGCGCGTCACCGACCCCATCACCATGAATCGCGACCGCCTCCTCGCCGACGCCAAGGCCCGAGCCCTCGCTCTGGTCGACGACTACGCCCCCCCACCCCCGCAGACGATCCGCCTCGCCGGCAGCTCCGGCCGCTGGGCTTTCCGCATGGGCGCCGAAGGCCACGAAGCCCTCGGCCGCGCCACCGCCCACGACCTCGTCATCTGCGACGAAATCGCCCGCGTGCTCACCGGCGGGGACGCCGACCCAACCGAAGACCTCACAGAAGACACACTCTACCGCCTCGAAC
>CAIQQQ010000039.1 GCA_903873995.1 uncultured Rhodospirillales bacterium
ATGCCTTCTGTGCCCAAGCCGGTGCGCAAGGAGCGCGCGGCGCGGCTGCGGGAGGCTTCCGGCCGGGCGGCGGTTGCTTATTACGCGGGACTGGTGGGGCAACGCGTTTCGGTGCTGTCTGAGACCGGGATGGCTGGGCACACCGAGCATTTCGCGCCGGTGCGGCTGGTGGCGCCGGCGGGCGTCGTGGTGACGGCGACCGTGACCGGGGCGGATGCGGCGGGTCTGCTGGCGGAGGCAGCCTGATGGCGTTGGGGTTTCTCTCGCGGCTGTCGCAGGGGCTGGCGCGGTCGGCGGGAAAGCTGGGTGACGGGCTGGGCGCGGTGTTCACGCGGCGCCGTCTGGATGACGCGGCGCTGGAGGAGTTGGAGGACGTGCTGCTCACCGCCGATCTTGGCGTGGATGTGGCGGCGCGGATCATCGCGGAGTTTCGGCGGTCCCGGTTCGGCCGCGAGGTGAGCGAGACCGAGGTGCGCGAGGCGTTGGCGGAGGAGATCGCGACCATTCTGGCGCCGGTGGCGCGGCCGCTGGTGATCACCCCGGAGCGGGCGCCGCATGTGGTGCTGGTGGTGGGGGTCAACGGCAACGGCAAGACCACCACGATCGGCAAGTTGGCGCAGCAATATCGCGAGCAGGGGCTGCGGCCGATGCTGGCGGCGTGCGACACGTTTAGGGCTGCGGCGGTGGAGCAGTTGCAGGTGTGGGGAGCGCGGACCGGGGCGCCGGTGGTGTCCGCACCGGCCAATTCCGATCCGGCGGGGCTGGCGTTCGATGCGATCGGGCGGGCGCGGGCCGAGGGGTGCGACGTGCTGCTGATCGATACCGCCGGGCGGCTGCACAACAAATCGGCGTTGATGGAGGAGCTGCAGAAGATCATTCGGGTGATCCGCAAGCAGGATGCCTCGGCGCCGCACAGCGTTGTGTTGGTGCTCGATGCCACCACGGGGCAGAACGCGTTGCAGCAGGTGGGTGTGTTCCAGGAGATGGTGGATGTGACGGGGCTGATCGTGACGAAGCTCGATGGCTCGGCGCGCGGCGGCATCGTGGTGGCGCTGGCGGAGGCTTATTCTTTGCCGGTGCATGCGGTGGGGGTGGGGGAGCAGGTGGGTGATCTGAAGCCGTTCTTTCCGATGGAATTCGCGCGCGGGCTGGTCGGCATCGGTCAGTGAACGCTTTTGACGTTGTGGTGCTGGGCGCGGGCGCGGCCGGGATGATGTGTGCCGCGGTGGCCGGGCAGCGGGGGCGGCGGGTGCTGCTTTTGGATCATGCGGGCGAGCCCGGGCGCAAGATCCTGATTTCCGGCGGCGGGCGGTGCAATTTCACCAATCTGGGGACGGTGCCGGAGCGGTTTTTGTCCGGCAATCCGCATTTCGCGCACTCGGCGCTGAGCCGGTATTCGCCCGCGGATTTTCTGGCGCTGGTGGAGCGGCATGGGATTGCCTGGCATGAGAAGACGTTGGGGCAGCTGTTCTGTGATGGGTCGGCGCGGCAGATCGTGGCGATGCTGGTGGCGGAGTGTGAGGCGGCCGGCGTTGTAATGCGGCTGGGGGCTTCCGTGTCCGAGGTGTCGCGGGGTGAGCGGTTTCGGGTGGAGCTTTCGGGCGAGACGATCGAGGCTGCGAGCCTGGTGTTGGCCACCGGCGGGCTGTCGATCCCCAAGATCGGGGCGACCGGGCTGGCCTATGACCTGGCGCGGCAGTTTGGGCTGCCGTTGACGGAGATCCGGCCTGGACTGGTGCCGTTGACGTTTGGCGGCGACGATCTTGCGTTGATGCGGCCGTTGTCGGGGGTGGCGCTGCCGGTGGTGGCTGCGTGTGGCGGGGCGCGGTTTGCGGAGGCGATGCTGTTCACGCATCGCGGATTATCGGGGCCTGCGGTGCTGCAGGCGTCGTCCTATTGGCGGGCGGGCGAGGCGATAGTGGTGGATATGCTGCCGGGCCAGAGTGCGGAGGCTGTGCTGCTGGATCGGAAGCATTTGCGGCCGCGGGCGGAGTTGCGCAGCATATTGGGGGAGATGGTGCCGCAGCGGTTGGCGGCTGCGTTGGCCGAGGGGGCGCAGGCGACCATGGCCAATCTGCCGGACCGGGTGCTGGCGGGGCTTGGGCAGCGGCTCAATCGGTTCGAGCTGCTGCCGGAGGGGACGGAGGGGTATGCCAAGGCGGAGGTGACCTTGGGGGGGATCGATACGCGGGCGCTGTCTCAGAAGACGATGGAGGCGCGTGCGGTGCCGGGGCTGTTTGTGGTGGGTGAGGCGGTGGATGTGACGGGGTGGCTGGGGGGGTATAATTTCCAGTGGGCCTGGGCGAGCGGGTGGTGTGCGGGGATGGCGGCTTGAGGCTGCGGCCGGTGACTGACGGTGGTGTGCCGAAGCGCGCTCCGCCGGCTGAGGCATAATCGTCCCTGCCCGTCTCCGACACATGCCTGATATTTTGCCAATCATAATTATTTTGTTTAAATTTCTTTCTGTCATGCGACGATTTTAAGCGTTGTTTAAGGAGATCGGTCGAAAAC
>CAIQQQ010000040.1 GCA_903873995.1 uncultured Rhodospirillales bacterium
ACGATCATCAGCAAATTATCGTCGGATACATCCTCAGCGTCGTCTTCCGACAGGAACGGCGGAATGCCTTTGAGATAGCCACATTCACGCGCCGAAGCGTCCATATTGCGCAACGAGCGCCCGACCAATGACACGGATCGCCCTGCGTCACGCGCGGCCAACGCGATACTCTCGAACCGCGCCACGTTGGACGCAAAGCACGTGACGGCAACACGACCGCGCAGGCCGTGGATCAAATCAGACAGGCTGCGGCGCACATCGCCTTCGGAGCCGGACTCACCGTCCACCATCGCGTTGGTGCTGTCGCACACCATCGCCAGCACGCCCTCATCGCCCAGGGCCTTCAGCGCCGTCTCATCCCCCCGCGGGCCGATCAGCGGCTCCGGGTCAAACTTCCAATCCCCGGTGTGAAGCACGATGCCTGCCTTCGTGCGGATCACCAGCGCCTGCGATTCCGGGATGGAATGCGCCATGTTGAGGAACTGCAGATTGAACGGACCGACGGTGAACTTGCCGCCGATCTTGATCGTGTGGATCTTGGCTTCCTGCAGCAACCCCGGAACCTCGCCCATCTTCCGCCGCAGCACGCTGGCTGCAAACGGCGTGGCATAGATCGGGCAGCGCAGCTGGCGCCACAACCAGGCCACGGCACCGATATGGTCCTCATGGGCATGGGTGATCACGAGGCCCACCAGTTTGTCCCGCCGTTCGGCGATATAGGCCGGATCGGGCATCATCACCTCGACCTCGGGGTGCGCCGCACCGCCGAAGCCAATGCCGCAATCCACGGCCAGCCAGAGGCCCTCCGTGCGATACAGGTTGAGATTCATTCCAATCTCGCCCGTCCCGCCCAATGGCAGGAAGGCCAGATCACCGTTCACATCACTCATCATCGACTTTCAAACAACTTGCCCAACCATCTGGGCGACACACGCCATGCTGGCGAATTCCGGGGCGGCCATAAGTGGAACAGCGCCATGCGAAAGCCTTGCGGGCTCAATCGCTCTCGGCTGTCCGGCCGCGGTCACGCTGATATGTGGGTGTTGGATTGCGCGCCGCCAACAGGCGCAGGCCATCCAATGTCAAATCCGCGTCGATCCGCTCGATCACGGTGGTGCCTTCCGCCAGCAGCGGCGCCAGCCCACCGGTCGCGATCACTTTCAACGGACTGCCATACTCCGCCCGGATGCGCGCGACCAGCCCCTCGATCATCGCGACATAGCCCCAATAGATGCCGGACTGCATGGCCGGCACCGTCGAGCGCCCGATCACCGCCTGCGGCCGGCCGATGCCGATGCGCGGCAGCCGTGCCGCCGCCTTGTGCAGGGCCTCGATCGAGAGATTGATGCCAGGGCAGATGATCCCACCCAGATAGGCGCCATCCTGATCGACCACATCGAAGGTCGTGGCCGTGCCGAAATCCACCACAACCAACGGCCCGCCATAGGCCTGGTGGGCGGCCAGCGAGTTCAACAGACGATCCGCTCCCACCTCGGCGGGGTTGTCCACCTTGATCTCGAACCCCCAATCCAGCGGCGCCCGCGCGATCAGCGGCTCCACCATGAACCAGTCCCGCACCAGACGACGCAAATGATATAGGGCCGCCGGCACCACGGTGCCGATCACCGCACGATCAATCTGCTCGCGCCTGATGCCGGAGAGCGCGAACAGGCCCAGCAGCCAGACCGCATATTCATCCGATGTCCGCTGGTCAGACGTGGCAATCCGCCAGGTGCCGATCCAACTGTCCCCGTCATGCACGGCAAACACGATGTTGGTGTTGCCGGCATCCACAACCATCAGCATGGCGGCTTCTCTCTCCAGACCTCACCGGTTGCGAACGCGCTCACCCGGCCCTCGATGCTCAACAGCAAACTGCCATCCTCACCGAGCCCTGCAAATGCCCCGGCGATCTCGCGCTCCTGCAGCCGCAAGGTCATCAGGCTGCCCGGCGGCGTCGCGCAAGACAACCACGCCTCGCGCACAACGAACCAGCCGGAACGCTCACGGATCGCCTGCCAGTGGGACAACCTTTCCAGAATGGCCGCCGTCAGATGCTCGGGACGCAGGCCGCCGTCCAGCGCCGCAACACGCCGCCCCGGAATCTGCGGCATCCGCGCGATGTTGAGGCCGATGCCGATCACCAGCCAGTCAATCCCGCCGCCCGCATCCGTGGCACTGTCGATCAGGATGCCGCCAAGCTTGGCACCGTCCAGCATCACGTCGTTGGGCCATTTCAATGCAACCGGCGCCGGCACGCAGTCCGCGACCGCAACGCCCGCCAGCAACGCCCAAAGCCCGGCGTCACGGGCCGGCCCCTTAGGTCGCAGCAGTACCGACAGGAACAGATTGCCCGGCTCACCAACCCAGGACCGGCCGCGGCTGCCGCGCCCCTGCGTCTGCATCCGCGCCATCACGGCAAGGCCCGCGGGCTCGCCTGCCTGCGCCCGCTCGCGGCAAAGATCGGAGGTCGACGGCAGCGTCTCGTGGATCTGCAGCCGCCACGCGGCGGCAGCGGAATTCACAAGAACAGCACCTTCGCCGCCGCCTCGGCAGCGCTGACCAGCGGCGCGGGGAACAGAAAGAAGAACGTGGTGAAGATCGCACCCGCACCCGCCACGACAGACAGCGACATCGGCCGCACATCGAACGCAACGCCCGCGGCAGTGTCGAAATACATCAGGCGGATCACGCGGATATAGTAGTACGCGCTGATGCCGGAGGCGGCCATGCCCAAGACCGCCAGGATCCACATGCCCTGATCCACGGCGGCGATGAAGATGAAATACTTCGCCCAGAAGCCCGAGAACGGCGGGATGCCGGCCAGCGAGAACAGGAACACCACCAGCGCCAGAGCCATTGCCGGATCGGACTTGCCCAGGCCCGCAAGATCGTTGATCGACTCCAGGCTGCGGCCCTTGCGGCGCATGGCAATCACGCAAGCAAAGATGCCCGCGCTCATGAACACATATGTCACCAGATAGATCAGCACACCGCGCACGCCCACAGCCGTGCCGGCAGCGAGGCCAATCATCAGGTAACCGACATGGCCGATCGAGGAATAGGCCAGCAGACGCTTGATGTTCATCTGGCCGATCGCAGCGAACGCGCTGAGCAGCATCGAACCAATTGAGATCAGCACGATCAACTGCCGCCACTCACCGATCAGATGCCCGAACGGCCCGATCAGCACGCGCACGAACAACGCCAGCGCGGCCACCTTCGGCGCGGTCGCCATGAATGCCGTCACCGGCGTCGGCGCGCCCTCATACACATCCGGCGTCCACATATGGAACGGCACCGCGGCCGACTTGAACGACAGCCCGGCGACCACGAACACCAGCCCCACGATCAACCCGGTGGAAACCGAGGCTGGGTCGGCCAGCCCACGCGCCAGCTCAGAAAACCCGGTGGCGCCGGCGAAGCCATAGACCAGCGAAATGCCGTACAGCAGCAGCCCCGAGGCCAGCGCGCCCAGCACGAAGTATTTCAACCCAGCCTCAGAGCTGCGCGTGGTGTCCCGCGCGAACGCCGCCAGCACATAGATGGACAGGGATTGCAGTTCCACGCCCATGTAAAGCGTCATGAGGTTGGACGCCGACACCATGATCATCATGCCGACTGTGGCAAACAGGATCAGCACCGGGTATTCGAACCGCCCAAGCTTTTGGTGCCCGGCGTCCGGATGCTGGTTGTAATCCATCGACAGCAGCACGCCGAGGCCCGAGGCGACCAGGATGGTGATGCGACAGAACGTGGAGAACGAATCAGCCACCACCATGCCGTGATAGCCAGGCCCCTGCGCGCCGGCCACCACCAGCACACCCGCCACACCAAGGGCCGCAATCACCAGCATCGAGCACAGCTTGAACCCGTCATCCTTCTGGAACACGCCCAGAATCAGGATCGCCATGCCGCAGCAGGCCAGCACGATCTCAGGGATCGCGATCGTCCAGTTCATCGCAACACTCCGGCGAGTTTTGTGGCCGCACCGATCGCGGCCTGATGATGGTCAACCATCCGCCCCACCGAGGCCTCGAAAAAGCCGGTGAAGCTCGACGGATAGATGCCCATCCACAACGTGAGCAGCACCAGCGGCGCAAAGATCGCGATCTCCCGCGGCGACAGATCCAGAATGCCCTTGAGGTCGATCTTGTCCAGCGCGCCGAACATCATGCGGCGATACAGCCACAGCATGTAGGCCGCCCCCAGGATCATCCCCATCCCGCCCAGCAGAGACAGCCACAGGCTGATCTTGAGCGAACCCACCAGCACGAGAACCTCGCCGGCGAACCCCGCTGTGCCCGGTAGGCCGATGCTCGCCATCGTGAACAGCATGAAGGTGATGGCATAGGCCGGCATCCGGTCTGAAAGCCCGCCATACCGCGCGATCTCGCGGGTGTGGATGCGGTCATAGACCACGCCCACACAGAGGAACAACGCGCCGGACACCACGCCATGCGACAGCATCTGAAACAACGCGCCGCTGATGCCCTGCGCGTTGAAGGTGAAGATCCCGATCGTCACGATGCCCATGTGTGCCACGGACGAATAAGCGATCAGCTTCTTCATATCGGTCTGCGCCAGCGCGACCAGAGAGGCATAGATCACCGCGATCACCGAGATCGCGAAGATGAACGGCGCAAATTCCTGAGACGCATCCGGCAACATCGGCACGGAGAAGCGCAGGAACCCATAGGCGCCCATCTTGATCAGCACACCCGCCAGAATCACCGAGCCTGATGTCGGCGCCTCGACATGCGCATCCGGCAGCCAGGTGTGCAGCGGCCACATCGGCACCTTCACCGCGAACGAGGCGAACAGCGCCAGAAACAACCAGGTCTGCACCCGCGGGCTGAACGCATGGGTCATCAATGTCGGAATATCGGTGGTCCCGGCGGCCGACCACATCGCAAGCACCGCCAGGAGCAGCAGCAGCGAGCCCGCGAGGGTGTAGAGAAAGAACTTGATCGCCGCATAAACCCGGCGCGGGCCGCCCCAGATACCGATGATCAAATACATCGGGATCAGCACCCCCTCGAAGAACATGTAGAACAAAACAAAATCAAGCGAGGCAAACACGCCCACCATCATCGTCTCGAGCACCAGGAACGCGATCATGAATTCGCGCACACGGCTCTGAATGGTCTCCCAAGCGGCCAGGATACAGATCGGCGTGAGCACGGTGGCGAGCATCACGAAAAGCAGCGAAATGCCGTCCACCCCCATCTTATAGGTGATGCCCCAGGCCGGCAGCCACTCGGCGGTCTCCACGAACTGAAACCCGCCATCGGACGGATCGAACTTCGCCCACAGAACAACGGACAACAGGGCGGTCAGCAGTGAGGTCCACAGTGCGGTCCAGCGCGCATTGGAAGCCACGACCGCCTCCTCGCCGCGAATGGTCAGGATGATCGCAACCCCCACCAGCGGCAGGAAAGTGAGCATCGACAGCAGGGGGAAGCCGGCCTGGTTCATGATGTCACCGGATGAAGAGATAGACGGTCACGAGAAACACCACGCCGATGAGCATGGCGAACGCGTAATGGGCAATCGAGCCGGTCTGCACCTTGACGATCTGCTCCGCGCCATCGGCCGTGAGGCCCGCCACCCCGTTCGGCATGCCGTCGATGATCTGCGCGTCCGCCACAATCCACAGCGTGCGCGCAAGGCCCATCAGCGGGCGGACGATGACGGCGCCATACAGCTCGTCGAAATACCACTTGTTCAGCAGGAACCGATGGACGGCCCCGAACCGCGTCCCCAGGAACGCCGGGATGCCGGGGGCAAACATGTAGAACAGATACGCAAGCGCAATACCGAGCCCACCCAGCACGGTCGGCGCCAGCGCGACCAACTCCGGCACGTCATGCATCTCATGCAGCACCTGGTTCGCCGGATTGAGCTGAATGGAGGCGCCCCAGAACGCCATCCAGTCATGCCCCAGCATCTGCTCGGCAAAGGCGAACCCCGTCACCACCGCGCCGATGGCCAGCAGGATCAGCGGCACGGTCATCACGGCCGGGCTCTCATGCACATGCGCCATGGTGTGCGCATCGGCGCGCGGCTTGCCATGAAAGGTCAGGATCAACAGACGCCACGAATAAAAGGCTGTCAGGAACGCGGCCACCAGCCCGCACCAGAAACCATAATGGGCGTAGCCGGCATGGCTGGCCCAGGCAGCCTCCAGAATGGCGTCCTTCGAGAAATACCCCGCAAACGGTGGAATGCCCGAAAGTGCCAGATTGCCGATCCACATCACCGCATAGGTCAGCGGGATCAGCTTCCAGATCCCGCCCATGCGGCGGATGTCCTGCTCGTCTGACATCGCGTGGATCACCGATCCCGCGCCCAAGAACAGCAGCGCCTTGAAGAACGCATGCGTCAGAAGATGAAACATCGAGGCCTGGTACGCGCCCACGCCGGCCGCGATGAACATGTAGCCAAGCTGCGAACACGTCGAATACGCGATGATGCGCTTGATGTCGGTCTGCACGCAGCCCACGGTCGCGGCGAACAGCGCCGTGGAGGCGCCGACGATGGTCACGATCTCCAACGCGCCCGGCGCGAAATCCAGCAGCGGCGACATGCGCGCCATCAGGAACACCCCCGCCGTCACCATCGTCGCAGCATGGATAAGGGCGGAGACCGGCGTCGGCCCCTCCATCGCATCCGGCAGCCAGACATGCAGGCCCAGCTGCGCTGACTTGCCCATCGCGCCGATGAACAGCAGCACACCGATCACCTCGAAGCTGCGCCAGGAGACGTCGAACACCTGATACATGTCGCCCTGGTGCGCCGGCACGGCCGCAAAGATCGTCGTGAAATCGATGCTGCCAAAGGTCGCATAAACCAGCGCGATGCCCACCGCGAAGCCCAGGTCGCCCACACGGTTGACGATGAACGCCTTCATCGCAGCCGCACACGCCTTCGGCCGGTCATACCAGAAGCCGATCAGCAGATAGGAGGCGAGACCCACCCCCTCCCAGCCGAAGAACAGCTGCAGCAAATTATCGGCCGTCACAAGCATTAGCATCGCGAAGGTGAACAGCGAAAGATACGAGAAGAACCGCCAGATCGAGCGGTCATGGCTCATATAGCCGATGCTGTAGATATGGATCAGCGTCGCGATGAACGTCACCATCGCCACCATCACGGCGGACAGCGTGTCATACCTCAGCGCCCATTGGGTGTGGAACGAGCCTGCCTGGATCCAGTCGCCCAGCGACACCACCCCGGGGCTGCCGCCGCCATATACCAGCGTCACGAACGCGGTCACGCCACAGACCGAGGCGAGCGCCATGCAGCCGATAGTCACGGCCTGGCAGGCCCGATCGCCGATCGCACGGCCCAGCAGTAGGGCGATCACCGAACCCAGCAACGGGGCGAAGACAGCAACGGCGAACAGCATCGTTCAGCCTTTCATCAGCTTGACGTCGTCGATCTCGATCGAGCCGCGGTTGCGGAAATGAATCACCACGATGGCGAGCCCGATGGCGGCCTCGGCGGCGGCCACGGTGAGGATGAACAGCGCGAACACCTGGCCCGACAGATCGCCCAGCGCCTGGGAGAACGCGACCAGATTGAGGTTCACCGCGAGCAGGATCAGCTCCACACCCATCAGGATGATGATGACGTTCTTGCGGTTGAGAAAGATGCCGAAGATGCCCAGCACCAGCAGCATCGCGCTGACGGCGAGGAAATGACCGAGCCCGATTTCCATGTCAGTGGCCCCCGTGCCCGGGATGATGATCGTCATGCCCGTGCTCCGCGGCGACCGTCTCCACGACCAGCGGCTTGAGAAACGCCTGCGTCGGCGCGCCCGCCACGATCTCGACCATCGCCAGGGTTTCGGCCGGCATGCGGGCGATCTGCCGGGCGATGTTCTGGTGCCGGCTCGGTCGTACGCCCACGCCCTTGTCGCGCAAGGTCAACACGATCGCGCCGATCATGGCGACGAAAAGCACCAGGCCCGCCGTCTGGAACAGATAGACGTAATCCGTGTAGATCAACCGTCCGAGCTGGTGCGTGTTGTGGACCGCAGGGTCGATGGGCGCGAAGCGGAGCGTCATCATGTCCGGCGCGAAGGTCCAGCCGGTCAGCACGATGGCCAGCTCGATCAGCAGCACCAGCCCGACCGTGATCCCTAACGGCGCATAACGCTGCACACCCTCGCGCAGTTTCGCGCGGTCCACATCGAGCATCATGACCACGAACAGGAACAGCACCGCAACCGCGCCGACATAGACGATCACCAACGTCATCGCCAGGAACTCTGCACCAGCGATCAGGAACAAGGCGGCCGCGTTGAAGAACGCCAAAATCAGGAACAGCACCGCATGCACGGGGTTGCGGCTGCTGATCACCATGGTGGCAGAAACCAGCAGGATGGCGGCAAAGGTGTAGAAGGCGATCGCGGTGATCATGAGCGCATCCTCACCGGTATGGCGCATCAAGCTCGAGGCGCCGGGCGAGCTCCGGCTCCCAGCGATCGCCGTTCGCGAGCAGCTTGTTCTTGTCGTACATCAGCTCCTCACGCGTCTCGGTGGCGAACTCGAAGTTCGGCCCCTCGACGATGGCATCGACTGGACAGGCCTCCTCGCAGAGCCCGCAATAGATGCACTTGGTCATGTCGATGTCGTAGCGCGTGGTACGCCTGCTGCCATCGTCGCGCGGCTCGGCCTCGATGGTGATGGCCTGGGCCGGGCACACCGCCTCGCACAATTTGCACGCGATGCAGCGTTCCTCGCCGTTGGGATAGCGGCGCAGCGCATGCTCGCCCTTGAAGCGCGGGCTGATCGGGCCCTTCTCATAGGGGTAGTTGATGGTCTTCTTGGGCTTGAAGAAATACTTCAAGGTCAAGGCCATCCCGCCGATGAGCTCACTCATCAGCATGCCGCGTGCAGTGCGGTCGAGCAGTGACATGATTGTTCCTTCCGGGGCGGGCTTAGACGCGAAGGCGCTCGAATTCAAGTCGTGTGCGGCAGCCAGTCCATGGCGATCAGCACGCCGGCCGTGCCCACCAGCCACAGCAGCGAGAACGGCAGGAACACCTTCCAGCCAAGCCGCATCAGCTGGTCGTAGCGAAACCGCGGGAACGTGGCGCGCACCCACAGGAACACGAACAGCACCGCCATGATCTTGGCGATGAACCACAGCGGCCCCGGGATCCAGTTGAACGGCGCCACATCGATCGGCGGCAGCCATCCGCCCAGAAACAGGATCGATGTCATGGCCGACATCAGGATCATGTTGGTGTATTCGCCGAGAAAGAACAGCGCGAAGGTCATCGCGGAATATTCCACGAAGAACCCCGCCACGATCTCCGACTCCCCTTCCGGCAGATCGAAGGGCGAACGGTTGGTCTCGGCGAGCGTGGAGATGAAGAAGATCACCGCCATCGGAAACAGCGGGATCACGAACCACACATGCCGCTGCGCCAGAACGATATCGTTGAGGTTCAGCGAGCCCACGCACAACAGCACCGTCACCATCACGAAGCCCATCGAGACCTCGTAGGACACCATCTGCGCCGCCGAACGGAGCGCGCCCAAAAACGCGTATTTCGAGTTGCTGGCCCAGCCGGCGATGATCACACCGTAGACGCCCAGCGAGCTGATGGCGAAGAGATAGAGGATGCCGACATTGATGTTGGCGATGCCCCAGCCATCGTTCACCGGGATCACCGCCCAGGCCATCACGGCGAGCGAGAAGGTGATCATGGGCGCCGCGATGAACAGGAAGCGGCTGGCGCCGGTCGGCACCACGGTCTCCTTCATCATCATCTTGATGGCGTCGGCAAACGGCTGGAACAGCCCGAACGGCCCCACCACGTTGGGTCCGCGGCGAAGCTGCATCGCTGCCAGCACCTTACGCTCGGCATAAGTGAGATACGCCATGCCGATCAGCACCGGCACGATCACGGCCAGCGCCTCGATCGTGGTGATGATCAGGATGCCCAACGGGCTCGCGAGAAATGCCGTCATCGTCTTACTCCGCCGCCACGGCCACGGAGGGTGCGGGCCGATGCGCCTCCGTGCAGGCGGCCATGGTGGCGCTGGCGCGGCTGATAGGGTCGGTCATGTAGTAGTTGTGGATCACCTGCTCGAACGGTGCCGCGCTCATGGCGCCCTGCGATACCGGTCCGGTCTGATCGCCACAGCCGAAGCGCGGCAGCATGTCGATACGGTGGAAAATCGGGTTCACCGCGGCCAGCCGCGCCCACACGCCGTCCAGCGTGTCATACGGCAGCGGGCGGTCGATCATGGCGGAGAAGGCCCGCAGGATCTTCCAATCCTCCTTCGCCTCGCCCGGCGGAAATGCCGCCTGCGCCGTGCGCTGCACACGGCCCTCGGTCGAGACGTAGGTGCCCGATTTCTCGGTATACGCAGCGCCCGGCAGAATCACGTCGGCGCGGGCGGCGCCGCGATCGCCGTGATGGCCCTGATAGACAACGAACGTCTCGGCGCCGATTCGCGCGGTGTCGAACTCGTCAGCCCCCAGCAACCACAGCAGATCGACGCCGCCATTCATCATCTGCGCCAGCGTCTTGCCGGACGCGAAACCCAGCGACAGCCCGCCCACGCGCGCCGCTGCCGTGTGCAGCACGTTAAAGCCGTTCCAATCCGGCCGCAGCATCCCCGTCCGCGCCGCCAGTGCCCAGGCGGAAGCCAGGATCGCCGCACCATCCGGACGGGCCAACGCCCCTTGCCCCACGATGATCATCGGGCGCTTCGCCGCAGCCAGCGTCTCGGCGAATGCATGCGTCCCGTCCAGCAACGTCTGCAGAACGTCCGGCGTGTCGCCCAGATGCTGCACGCGGTAGGTCAGATCCGCCTCGGCGCCGATCATCGCCACCGGGAACCGGCCTGAAAGGCCCCGCTTCCTGATGCGCGCATTGATCAGTGGCGCCTCACGCCGCGGGTTCGACCCCACGATCAGCAGCGCATCCGCCTCCTCGATCCCCGCGATCGAGGTGTTGAACGTATAGAACGCCGGGTTGTGCGCATCGAGCGCCGCGCCGTCCTGCCGGCAATCGACGTTGGCCGAGCCGAGCGAGGCCAGCACATCCTTCAGCGCGATCATCGCCTCGGCATCGGCCAGATCGCCGGCAATCGCCCCGATCCGGTCACCTGGCATGCCATCCAGCTTCGCAGCGATCGCGGCAAACGCCTCCGGCCACGTCGCGCGCACAAGCTTGCCGTCCCGATTCACCCAGGGCGTGTCCAACCGGCGGCGCTTGAGCCCATCGAGCGCATAGCGCGACTTGTCGCCCAGCCACTCCTCGTTCACGTCCTCGTTCAGCCGCGGCAGGATGCGCAGTACCTCCGCCCCGCGCGTGTCCACACGAATGGCCGAGCCCACCGCGTCCAGCACATCGATGCTGTCCGTCTTCTTCAGCTCCCAAGGCCGCGCCACGAATGCATATGGCTTGGACGTCAGCGCGCCCACCGGGCAGATGTCGACAAGATTGCCGGAGAGTTCCGAGCTCAGCGCCTTCTGCACATAGGTGCCGACCTCCATGCTCTCGCCGCGCGCCGTGGCGCCCATCTCGGGCACACCCGCGATCTCGGTGCAGAACCGGATGCACCGCGTGCAATGGATGCACCGCGTCATCACCGTCTTCACCAGCGGGCCCAGATCCTTGTTCAATACCGCGCGCTTGTCCTCGCTGTAGCGCGACGAGTCGCCGCCATAGCCGACCGACTGGTCCTGCAGGTCGCACTCGCCGCCCTGGTCGCAGATCGGGCAATCAAGCGGGTGGTTGATCAACAGAAATTCCATCACGCCCCGGCGCGCGGCCCGCACCATCGGTGTGTCGGTGTGCACCACCATACCGTCATTCACGGGATAGGCGCAGGACGCGAACGGCTTGGGCGGCGCCTTCTCGATCTCCACCAGGCACATACGGCAATTGCCGGCCACCGACAGGCGCTCGTGGTAGCAGAACCGCGGGATCTCCTTGCCGGCGGCCTCGCAGGCCTGCAGCACGTTCGAGCCGTTCGGAACCTCGACCTCTATGCCGTCGACGGTGACCTTGACCGTAAGACTGGGTGCCATCAGACGTTCGCCTTCCGATACGCCTCGAGCAGATCGCTTACGAGGATCCCGTCGATCTTCATGCTGGCCACGTTGCAGCCCACCAGGCTCACACCCAGCATGTTGCAGGCGTTGAAATGCGAGCCAGACAACGAGGCCTCGCGGAAATGCCCGCCGGATAGATTGGCGTCCGTCACCGTCATCCCCTGCATCACCGCCTCGCTGAAGCGCGCCCCGGCCATGCTGATCTTGGTGAAGCTGGTGCCCGCCATGTTCACGTTGTTGAACAGCACGCCGGCCATGTTCACATCGTCGAACTTGGAGCCCGTGACATCGGACTTGTTCACGTCCACCGATTCGATCTTCGATTCGATCTTGACCATCATTCAGCCGCCATCTGCATGGGTTTGCGGGACTTGTACTCGGCAATCCGCTCTTCCATGAGCGGGCGGAAATTCTTGATCAGCCCCTGGATCGGCCAGGCCGCCGCATCGCCGAGCGCGCAGATGGTGTGGCCCTCGATCTGGCGCGTCACGCGCTCCAGCACGTCGATCTCGGCGATCTCGGCACGGCCGGTCACCATCCGGTCCATCACCCGCTTCATCCAGCCGGTACCCTCGCGGCAAGGCGTGCACTGGCCGCAGCTCTCATGCTTGTAGAATGCGGCCAGCCGCGCGATCGCCTTGATCGGATCGGTCGTCTTGTCCATCACGATCACACCGGCGGTGCCGAGGCCCGACTTCACCTCGCGCAAGCTGTCGAAATCCATCAGGATCGTGTCGCAGGTCGCCTTCGGCAGCAGCGGCACGGACGACCCACCGGGGATCACCGCCAGCAGATTGTCCCACCCGCCGCGCACGCCGCCGGCGTATGTTTCGATCAGCTCCTTCAGCGGAATGCCGAGCTCTTCCTCAACGTTGCACGGCTTGTTCACATGCCCGCTGATGCAGAAGATCTTGGTGCCGGCATTCTTCGGCCGCCCCAGCGCCGAAAACCACGCCGCCCCGCGCCGCAGAATGGTCGGCGCAACGGCGATCGTCTCGACATTGTTGACCGTGGTCGGGCACCCATACAGCCCCACCGCCGCCGGAAACGGCGGCTTCAGGCGCGGCATGCCCTTCTTGCCTTCCAGGCTTTCGATCAGCGCTGTCTCTTCGCCGCAGATATAGGCGCCGGCGCCGCGATGCAGATAAAGGTCGAAATCAAACCCCGACCCGCAGGCGTTCTTGCCGATCAGCCCCGCCGCATAGGCCTCGTCGATCGCGCGCTGCAGCGCCATGGCCTCGTTGAAGTACTCGCCGCGCACATAAATGTAGCAAACCTGTGCCCCCATCGCGAAAGACGCGACAAGGCAGCCCTCCACAAGCTTGTGCGGATCATGCCGCAGAATGTCGCGGTCCTTGCAGGTGCCGGGCTCGGACTCGTCAGCATTCACCACCAGGTAATGCGGCCGGTCGCCCACCACCTTGGGCATGAACGACCATTTCATGCCGGTCGGAAACCCCGCCCCGCCGCGGCCGCGCAGGCCGGAGGCCTTCATCTCCTCGATGATCGCCTCGCGCCCGCGCGCCAGAATGGCCGCCGTGCCGTCCCAGTCGCCGCGCGCGCGCGCACCGGCGAGGAACGGATCACGGATGCCATAGAGATTGGTGAAGATGCGGTCCTGATCGCTCAGCATGCTCTCACTCCGCCGGAATGGTGTTCAGCGTCATCGGCCCGCCCTCGGGCGCCGAACTCTGCCGGCCGATGGTGGACCCGGGGGTCGGCCGCTCGCCACGCCGCAAGGCCGCGATCAGCGTCGTGACCCGCTCGGCGTCCATGTCCTCATAATAATCGTCATCCACCTGCAGGACCGGGGCGTTCACGCAGGCGCCGAGGCATTCCACCTCGGTGAGCGTAAACATCCCGTCCTCGGAGGACTCGCCGTAGCCCTTGATGCCCGTCGCCTCGCGGCAAGCGCGCGCCACGTCGTCCGATCCGCGCAGCCAGCACGGCGTCGTGCCGCACACCTGCAGATGGAAACGGCCGATCTGCTTGGTGTTGAACATGAAATAGAACGTCGCGATCTCGTAGACGCGGATCGACGGCATATCGAGCACGCGGCCGATCTCATCCATCGCCACCACCGGCACCCAGGCCGAACCCGCCACGCGCGCCATCTGGCGCTGCGCGATGTCCAGCAGCGGCAGCACCGCGCTCGCCTGCTTGCCTGCCGGGTATTTGGCGATCGCCGCGTCGATCAGCGCCTGGCTCTCAGCGTCGAACGTGAAAGAGGTTGGCTCGCTCACCGGTCGATCTCCCCGAACACGATATCGAGCGAGCCGATGATCGCCACCGCGTCCGCCAGCATGTGCCGCTTGCTCATCACTTCGATCGCCTGCAGATGCGCAAACCCAGTCGCGCGGATCTTGCAGCGATACGGCCGGTTGGTGCCGTCGGCCACCAGATACACCCCAAACTCGCCCTTCGGTGCCTCCACCGCGGTGTAGGTGGCCCCCGCCGGCACGTGATAGCCCTCGGTATACAGCTTGAAGTGATGGATCAGCGCTTCCATCGAGCGCTTCATCTCGGCACGCGATGGCGGCGAGATCTTGTGATCCAGCACCTTCACCGGCCCCGGCTTCATCAGCGCCAGGCACTGCTTGATCATGGACACGCTCTCGCGCATCTCCGCCATCCGCATCAAATAGCGGTCATAGCAATCACCGTTCCGCCCCACCGCGATCCGGAACTCAAGCTCGTCATACATTTCATAAGGCTGAGACTTGCGCAAATCCCACGGCACGCCCGAAGCCCGCAGGCATGGCCCGGTGAAGCCCCAGGCCAGCGCCATCTCCGCGGGCACAACGCCGATGTCGACCGTGCGCTGCTTCCAGATGCGGTTGTTGGTGAGCAGCGTCTCCAGATCGTCGATGAACTTCGGGAACGTCTCGGCCCAGGCCGCGATCTTCTCCTCCAGCCCCGCCGGCAGATCCTTGGACACGCCGCCCGGCCGGAAGTAGTTCGCATGCAGCCGTGCGCCGGACGCCGCTTCATGGAACTCCATCAGCGTCTCGCGCTCCTCAAACCCCCACAGGCTCGGCGTGATGGCGCCCACATCGAGCGCATAGGTCGTCACGTTGAGCAAATGGTTGAGAACACGTGTGATCTCGCTGAACAGGGTGCGGATCCATTTGGCGCGCACCGGCGCCTCGATCCCCAGCAGCTTCTCCGTCGCCAGCGCGAAGGCATGCTCCTGGCACATCGGGCTCACGTAATCGAGCCGGTCGAAATACGGCACCGCCTGGATGTAGCTTTTATACTCGATCAGCTTCTCGGTGCCGCGATGCAGCAGGCCGATATGCGGATCGGCACGCTCCACCACCTCCCCGTCCATCTCCAGGATCAGCCGTAGCACGCCGTGCGCGGCCGGATGCTGCGGGCCAAAATTGATCGAATGGCTGTCGATCTCAACCGTCTGGGTCGCCTTCGCGGGCATCTCGTTCGGCATGTCGTTCACGACCGCTTCGCCTTCTCATCGCCCGGCAACGTCGTCATGCCTTCCCAGGGGGAGACAAAGTCGAAATTGCGGAAATCCTGGGTGAGCTTCACCGGCTCATACACCACCTGCTTGCGCTCCTCGTCATAGCGCACCTCGACATAGCCGGTGAGCGGGAAGTCCTTGCGCAGCGGATGACCCTCAAAGCCGTAATCCGTCAAAATCCGGCGCAGATCGGGCTGGCCCGAGAACACGATCCCGAACATGTCCCACGCCTCGCGCTCCCACCATGTCGCCACCGGCCACACCCCATGCACGGACGGCACGGGGGTGGTCTCATCCGTGCGGATGACCACCCGTACGCGATGGTTCAGCGTGACGGAGAGCAGGTTGTAGACAACCTCGAACCGATCCGCCCGCGCCGGCCAATCCAGCCCGGCCAAGTCAATCATCTGCTCGAACCGCAACGCCGGATGGTCGCGCAGCGCCAGGCACAGCTCCATCAGCCCGTCCCGCGCAGCATCCGCCACCAACTCGCCATGCTCCAAACGTGTCCCGGTAACCCCAGGAAGACCTGCCACGATGTCCGCAACCGTGGTCGCCGGAGCCGGCGCCATCGTTTCAGTCTCTGGATCAGCCACGAAGGATCGTCCCCGTCCTGCGGATTTTCTTCTGCAGTTGCATGATCCCGTAGACCAGCGCCTCCGCCGTCGGCGGGCAGCCCGGCACATAGATGTCCACCGGCACCACCCGGTCGCACCCGCGGACCACCGAATAGGAATAATGGTAATAGCCGCCGCCATTGGCACAGCTGCCCATCGAGATCACCCAGCGCGGCTCCGGCATCTGGTCATAGACCTTGCGCAAAGCCGGGGCCATCTTGTTGGTCAGCGTGCCCGCCACGATCATCACATCGCTCTGCCGCGGCGATGCACGCGGGATGATCCCCAGCCGGTCCAGATCATATCGCGGCATATACGCGTGGATCATCTCCACCGCACAGCACGCGAGCCCGAACGTCATCGGCCACAGGCTGCCCGTCCGCGCCCAGTTCACCAACTTGTCGATGTTGGCGACGACATAGCCCTTGTCGGCGATCTCGCTCGTCACACCCTTGATCACCGCGTCCTGCGCAGGGCCCGGCGGCAGTTCCTGCTGGTTCCAGGCCATCGTCGTGTCCGCCATGCCCGTCACTCCCACTCCAGCGCGCCTTTGTTCCACTCATAGATGAAGCCGACCGTCAGAACGCCAAGGAACGCCATCATCGACCAGAAGCCGAACATGCCGATCTCGCGCAGGCTCACCGCCCATGGGAACAAGAACGCCACCTCAAGATCGAAAATGATGAACAGGATCGCCACCAGATAGAACCGAACATCGAACCGCCGCCGAGCGTCGTCAAACGCCTCGAACCCGCATTCATAGGCCGACAGCTTCTCCGGATACGGCTTCTGCTTCGCCACCAGTACCGAGCCCGCGACCATGGCAATCGCGATCAGGCCGGCAATCGCGGAGAACACCAGGATGGGGAAGTAGTTCGCCAGGATCGGAGCCATTGCGGTTTTCCCTTTTCTGCGGCGCGGCGGACCATACGCGCAAGGCGCACATGTTTCCAGAGCAGCTATCTGCCTGATTATGCGAGACCTGGAAGGCGAATTTTGAAGGGGAAAACCTGCCGCTGGCGCGAGTGACGGGGCTCGAACCCGCGACCTCCGGCGTGACAGGCCGGCGCTCTAACCAACTGAGCTACACCCGCAATGCGGCAGGGCGCACGACATACGGTCCACCGACACACACGTCAAGCAGCCAAATTCAGGAAAAGCCGGAATGGGCGGTGACGGGATCGAACCGCCGGCCAACTCGGTGTAAACGAGCCGCTCTACCTCTGAGCTAACCGCCCTTGGGTCCCGTGGGCTCAAGAAAGGCCAGGGGCTTTGCCCCTGGACCCCACCAAGGGGCCGAGCCCCTTGGAACCTCATTCGTTTAGCATATCCGGTCTTGAAGGAATCGGGTTCCAAGGGGGTCTCCCCCTTGGCGGGGTCCAGGGGCAGAGCCCCTGGCCTTCCTTCAGTTCACGGCATCCTTGAGCGCCTTGCCCGGCTTGAAGCGGACGGAGGTGGATTCGGGGATATCGATTTCCACGCCAGTCTGCGGGTTACGGCCTTTGGAGGCTTTGCGGGTGGCGGTGGCGAAGGAGCCGAAGCCTACAAGGCGGACTTCTTCCTGCGACTTCAGGGCGCCTTCGATCGCGGAGAACACGGCGTCCACCACTTCGCTGGCCTTGGCTTTGGGCAATTCGGTCTTTTCCGCCACGGCGGCGATCAGATCCATCTTGTTCACTCTGGCATCTCCCGTTTGGGTGTTTGGGGCTGGTCATGCGGCATCGATTCGCTGATCGTCCGTCGCAGACCATAGAGGCGGGTTTTTGCGCGCGTCAACGAGACACCCATAGGAACGGCAGATTTCTGCGGGATTCAGGGTTGCATGGTAAAGTTTCGACACAAAACACCCCGCCAGGGAACCCTGGCGGGGCCTTTTCGGGCGTGGCGGAGCGGAGGGCCTAATGCGCCAGCGGCAACGCCGCAGGCACATCGACCACGGCGGCGGCGACGGGCTCGGCCGGCTCCACCCACTCGATCGGCTCCGGCTTGCGGGCCAACGCCTGGGCGATCACCTCGTCCACATGGGCCACAGGAATGATCTTGAGGTGCTTGCGAACATTGTCCGGCACCTCCGCCAGATCCTTCTCGTTGTCCTTGGGGATGAACACGGTGGTGATGCCCGAGCGCAGGGCAGCAAGCAGCTTCTCCTTCAGCCCGCCGATCGGCAGCACGCGGCCGCGGAGCGTGATTTCCCCGGTCATCGCCACGTCGCGCCGGACGGGAATGCCGGTGAGGATGGAGACGATCGACGTGGCCATGGCGATGCCTGCGGAAGGGCCATCCTTGGGCGTGGCACCTTCCGGGACATGGACGTGGATGTCTCGCTTTTCGAACAGCGTCGGCTTGATGCCGAACGTGATCGAGCGGCTGCGAACGTAGGACAGGGCGGCCGAGACCGATTCCTGCATCACGTCACCCAGCTTGCCGGTGTGCTTGACGTTGCCCTTGCCCGGCAGCAGAACCGATTCGATGGTCAGGATCTCGCCGCCCACCTCGGTCCAGGCGAGGCCGGTGACGACGCCGACCATGTCCGAGTCTTCGAGGTCGCCGTAGCGGAACTTCTGCACGCCCGCGTATTTCTCGAGATTGCGGCGCGTGATCGTCACTTTCTTGGACTTCTTGGTGACGATCTCCTTCACCGCCTTGCGCGCGAGGTTCGCGATCTCGCGC
>CAIQQQ010000041.1 GCA_903873995.1 uncultured Rhodospirillales bacterium
ACTTTCGACCGATTGGCTTCAATCGGTCGAAACGTGCTCCAGATCGGTGGCCGCGAGCGGTCAATGCTCGGGCTATGGTCCATTCCGTCCTCGCCCTTGCGCCTGCGACTTCACATCGCGTTCAGCGCCACGCTGGACGATGTGGTTCGGTCTGTCTCAGCGCTCCGGACCAAGGGTATCGTCCCGCGCGGCGGCGGCGGTGGCCCTGAGATCGACGAGCCGGTCGTCTTTCCCTGGATGCCGGCGGCAAGCGTTTACTTCGATGACCCGGACGGTCATTCCCTCGAATACATCAGTATTCTGCCGGACGCTCCCAGGCCCGATCTGACAGGCAGGGTCAGGCTGTCCGAATGGCGCCTGATGAACACCAGGCAGGTTGGCTGATCTGACCGCAGGTCGTCGGCGAGGATGAAACGATCCAGAATCAGAGACAAATCTCCTCAGGCCGCCACTACCTTCCCATCCCGCAGCGTCACCACCCGATCCATCCGCCCCGCCAGCTCCGGGTTGTGCGTCGCCACCAGCGCCGCCACCCCCGTCTCCCGCACCATGCGCAGCAGTTCGCCGAACACCAGATCCGCCGTCGCCACATCCAGATTGCCAGTAGGCTCATCCGCCAGCAGCACCCGCGGCGCATTGGCCAGCGCCCGCGCGATTGCCACGCGCTGCTGCTCGCCGCCGGACAGCCGGCCCGGCGTGTGGTTGGCGCGTGGCGCAAGCCCAAACCCGTCCAGCAATGCCATCGCCCGCACGCCAGCCGCCTTGCGCCCAACCCCCCCGATCATCTGCGGCAGCACCACATTCTCCAGCGCCGAGAACTCCGGCAGCAGATGATGGAACTGATAGACGAACCCGATCCGGTCCCGCCTTATGGCCGTTCGCCCGCGATCATCGAGCCGGCCGCAATCTTCGCCGGCAATCAAGACCTGCCCGCCATCAGGTTTCTCTAAAAGCCCCGCCAGATGCAGCAAGGTGGATTTGCCGGAGCCGGACGGGGCCATGAGCCCGACGATCTCGCCGGGCGCCACCGCGAGATCGGCGCCGCGCAGCACCGGCAGGGCGCCGGCCGCCGAGCGGAAGGTGCGGATCACCTGGCGCAGCTCGAGGGCGCTATTCACCGCGCAGGGCCTCCACCGGATCGGTCTTGGCGGCGCGCCAGCTCGGATAAATTGTCGCCAACAGGGACAGCCCGATCGCCATCGCCACCACCTGCACCACCTCGTGCCATTGCAGCACGGCCGGCAGCCGCGACAGGAAATAGACCTCCGGGTTGAACAGGTTGGTGCCTGACAGGCTTTCCACCCAATGCCGGATGGTCTCGATGTTCACGCAGAACACCACGCCGATGCCGGTCCCCAACACCGTCCCGGCAACCCCCACGAACGCGCCGCACATCAGAAAAATGCGCAGGATCGACCCCGAGCTCGCCCCGATCGTGCGCAGCACCGCGATATCACGCGTCTTGTCCTTCACCATCATGATCAGCGAGCTCACGATGTTGAACGCCGCCACCAGGATGATCAGCGTGAGGATGAGGAACATCACGTTTCGCTCCACCTCCACCGCGGCAAAGAAGGCGTTGTTGTTCTGCGTCCAGTCGATCACCCGCAACGGCGTGCCGGCCAAGGCTGCGCGAATCGCCCGGCTGAACTCCGCCACCCGATCCGGATCGATTGTGTTGACCTCGATCTGGCTCACCGCATCCGGCAGCCGAAACAGCACCTGTGCTGCCTCCATCGGCATGAACACGAAACCGTTGTCCGCCTCGTTGAAGCCCACCTGGAAGATCGCCACCACGGTATAGGCCCGCCCGCGCGGAATGGCGCCGAACGGCGTCGGCTGCGTGTCCGGCGCAAAGATCTGCAACCGGCTGCCCACGCCAAGCCCGGCCCGCGCCGCGAGCCCCGTGCCGATCACGATGGCATCATCCCCGGCGAACGCGTCGAGCGAGCCCGCGCGGATATTCGTCGCCACCACCGTCAGCGCCCGCAGATCGTCCAACCGGATGCCACGCACCAGCCCCGCGCTGTAGCTGCCGCCGCCCTCCGGCTTCAGCCCCACCGGCCGCTCCACCAGCGGCACGGCCGAGGTAACCCCAGGCACAGCCTTCACCTTCGCCACCAACTCGTCGAACCCGGTCAGCGCGGGCCCGGCCGAATAGACGCCTAGATGCCCGTTGAGCCCCAGGATCTTGCCCAGCAGCTCAACGCGAAACCCGTTCATCACCGACATCACGATGATCAGCGTCGCCACCCCCAGCGCGATCCCCACCAGCGAGAAGATCGCGATGATCGACACAAACCGCTCGCCCTTGCGCGCCCGCAGATAGCGCCCGGCCACCGCACGCTCGAAAGGCCCGAACATCAGAGGATCTTCGCCAACGCATCCGCCAAGGACAGCTCGACCTTCTCGCCCGTCGCTCGCCGCTTCAGCTCCACCATGCCATTGGCGGCCCCGCGAGGCCCCACCACGATCTGCCATGGATGGCCCATCAGGTCGGCATCGGCGAACTTCACACCCGCCCGATCCTCCCGGTCATCCAACAGCGCCCGCCCGCCAAACGCCGCATAAGCCTCGTTGCACAGCGCGTCACACCCTGCGTCGCCCACCTTGAGATTGACGATCACCGCCGGGAACGGCGCCACGCTGTCCGGCCAGATGATGCCGGCCTCATCGTGATGCGCCTCGATCAGCGCCCCCACCAGTCGCGACACGCCAACACCGTAGCTGCCCATATGCGGCACAATCTGCGAACCGTCCTTGCCCGCGACGGTCAGCCCCATCGGAGCCGAATACTTTGTGCCGAAATAAAAGATATGCCCGACCTCGATACCGCGCCCCTCGCGCTGTTCGGACACCTGCGCCCACACCGCCTCATCATGCTTCTCGTCGGTCGCTGCGTAGTTCTTGGTCACCTCGCCAAAGAACCGCTCCAGGTCGGCCGGGCTCTCATGGTCCACCGCTTCCTTGGTAAAATCCATCGCCTCATAGGCAGCGTCATAGAACACCTGGCTCTCGCCGGTCGGCGCCAGGATGATGAACTCATGGCTGAGATCGCCGCCGATCGGCCCAGTATCCGCCACCATCGGAATCGCCTTCACCCCCAGCCGCTGGAAGATGCGCATATAGGCCAGCATCTGCTTGCGATAGCTGACCACCGCGCCCTCGTAATCGAGGTCGAACGAATACCCGTCCTTCATCAGGAACTCGCGCCCGCGCATCACGCCAAAGCGCGGCCGCATTTCGTCGCGGAACTTCCACTGGATATGATAAAGCGTCTGTGGCAGCTCTCGGTAGCTCTTCACCGACTGGCGCATCAGGTCCGCCAACATCTCCTCATTGGTCGGACCATACAGCAGCTCCCGGCCATGCCGATCAGCCAGCCGCAGCATCTCCGCCCCATACGCGTCATACCGTCCAGACTGCCGCCAGAGTTCGGCCGACTGGATCGTCGGCATCAGCAGCTCCTGACACCCAACCCGGTCCTGCTCCTCGCGTACAATGTTGGCGATGTTCTGCAGCACCCGCCACCCCGCCGGAAGCCACGCATAGATCCCAGACGCCGTCTGCCGCACCAAACCCGCCCGCAGCATCAGCCGATGTGACGCAATCTGCGCCTCGGCAGGATTTTCCTTGAGAGTGGGAATCAGGCTGCGAGACAGGCGCATCACTCAGGGTCCATTCAAACGAATTGATCTGCGCGGACCCTAGCGGCGGCTTCACCGGAAGGCCAGGGCCCTGCCCCGGACCCGCCGTCGTGCGTCAGCACGCCTCTCGGCATGATGGCCGAGCCCCTGGTGGGTCCAGGGGAAAGCCCTGACCTTCCTATGAACTCATTACGCGGGAAGATTTGTGCGTCGCACCATGGTTTGGCGCAAGAAAATCTCGCAAACCGACCTCAAACCGATAGAATCAGCGTGACAGAGGGCTCACCAACCGTTAACAAAAAGAGGCCCGCGCAGCCATAGGCGCGCGGGCCAAGTTTAGGGAGGAAACGCCAGTCACACGGCAGGAAGAGAGAAGCTCTCTCGTCCTGCCGTGAAGATTGAGCGCATCAACTTCTTACGTCCACGTTAAAATCGTGGCCCAACGCTGAAAAAACGAGCGATCAGACAGTGTTTGGCGCGTTATTTACCATTGCACGCCCGTGAGTGCGGCACCTGCTCAATAATCGGGCAAGGCTAGCCAGCCGCTGCGAAAGCTGATCCAGCCATTGAGGATCACCATGAGCATAATCCCCCATACCACCGCCGAGATCAGGGTGGTCGCCAACAGCTTGCGCGCCATCAGCGGCCGCTCCGGCGCACCGCGCCAGCCAGTCACCGCATCGGGCTCGTCCACCGGCCGCGTGCCCACTGGCAGAACAGCGAACAGAACGGTCCACCAGATCATCACGAAGAGCACGAAGGCGGTGAACCAGTGCATGGCTCACACCCGGATCATGTGAACATCGACCATCGGTCGCTTGGACAGACGCTTACCCAGCGCCCGCCGAAGCACCGCCTTCACCGAATCCATCAACGCCGAGTCATCCCGCCGCACCGATGCGGCCAGATCGCCCATCGCGGCTTCGAGTTCGCCTGCAACGCGGTCCAACTCGGCGTCGTCGGTATCAAACAGGCCCGGCGCCGAGATCTTCGGCTTGCCGCGCAGCATCCCGTTCGAATCCACCGCCAGCGAGGCAACGACAACACCGTTGAACAGCATCCGCCGCCGCGCGCCCATCACCGGGCCCTGCAGCGGCACCAGCCGTGTGCCGTCCAGCACCAGCTTGCCCACTGGTGCAGAGTCAACAATCTCCGCCACACCCGGCGCCAGCGAGAGAATGTCGCCATCTTCCATCAGGATCGGCGTCACCCCCAGGCTGCGCGCCAGCTCGGCATGAGCCGTCAGATGCCGCCACTCGCCATGCACCGGCACCGAGATCTTCGGCCGCACCAGCGCATACAGATGCTTCAGCTCGTCACGCGCCGGATGGCCGGAGACATGGGTCAGGTGGTCTGAATCGGTGATCAGCTTCACGCCGCGGCGCACCAAATTGTCCTGCACAAGGCCGATCGCGCGCTCGTTGCCCGGGATCATGCGGCTCGAGAAGACCACCGTGTCCCCGTCGCCCAGCTCGATGCGAGGATGCTGGTCGGCCGCGATGCGCGCCAGCGCCGATTTCGGCTCGCCCTGGCTGCCGGTCACGATGATCAGCAGATTGTCGTCAGGGATGTCGTTCGCGTCATCCTCGCCGGCAAACGGCGGGACGTCCTTCAGATAACCACATTCCCGCGCCGAGGCGTCGAGGTTGCGCAAGGACCGCCCGACCAGCGCCACACTTCGCCCGGCATCGCGCGCGGCCAAGGCGACGGACTCGACACGCGCCACGTTGGAGGCAAAGCACGTCACCGCCACGCGCCCATCGATGGTTGCGATGAGATCGGACAGCGCCCGCCGCACATCGCCTTCGGAGCCGGAATGGC
>CAIQQQ010000042.1 GCA_903873995.1 uncultured Rhodospirillales bacterium
GCTGTAGTTGCCCCATGGCGTTGTATGCCGGTGCCGGTCCATCAGCCATGTTACGAACCCTTCCTGGCAGCCATCGAGTAGGCGGCCTTTGCCCAGTTCAACGCTTGGTCGGCCTTCGTGAGCGCGCCCTTGCCAACCATGAGCCCCAGGGGGCCGTATTCGACCTGCTTGAGCCCAGTCTGTGGGTCCCTGTGGACCAGGAGCTTCCCGAGTGGGCCGGTGCGCTCTAGACCCTGTGCGATGGTCCCGGCGTGATAGTCGGCGCCCTGGTCGGTGCCTGGAACGCCTTTCCGATAGCGCCACGTCGCGGTCGGGACCGATTCGGCCCAGTCCACGACGTCCCGTGGGTCCATGCGCTCGACGTCCCGCTTAGCCTGCACGTCCGATAACCCGACGCCGAGCCCAGAGAGTAGCCCCCCGATCCCTGTCGTGCTGGACGTTGAGCTCGTGTCGGGCGGCGGCTGTGGCATTCGCCAGTCAAGGAAGTCCTGCTTCTTGCCGATGGGTGCGATCTGTGCGGGCGGCGCGTCGCTCAAGCGATCGCCCATCATCTGCATGGCCGCGCCGGCGCGCTGCCACCCAGTCGGCTCGGTGCCCATGGACAGGTCGGTGTCGCCAATGGGGGCAACGTCGGTCTTTGCGCGCTCGTACGAGAGGAGGCCGGACGCGGCGCTCACTAGGCTGCCCGCGGTCTTACTCTTCTGCGCGTTTTGGCCCGTCCCATACGTCGCCGCCACACCCTGCGCCTGATTGGTCGCGCCGACTGCCTGCGTGGCCGTTTGCAGCTTCGCGTTCTGCGCGTTCTGGGTGTCGACATATCCCGTCTGCTTGTTGGCGATGTCGGCCTGTTGGGCGGTGAGGTTTGCCTGCTGGTTCGCCGTGCCGGCCTGGACGCCCAAGGAGCCCTGCTGAACCTGCCCCGTCAGGTTGTTCGCTGCATTCGCCGTGCCAACCTGTATGTTCTGCGCGCCCGTGGTAGTCTGCGCCTGCAGATTTGCCGCCTGGTTTGCCGTCCCGGCCGTGAGAGCCTGTGCGCCCGTGGTCGTCTGCGCTTGTAGATTAGCGGCCTGATTCGCCGTCGCAGCCGTGAGGCCCTGCGCTCCCGTCTGGATCTGGCCCGTCAAGTTCGCCTGCTGGTTGGCCGTTGCAGCCGCCAGTGCGTTGGCGGCCGTCCATTGCTGTCCCGATAGATTAGCACCCTGGTTGGCCTCGCCGATGCCGGCAAGCGCCTGGGAGGCCGAGACGTCCCCTGCCCGCACGCCTGTCAACGCGCTGGTGTATGCCTGCTGCTTTGCCGCCTGCTCTTGAGCCGCGAGCTGCGCCGTGGTGGAGGCCGCGGTCATTCCCTGCGTCCCCGTGGCCAGCATGGCGTCGCGCCTGGCCGATGCCCGGTCGGCTCCGCGGGCCTGCGCTGCAAGCCCTGCCTGTTGGTTCTCAATCTGGTTACCGGCGGCCCGCATGGCCGCCGCTGCGCTGCTTGGGCTGTTGGCGGCGGTTTGTGCTTGCTGGAGTATCGCTGCCCGTTGGGCATCGGCTGTGCCGCCCTGGAGCAGGTCGGACGCTTGGACGCTCTGCGCGTTGATGTCGGCCGGCGCACTAACGTTCTGTGCCGTGATGGCACCGGGAGCCGCAACGGTCTGTGCCTGGATGGCGCCAGGTGTTGCAACATTTTGCGCCTGGATAGCGTTTGGCGTTGCGATGGTCTGGGCGTTGATGGTGGGCGCCGCTACGTCACGGCTCGTGATGTTTGCTGTCGGCGCATTCGCGACTGGCTGCATGGCGCGGTTGTAGATGTTTCCCGCCGCCTGGGTGGAAAGAGTCAGATTTCCATTCGCGTCGTAGGTATTGGGAGCTACCAGGGCGTCGCCGATGGTACTCGCAACCCCGCCGGCTATCCCGCCGACCCCGGGGATAGCACCTAGAGCGCTAGAGACGCCAGCCATGGGATTGGTCGATGCTTTGCCACCGCCGCCGGGCAGGGGTGTGCCGGGGCCTGCAAGACCGCCGACTGTCCCGCTACCGCCACCAGATGCAGACGCCGTTGTCCAGTTCGTCCCGCCGCCTGCGCTCCCAGGGCTGCCGTTTGCGTATCCAGCATATGGGTCCACGTAGGCGTTTGGGTCGACGGGCACCTGATCATGCGCTGGATTCGGCGGCGGGATTGGGTTCCCGGCAGCGGCGGCTGCCTGTTTTTGTGCAATGTCCTCGGGGCTGCCCGGTGGGTATCCCATGACGTTCCCCGCTCCCGCCCGCGCTTGATTTGCTGTGGTAGCCATTACATGATCCTCGCTGTGCTGATGTCTGCGATCTTGCCGTAGTCCTGCACTTCAAGCGCAAAGCCTACGAACTTGAATCCCGCTCCGACAACTGGCGCCGGTGGTGTCCCTGTGGTGACGAGTTGTTCTGCGATCTGTAGCCGCACCGATTGAATCCGCTGGCAGTAGGCGGGGCGGAAGCGATGGGTGCAGGAGCCGGGCTGCCCCATGGCGGACGATGCTCTGCACGGCCGCACGACACGGTTCCCGCTTCACC
>CAIQQQ010000043.1 GCA_903873995.1 uncultured Rhodospirillales bacterium
CGGCTGCACCAGGTGCGCAAGTTGCGCGAGCGCGGGCTGATCCGGGTGGAGATCGACGCCGATGCCAGCGATGGCCGCAATGTCTGCCGCGTGCTGCATCTGACCGCCGCCGACGTCGCGGCGCTGCATCCGGAGCCGTGATGCATATCCACCATGGCTGCGCGCATGCCGTCTCTGCTGCGTCCGCCCGCTATGGCGTGATGCTGGACGAGGCGGATTTCGCAGCGATGGTGGCCGATATCGTGCTGGCTGCGGCCGGCGATGGCCGCGCCGCGCTGCTGCTGACGCGGCAGTGGAATGGGCGCGAGGTCTGGCTGGCGCGCGTGCCCGCGGGGCCGGCGGTGCGGGTGGTCTATAGCCCGCTATCCGCCTGCATCATCACTGTGCTGCCGGGGAACTGGCGCATGGGGGCGGCCCCCGAATGAACGCGCTTCCGCCACCACCCGCCGAGATAGCCTATCTGGCCAAGCGCATCGGCGCCGCGGCCACGCTCAAGCTCATCGAGCAGCGCGGCGGCACCCGCGTGTTCATCCCGCGCGCGCCGGCTGATGGCCAGGTGCTGGTGGCCCAGATCGGGATCGAGGCGGTGGCAGCGCTGTCAGAAGGATGGGGCGGCGAATATTTGAAAATCCCCCTGGTGAAGTGGTGGCGCGCGCGGGTGTATCGCAGCCAGGGCCTCAATCACCGGGAGATCGCGCAACGGCTCGGCTGCACGGAGAACACCGTCGGCACCTATCTGCGTGGTCCCGGACCGGCAGCCGGCGCACCGCCGGTCGAGACGGCACAAATGGCGCTGAAACTGTAAATCAGCCGTCATGCCGAAGCCCCCAACCAGGGGCATGAAACCCACCAGTCTTGCTTCGTAGGTTCTGCCATCGCGCGCGCGAACCCGCCGGATTTCTCCGGGCGGGGTTTTGGCGGAGGTGGCTGTGACAGACCTGATCGACCGGATATGGGATATCGTGGTCGGCCATGAGGGTGACCGGCTCGATCTGACGCATGAGGACAGCGGCAACTGGACCGGCGGCAAGGTCGGCGTCGGCACGCTGCGTGGCAGCAAGTTCGGCATTTCGGCCGCCCGCTATCCCACCACGGATATCGCAGCCCTCTCCTATCAGGCCGCCAAGGTCCTGTTCACCCGCGATTACTGGAACGCCAACGCCTGCGGCTCGCTGCCCGGGCCGCTCGCGCTGCTGGTTGTGGACGCTGCCTATAACGGCGGCCATCCGATCCGCTGGCTGCAGCAGGTGGTGGGCGTGCCGGTAGACGGCGTCTGGGGGGCGGTCAGCCAGGCCGCGCTGGCGAAGCTGATCGCGCTCGGCGCGCTCTCCACTGTCGCGGCCGAGTTCATGGCACATCGGCTCGCCTATCTTACCGCGCTCGATGACTGGCGCGTGTTCGGCGCGCGAGACGGCGAGCCGATGGGCTGGGCGCGCCGGCTGAGCCTGTTGCCGTATCAAGCCATTTCGCTGGGAGCTTCGTCATGACTGATCTGGCGTCGACACTGCTGGCCGGTGGCCAGGGGGCATTGCAGGGGTTTTCCACCGGTGGGCCAATCGGCGCGCTGATCGGCGCCGTCACCGGGCTGCTGCCAGGCATCGAAGATGCGATCTTCGGGCGGAACGCCTCGGCCGTGCAGGCGGCCGTGACGCAGGTTGTGGCCAGTGTGACGGGCGTGGCGGCCCCCACGGCGCAGGATGTGGCCGGGCTGTCACCGGATCAGCAGGCGCAGCTCCGCGTGCAGCTCGCCCAGATCGCCGCAGCCGATCGGCAGGCGGTGCGCGCGCAGGAGATGGCCGATCAGGCTGCCATCCTGAAGGATGTCGCCGACGCGCGGCAGCAGACGATCGCGCTGGCCGGCGCGAAAAGTCCGGTGCAATGGGCGGCGCCAATCGTGTCGGTGGTCGTTTTGGTCACGTTCGGCGCCGTGATGTTCCTGGCCCTCACGCGCTCACTCCCTGCCGGGTCCGAGACGCTGCTGAACATGCTGCTGGGCACGTTGGCCGCGATGGCGACCTCGGTGGTCAGCTACTGGGTAGGCAGCTCGGCGGGCAGCCAGCAGAAAACTGACCTGCTGTTCCGCAGCACGCCGGCCGGCGCCGACCATGGTTGATTTCGTGGACCGCGCGCAGGAGCTGGAGGCGGCACATCTCGAGCGGTCACTGCTGATGCGGCCCTGCCTCAGCAACGGCCGCATCAGCCTGCAGCGTTGTGAGGCGTGCGGCGACGAAATCCCCGAGGCGCGGCGCGTGGCAATCCAGGGCTGCGAGCTTTGTGTGGAGTGCCAGGAGCAGATCGAGAGGATGTCGCGCCGATGAACTGGGATCTGTCCTGGCAGGCCCTGGGCGCCATTGCTGGAATGTTGGTGGTTCTGGCAGGCATCGCGCTGTCGTTGATCCGCAGCAATCTGAAAACCAGCTTCGTTGATATCGGAACCCACAACGAGCTGGTCGTCCGCGTCACGTCCGTCGAAAGCCGCATCATCGGCTCACCCACGCATGACGATCTGCGCGCGCTGTCCGCCAAGCTGTCGGGCATGGAGGCCAGTATGGCGGGCACCACGGCCACGCTGATCGGCCTCGGCCAGTCGGTGAGCCGGGTGGAGCGGATGACGGAGCTGCTGCTCAAGAACGAGCTGGATCACGAGCACCCGAAATGACGATTTCCAACATCCTCGCCGAAGACCGGCGCCTGGTCATTCTGCGCACCCTGAGCGAGGTGCAGAAGTTCCATCTGAACGAGATGGTGCTGCGAACCGTGCTCGACGGCTTCGGCCATAAGGTGGCGCGCGACGTGATGCGCGCCGACCTGATCTGGCTGGAGCAGCACATGCTGATCAGGATTGAGAAGCTCGATGCACCCACGAGCGGCGAGCTGTGGCTGGTGCATCTGAAGGAGGCCGGCCAGGCCGTGGCCGAAGGCCGCTTCCACCCGGGTGTGGCGCGGCTGGAGGCCGGTTGAATGTCGCGCCCGTCCAGCGTTGACAAGATGCCGGAGGAATTCCGGTCACTGATCGGGCAGCTTCGTGGCCAAGGGTGGACGATTGACCAGATCCACGAACATCTGTCCCGGCTGTTGGATGAGGCCCCCAGCCGCAGCGCGCTGGGCCGGCATATCCAGGGGATGGACAAGATCCAGGAGAAGATGCGCCGCTCCCGCCAGGTGGCGGAGGCGCTGGTGCGCGAGTTGGGCGACGCGCCGGAGAGCAAGGCCGCGCGCCTCAATATCGAGCTTTTGCACAGCGCCATCCTCGATCTGCACATGCGCGCCGCCGACGGTGTTGGCGTGGACGCAGAAGGCCTTGCGGCACTGAACGGCAATCCCGAGGGCGCCATGATGCTGGCGAAGGCCCTTGATCATCTGTCCCGCGCCAGCAAGACTAACGTGGAATTCATCGCCGCCGCCGAGGCCAGGGCCGAAGCGCGCGCGAAGAAGGCTGCCGCCAACGTGGTCGAGACCGTGGGGCGCGAGAAGGGCCTGACGGCGCAGACCATCGACGCCATCAAGAGCAGCATCTTCGGCGTCAAGGCCGCATGACCGATCTCCCCGCAGTCTTCCTGCCCTACCAGCAGCGCTTCATGGCGGCGATCGACGCGCACGCCGTGGTGGTCGAGGAGAAATCCCGCCGCACCGGGTTCAGCTGGGCCGCTGCCGCCGTTGCCACCATCAGTGCGGCCGGCACGCGGGCGGCCGGCGGGATGGATGTGCTCTACATGGGATACAACCTCGAAATGGCCCGCGAGTTCATCGACTACGTGGCCGAGTGGGCGCGCGCCATCGAGCCCGCCGCCGCTGCCGTGATGGAATTCGTGTTCACCGATCCGGACCGGCCGGAGCGCGAGATCAAGGCGTTCCGCGTCGAGTTCGCCTCCGGCTTCAAGGTGCTGGCGCTGCCCTCCGTCGCGCGCGCGCTGCGCGGCATGCAGGGCCTCGTGATCATCGACGAGGCAGCGTTCCACGATGATCTGGAGGCGCTGCTGAAAGCTGCCTTCGCGCTGCTGATCTGGGGCGGCAAGGTGGTGATCATCAGCACCCATGACGGTGACACCAACCCGTTCGCTGTGCTGGTCAACGACATCCGCGCCGGCCGGCTGCCCTACCACCTCGGCCGCACCACCTTCGACGACGCGCTGGCCAATGGGCTGTATCGCCGCATCTGCCTGACCACCGGCAAGGTCTGGTCGCCTGAAGCCGAAGTGTTGTGGCGGGCAGAGATCATCGCCTTCTACGGCAGTGCCGCCGATGAGGAGCTGTTCGTGGTGCCCAGCGCCACCAGCGGCAGCTTCATCCCCTCGCCGTTGATCGAGGCGCGCATGGTGCCGGATGTGCCGGTGCTGCGCTGGGAGGGCTCAAAGCAGTTCGGCGAATGGCCGGAGCATCTGCGTGCCGCCGATCTGGCGGACTGGATGGCCGAACATCTGGCGCCGGTGCTGCGCGAGCTCGACCCGCGCACGCCGCACGTGGCGGGCTTCGACATCGCCCGGCGCGGCGACCTGACTGTGCTGTGGGTGCTGGCGCTGTGTGCCGACATGGTGCGCCGCACGGCATTCGTGATCGAGCTGCGCAACTGTCCCTTCGCGCAGCAGCGCCAGGTGCTGTGGCATGTGCTGGCCCGCCTACCGCGCTTGCGCGGTGCCGCCATGGATGCGACCGGCCTGGGCATGCAGATGGCCGAGGAGACCATGCAGAAATTCGGCGGCCACATCATGCAGGTGATGCTGAGCGAGCCCTGGTATCGCGCCAACATGCCGCCATTCAAGGCAGCATTCGAGGACGCCATGATCACCATCCCGCGCGACCGTGACGTCGCCGGTGACATCCGCCTGCTGGCGCTGGTGCGCGGCGTGGCGCGGGTGCCGGAGCGGGTGCGAGACGATGCCGGCCGCCAGCGCCATGGTGACGCCGCGATCGCCGCCGCCTTGGCGTATTTCGCAAGCAGGGCCGATCCCGAGATCTACGAATACCAGGCCGCGCGGGGCGACACCGCCAGCAACGACGAGATGTTCGAGGGCTTCGGCGCCCGGTGGGTGATGTCATGAGCTTCGCCGCGCGCTCCCAGCCGGCTGAGGTCGATGACGACGCGGCGCGCATGGCGATGTCCGAGCAGACCGTGCTGCGGCTCACCATCGCGGCACTGGGCCGCGTCACGATGCTGCCGGGCCATCCCGACAAGGCGCGGCTGCGGGCGCTGGCGCGGATCGATCTCGGCCGGATCGATGACGCGCAGATCGCAACCATGCGCCGCCTCGCCTGGCGCTATCGCCGCCAGATGCCGCGCCATCTGGCGCCGCGCATGAACCCTGATGATCCGATCGTGCTGGCCCTTGCCGCGCGGGAAACCGAAAGCACCCACCGTGGCCAGTAGCATTCTCGACGAGCACGGCGCGCCGATCTCCTCGGCCATGATCGCGTCGCTGCGCGAGGAACAGGCCACCCCCACGGTGGTCGGCAACCGGCCGATCTGGTCGGGCAACCCGGCCGCCGGGCTGTCGCCCTGGCGCCTCGCTGAAATCCTGCGCAACGCCGATCTCGGCTGGTCGCGCGCCTATCAGGAACTGGCGGAGGAGATCGAGGAGCGCGACCTGCATTACGCCGGCGTGCTCGCCACCCGCAAACGACAGGTGACGCAGCTGCCGCTCACCATCGAGATCAACGATGACGATGCGGCACAGGTGGAGCACAAGGCATTCCTGGAAGCCTGGGTCCAGTCCGGAGCGCTCGATGACGCGCTGTTCGACATGCTCGACGCCGTGGGCAAGGGCTTCTCGGTGCACGAGATCATCTGGCGCACCGATCCCGGCATGATCGTTCCGGACCGGTTCATCAGCCGCCCGCAGCGCTGGTTCGAGGTGGACCGGGCAGACGGGCAGACGATCCTGCTGCGCGGCAGCCTGGCCGGGGACCGGCAGGCCACTGGCAACCTGTTCACGCCGCTGGCGCCGCACAAATTCGTGGTGCATCGCCACCCCGCCAAGACCGGCCTGGTGCTGCGCAGCGGCCTGGCGCGGGTGGCGCTTTGGGCGTGGA
>CAIQQQ010000044.1 GCA_903873995.1 uncultured Rhodospirillales bacterium
CGTCCGAATTCGGCATGACCGGCGAGATGTTGGAGAAGAACGACCTCGTCATCGACGGCGGCCTCCGCTCGCTCGAGATCTGCAAGGCCGCCGGCGTCCCCGTCGCCTATGGCAGCGACCTGATCGGCGGCCTGCAGGTCGATCAGTGCCGCGAGTTCCTGCTGCGCCGCGAAGTGCTGTCCGCCCTCGAGATCATCCGCGCCGCCACCACCATCGGCGCCCAGGTGGTGCGTATGGAAGGCAAGCTCGGCACCCTCAAGCCCGGCGCCTTCGCCGACCTCCTCGTGATCGACGGCGATCCCCTGAAGGATCTCGGTGTTTTCCAAAACCAGGGCGGTCACATGGCCGCCATCATGAAAGGCGGCGTGTTCCACAAGCGCACCCTGCATTGAGCAGCGTCACGTAGATTCCGGCACTGCTGAGCCGGCGACGCAGGCGCCTATCAGGGGTGGAACCGGAGGGCCACCCCCCATGTCCACGCCAACCATCGCCATGCGGGCCAGCGCCACCGCCCTCGTGCTGGCCACCATCGCCGCCGCCCCGGCGATCGCTCAGCCGCAGGACGTAATCGGCGGCATCCCGGTCATCGACAAGCTCGACGTCAACAGGCTTCCCCGCGGCCAACTTACCCGCTACTGGTTCAAGGGCAGCGAGACCAACACCGGCCAGGGCCTCTACATCCCCGTCATCGTCGCCCGTGGCGCGGAAGACGGCCCCCGCCTGCTGCTGAACTCCGGCATCCACGGTGACGAGCTCAACGGCATCCGCGTGGTGCAGACGGTGATGGCCGAGCTCGATCTCGCCACCCTCAAAGGCACCATCATCGGCATCCCCGGCCTCAACCGCTCCGGCATCCTCAACGGCAACCGCCGCATGTATCTCTCCGCCGGCGGCGGCTCCAACGACGACCTGAACCGGATCATGCCCGGCACCGAAGACAAGGGCGACGCCGGCGCGCGCTACAACGGCCGCATCTGGAACCGCCTCTGGGCCGGCAATGTCGACATGATGATCGACCTGCACACCCAGGGCACCGGCATGGAATATCCGCTGTTCGTCTACGCCGATGTGCGGCTCGACAAAGTACGCGCCCTGGCCGAGGCGATCGCGCCGGACATCATCAAATACGATCCCGGCGAGCCCGGCTCGGTCGAGACCGAGTTCGACAAGGTCAAGATACCCGCCATCACCTTCGAGATCGGCCGCGCCAAAACCTGGCAGCAGGACAAGATCATCCGCGCCATCGCCGGCGTGAGACGTGTGCTGGTCACGTTCAACATGACCCCGCCGCCGGCCACGCCCGGCCCGGCCGCGACAACGCCCATCGTGACGAATGAGCTGGTCACCATCAAGGCAACCGTGGGCGGCTTCGTCGAGCCGCAGGTGGCCCTGCTCGCCAAGGTCACCAAGGACCAGCTCCTGGCCACCCAGCGCAACAATTTCGGCGATATCGTGGCCGAGTACAAGGCGCCGTATGACGCCTACGTGCTGTCGATCAGCAGCGAACCGACGAAGGAGCCGGGCGCCGAACTGATCGAGCTGTTGCGCTGGAACCCATCCGACGCCTGCAAGCTTGGCTGCTGAACCAGGAGAGCCAGCATGACACCCCTCATTCAGGCCGCAACGATGCTCGCCCTCGCCGCCATCGCAGCCCCCGACGCGGCAATCGCGCAGGACATGCTCGGCGGCGTCCCGGTCATCGACAAACTCGACGTCAACACCCTGCCGCGCGGCAAGCTCACCACCTACTGGTTCAAGGCCGCCGAGACCAACAACGGCCAATGGCTCTACGTCCCCGTGATCGTCGCCCGCGGCGCCGAAGACGGCAAACGCCTGCTCCTCAATTCCGGTATCCACGGTGACGAGCTCAACGGCATCCGTGTCGTGCAGCTCGTCATGGCGGATATCGACGTCACGAAGCTGAAGGGCACCGTCATCGGCATCCCCGGCCTCAACGTCTCCGGCAGCCTGCACGCCAACCGCCAGATGTATCTCTCAGCCGACGGCGGCGCCCTGGTCGATCTCAACCGCAACATGCCGGGCGACGAAGCCAAGGGAAACAACGGCATCCGCTTCGACGGCCGCGTCTGGAACCGCCTCTGGGCCGGCAACGTCGATCTCGTGATCGACATGCACACCCAAAGCACCGGCACCGCCTACCCGCTCTATGTCTGGGCCGATGTCCGGCTGGACGGCGTGCAGAAGATCGCCGAAGCGCTGAACCCCGATGTCATCAAATACGACCCCGGCGACAAAGGCACGGTCGAGACCGAGTTCGACCGCGCAAAGATCCCCGCCGTCACCTTCGAGCTGGGCCGCGCAAAAACCTGGCAGCACGACCTCATCCTGCGCGCCGTCTCCGGCATCAACCGCGTGATGGTCGCCGAAGGCATGCTCGCCCCCCCGGCCGCCACCCCCGCCACGCTCCAAAAACCCTTCATCGGCAACGAAACCACCTCGATCAACGCCTCATCCGGCGGCTTCGTCGAACTCCACGTGGCGCTGCTGGACAAGGTCACCAAAGGCCAGTCCCTCGCCACTCAGATGAACCCCTTCGGCGCCGTGGTAAAAGAATACACCGCCCCCCAAGACGGCCTGGTCCTCGCCATCGGCGACGAACCGACGCGTGAGCCCGGCTCGCTGATCGTGCGCCTGATCCACTGGAACCCACAGGACTCCTGCAAGCAAGGGTGCTGACAATCAGAGCGGCGAATCGATGGGTCTCGCTCCGCTGAACCAGCCTACGCCTGTTACTCCGCGACCATCGTGTCGGAGCCGCCGAAGGCCGCCGGGAAGTCGGCGAACTTGGGCAGGCCATCGCGCATCGGCAACACGGTCTCGGCGTAATTGACATGCACCCCGGGCACGAACGCCAAAGTCGGGATGGTCGCCGCGAACACGTCCACAAGCCCGAGAGTGGGATGATTGGTCATCAGATGCCCACCGCATTGCGTGCAGAACTGCCGCTGGCTGATCTCCGTCTTCTGAAATGTCCCAACATGCTCGGCCCCCGCGGTCACACGCACCGCGTCCGGCTTCCACAGACTGAACGCGTTCACGGGACCGCCGGACCAGGAACGGCAGGAACGGCAATGGCAATAGCCCATTCCCTCCGGTTCACCCGTCACTTCAACTGCAACCGCGCCACAAAAACAATGACCAAGATAGCTCATGTAACCCCCAATCGATCACCCACTTCAAGGCCCGGCCAGTCTGCCGAAATACCGATTGGCGATCTGAGGCACGATTTGATATGTGCATCAAATAACGTGTTTGTGTGATTCCATTTGCCAAAGCAATTGAAGTCGGTGGTCGCCTGGCGTTCTATTCCTCAACACACCCTAGGCCGGGTTGATCAACAATCTCAACGGCCGCCCACATGGCTCCGGCAACCGCAACGCCCCCATCCCCGGCGTGATCTGCCCCAAAACCCGCGGCGGCGCACCGGTCGCCCCCGCCACCGTCCCCGCCAACCCATGCCAGCTCAACCACCCCAGCAACGCGAACAGATAGGCCTCCTTCGCATCCTCCGGCAGGCCCCGCGCCCCACTGGTGGTCAGCGAAATCCCCCCCAGCGCCCGCCCCAAAGCCGCCATCAAAGCCGGATTCCGCGTCCCCCCGCCCGATGCCACCACCTCCACAACCCCATGCGCCCGACACGCCGCAGCCACCGTCCGCGCCGTCAACTCCGCAAGAGTCGCCATCAGATCGACATCGCTCACCCCCGGCAGACCCGCCAGATGCCGCGACGTATAATGCCGATCGAACAACTCCCGCCCCGTGCTCTTCGGCGCCGGCGCCGCGTAATAAGGCTCGGCCAGCAACCGCTCCAACAGATCCCCCCGAACCGTCCCAGCCAACGCCATCCGCCCATCCACGTCGCAAGCCAACCGTCCGTTGGACAGCCGCCCCGCCTCCAGATCCAACAGACAGCTCGCCGGCCCCGTGTCGTAAGCCAGCACCGGCGCCCCCGGCTCCCCCACCACGGTGATGTTCGCAATCCCGCCCAAATTGAGCGCCGCCCGAGCCCCACCATCCCCCGCCAGCCACAGCGCATCCAACGTGCTGGCCAACGGTGCCCCCTGCCCACCGGCCGCGATATCCCGGGCCCGAAACTGGCTGATCACCGGCAGCCCCACAGCCTCCGCAATGATCGCCGGCTGCCCGATCTGCAACGACCCCCGCGCCCGCCCGCCCTCAACCCAATGAAAAACCGTCTGTCCATGAGACGCCACCAGATCGGCCACGCCCCCGCACAGCTCCCGCAGCGCCACCGCAGCCGCCCCCGCGAACGCCTCGCCCGCCAGCACATCCAGCGCACACACCTCCGCCATCGCCACCGGCGCCGGCGGCAACGCATCCAACAGCCGCCGCCGCGTCCCCTCCGGCCACGGCACCTCCAAAAACCCCAGCGTCTCCAGCACCAGGCAATCCCCCGCCACGGAAAACCGCCCCGCTGCCGCATCGATCGCATCGATGGACGTGCCAGACATCAACCCAATCACAACCATGGAACTCATAGCGTCTCCGTCACCTTGCGCAGCCCCCGCGGCCGATCCGGATCGAACCCCCGCGCCCGCGCCAGCGCCTCGGCAAACGGATAAAACGCCAAGATCGCCGCAATCGGATCAAGCAAAGGATGCAGCGGCGCCGGCAACGGCAGCGCGTCTCCCCCCGCCAGCATCACCGGCACCCCCTCGGCCAGAAGCTCCGCCGCCAGCGCCCGCGTATCGTCCCCCCCGGAATCGGCAAGCCCAAACGCCAGCACCGGAAACGCCCCATCCAACACAGCCTTGGGCCCATGCCGGATCTCTGCCGAACTCAACGCCTCGGCCGAAAGATGCGAGGTCTCCTTGAGCTTCAACGCCGCCTCCTGCGCAATCCCAAGCGCCGGCCCGCGCGCCACCACAAACACCCCGCCCGCGCGCCCAACCAGAAGGTCCACCGCCCCAGACCAGTCACAGGCCAACGCCGCCTCCAACCGCCCCGGCAGCAACGGTAACGCCGCCGCCAGCCCCGCATCCCCCGTCCACGCCGCCACCAGTCGCGCCACCGCTACCAACGTCAGAACAAAACTCTTGGTCGCCGCCACCGCCCGCTCCGGCCCCGCCCGCTGCGGCACCACAAACTCCGCCTCCGCCGCCAACGCACTCCCCGCCACATTGACGATCGCCACCGTCAACGCCCCAGACCCCCGCGCCACCGCCATCGTCCGCGCCAGATCCGGGCTCGCCCCGCTTTGCGACAGCCCCAGCACCAACGCCGGCCCCAACGCCAGCGCCGCGCCATACCGTGTCACCAGAGAAGGTGACACCGTCGCCACCGCCCGCCCCGCCGCAATCCCGATCAAACTCGCCGCATACGTCGCCGCATGATCCGAGCTCCCCCGCGCCACGGTCGCCACAAACGCCGGCGCCCGTGCCCGCAGCGCCGCCCCGATCGCCTCAAACAGCGCCCGATCCTCGCGCAAAGCCGCCGCAACAAGCCCCGGCGCCTCCCGCGCTTCGCTGAGCATCAAGGACATGGCGATCCCCCCTCACCCCAGAGTAAACCTTGCCCCCAGAAACGTCGCCAGAAGGACTCAGAAATGGACACCGAACTCGGCCTGCACCGCACCCGCGACGCAGCCACCTGGCCCGCCGAGGAAGCCCTCGCCGCCATGCTGGACAACCAGCAATCCGCCCTCTTCGCCGTCCGCAACGCGCTCCCGGCCCTCGCGTCCGCCATCACCGAAGCCGCAACCCGCCTCCGCCACTCCGAAGGCCGCCTCATCTACACCGGCGCCGGCGCCTCCGCCCGCCTCGCCGTGCAAGACGGCGTGGAGCTCACCCCCACCTTCGGCTGGCCGCATGACCGCCTCGCCTATCTCATCGCCGGCGGCGAGCCCGCCCTCGTCCGCTCCGCCGAAGGCGCCGAAGACAACGCAAGCGCCGGCGCCACCGAAATGACCGCCCTCACTCCCACTCCATCCGACGTCGTTATCGCCGTCGCCGCCAGCGGCACCACCCCCTACACCCGCGCCGTCCAAGCCACCGCCCGCACAGCCGGCGCCCAAACCGTAGCCCTCGCCAACAACCCGAACGCCCCCCTGCTGACCGAGGCCGAATACCCCATCCTGCTGCCCACCGGCCCCGAATTCCTCCCCGGCTCCACCCGCATGACTGCCGGCACCGCCCAGAAGATCGCGCTCAACCTGTTCTCCACCCGCCTCATGACCGAGCTCGGCCGCATCCATCGCGGCCTCATGGTCGATATGATCCCCAGCAACGCCAAACTCATCACCCGCGCCCACCGCATGGTGTCCACCCTCACCGGCCTCCCCGAACCCGAAGCCGCCGCCCTCTGGCACCAGGCCGGCAGCGTCAAGATCGCCGTCCTGATGCACGCCGGCCTGTCACGCGACGCGGCTGAGGCAAGGCTTGCTGCCGCCGCCGGTCGCCTGGACGTCGCGTTGAAGGCGGCAGCTTCGTCCTCTTAATCCGCAGCCCCCACCACCCGCCGAGCGTGGGCGATCGCGGCAAGGTAGCGGTTCTGCCCCCGCATGAGATCGACCTGCGCCACCCGTCGCATATGGTCGTCAGCGAAATCCGGCAGCTCAGCGGCCACGGCCAGGGTCGGCAGTTTCGGCACCGTATAGGCCGGGTCATGCCGGAACCGCGGCGCGCGGGTGTAGTTGATCGGCACCAGCACGCGCGCAAGCTCCATAACGGCCGCGTTGCGCTGCGCCGGGGCGGCGTGGTCGAGCTGGGCCAGATCTGATTTCAGGCCCTCAGTCGCCGCGCGCGCGGCCGAAAGATCGGCGAGGCCTTTTGACGCCACCTGATACTCATCGATGGTCGCCAGGAACTCGTCGCAGGTGGCGGACCAGTCGAACGGCAGGATCTCGGCATTGGCCACACGAAGGGCAGACAGCAGATAGATCTTCATGTCCGTCAGCAGAACATCGCGATCGGCGATCTCGAGCGTGTCGTTCTCGGTGTGCCAGGCGATGTTCGCCCCGCAGCCGGACACGTCGTAGTAATGTTTCTCATGCCGCAGCTCGTCCGGCATGGTCGAGCTCAACATAAAAAAGCTCGGCAGCCCGATATTGTTAAAGCTGTAATCACCGGCCTGCGGCGGCCGCTGCGTGCGCACCACCGCATCCGGCACGATGTCCAGAATGGCGGCGGTGGCGATCGCCGCCGATTCCGTGAACGCACGGGTGTCGTGATAGCTCGTCGCCCAGCGGCATCCGGGACTGTCACAGTTGATCTGCGCCACGCAGTTCCGATCGAGATCGAGCGCGAACGCATCGGTGAACCAGGTCGATCCGGCATAGCGCCCGGTCGAATGCCCCGGCCACCAGGCGAGCTTCACGCCCCGGCGCAACGCCCCACGATTGGCCCAAAGCACGCGCGACAGCTCCAGAAGCGTCGCATCCCCGGTGGCGTTGTCCCCCACACCGACATCCCATGAATCGTAATGCCCATGCAGCAAAACGAACTTCTCGGGTTCCACGCTGCCGGGAATGCTCACAACGGGGATCTTCTGCGCGAACCACCCTTCCACGAGATCGGTGCGAATGGTGGCCTCCCCCCCCTCGGCCGCCAGCGCCATCAGCTTCTGCCCATCCGGATTGTTCACCGCGACAACAGGAATCTTCGGCTTGCGCGGCATATCCTCCAGATCGGGGCTGCCCCAGATGGTGGTGCAGGTGCCCCAATGAATGTCGATCCCGGGATTGACCGCGATCAGCCCGATACCGCCCCATTCCTCGATCAGGCTGGTCAGCGCCGGATTGCCGAACCCCTGCATCACCACGATGTTGCCGCCCACCAGCGCCCGCACCTCCGCGAGCGAGGCGATCGAGCCGCCGAACAGCGTCTTGATGTCGCGGTTATAGCTGCGCAGCGCCTTCGGATTGGCCTTGAGGGTCACCAGCTTCCCCGTCCGCCCGCCCGGCACGGACAGCGACGAAGACGGCGGCTTGGCCCGATACGTCACCCCCCCGGCCGAGACGGAGGCGGAATACGGAATGGAGAGATAGATCTCCGGCGCATGCACCTCCACCGGCACACCCGCGGCGCGCAGCTTCGCAGCGATCACATCGGCCGCCCGGTTCACATCCTCCGGCCGCCAGCGCGGCGTCGTTGCGAACTCCTCTACCAGGCTCCACGGCAGATCGAGAGACACCTCATCCAAAAACCGTTGTTCGTCCGCACTGACTGCCATGGCTGCCTCCGTTGCGCGCCGATCGCATCACCGAAACGTCGCCTGCGCAAGATGGCCCGGCGAAAGGGGCTTGAACCTTGCGATGCGCGCGTGTTGACTGCCTGCCATGCGGAAATCGGGGAGTGGTCGATGAAATGCCTGGGTTTGTTCGCGGGGCTCGCTGCCCTCTCTCTATCGGCCGTGCACGCCCAACCCGCCCACGCCCAACCGGCAGGCGACGCGGTGCGCCCACTGGTGATCCTGGCCCAGCCCCAGGCCGCCTCGCCGCAGGAATTCCAATCGGCCGAAATGACGGCGGAGGCCTGGAAGCAGCTCGGCCTCAAGGTCTCGGTCCGCCCCCTGCCAGGCCAGCAGTTCAGCCAGATCGTCTGGTACGAACGCAACCGCTGGGACATGACAACGTGGCAGATGGTGGGCCGCCCGGAGCGCTCCGATCCGGACGAGCTGACCTACAACCTCTTCGTCTCCGCCAACATCGCCAACGGCTACAACCTCGTGGGCCTCAACAGCCCCGAATATGACCGCCTCGCCCAGGCGCAGCGCGAAGAGCTCGATCTCACCAAGCGCCAGGCGCTGATCCGCGAGGTGCAGGAGTATATCAACACCCAGCAGCCCTACGGCTTCATGGTCCACCCCAAGAACCTCGTGGCCTTCAACCAGACGGTGTGGGACGCCTCCTCGATGAAGGTGCAGGCCGGCATCGGCGTGCGCAACTTCTGGACCTGGATCAACCTCAAGCCCCTGACAGCCCAGAAAGACGTGATCGTCAACTCCGTCTCGCCGCCCACCAATCTCAGCCCGTTCAACATCCCCGGCGCCCAGGGCTCCTGGGCCACCGAGCTGGTATGGGACCGCCTGATGCGCATCGGGCCGGACGGCCTGCCCCAGCCCTGGGCCGCCGAAAGCGTCACGCGCCCAACCCCCACCACGGTGGATGTGGTTCTCCGCCAGAACATGAAATGGCATGACGGCCAGCCCGTCACGATCGACGACGCGGTGTTCAGCCTCGAAGCGCCGGGCTACGGCGACAAATCGCCGATGTATCGCCCCTTCGTCAGCAACATCGCCAAGGTCGAGACCACCGGCCCCTGGAGCCTGCGCATCACCCTCAAGCGGCCAGACGCCGCCTTCCTCGTATCCTCCCTCGCCAAGCTCAACCTCGCCCCCAAGCACATCTGGGCGCCGATCTTCGAGGATCTCAAAAACAAGCCCGAAACCGCCGAAAGCATCATGGAAAAGGTGCCGGTCGGTTCCGGCCCGTTCAAATTCGTCTCGGTCAAGCTCACCGAACAGATCGTGCTGGAAGCAAATCCCGACCATTGGGCCAAGCCCCGCGTGAACCGCTGGATCATGCGCATCCAGCCCAACATCGAGGCAACGCTGGGCGCGCTCAAAAGCGGCGAGATCAACTTCCTCACCGACTACACCGGCGATCCCGAGCTGCTCACCCGCCTCGTGAAATCCACCCCGGACATCAAGCTGTCCGACAGCCTCGATATCGGCTTCCGCTTCCTCGCCTACAACGAGCGCCGCCCGCCGTTCAACGACGTGGCCTTCCGCCGCGCGCTTTCCGCCCTGATCGACCGTGACGCGATCGCCGAGGACGCCTATGGCGGTGCCGCCGTGCCCGCCAATTCCTGGATCTCGCCGGCGTTGGCGTTCTGGGCCGAACCGGGGATCGACAAGAAGGTGCCGGGCCTCGGCAATGTCGAGGCGGCACGCAAGATGCTAAAGGATGCCGGCTATGTCGTCATCAACGGTGAGCTGCATTACCCGGCGGGGGTGAAGGAAACCACGCCCGTCTACCAGTAGGGCGCCGTCACGGGTGGCACGCCATCTGCTGGGCCGGCTCGGCCACCTCGTGCTGGTGCTGTGGGTGGTCACGACGCTGACCTTCGTGATGTTCCGGCTGATGCCGGGCGATCCAACGCTGAATTTCCTGTCGCCGAGCTTCTCACAGGAAACCCGCGCCGCCTTGCTGAAGGGCTTCGGTCTCGATCGGTCGTTGGGTGAGCAATACCTGATCTACCTGCGCAACCTGCTGCACGGCGAGCTCGGCCAGTCCTTCCTGCAGGGCAAGTCGGTGGTGGCGCTGCTGGCCGAGGCGCTGCCGAACACGATCATCCTCACCCTGGTGTCGCTGTGCGCCGCCTACGCGTTCGGCATCGTGGCCGGCGCCTTCCTCGCCTTCCGCCGCGGCGGCGTGGTGGAGGCGGTGGCGATCCCGTCGGCGCTGGCCACCCGCGCCGCCCCCGAATTCTGGCTCGGCATGCTGCTGCTCGCCGGCCTCGCCTTTCAGACCGGCCTGTTCCCCACCGGCGGCGCGCTGAGCCCCGGCGCCGAGGCCGGCTCGTTCGGCGCCATGCTGATATCGCGCGACTATTGGTGGCATCTGATCCTGCCGGCCCTCACCCTCACGCTGTATCTCCAGGGCCTTCCGTTGCTGCTGATGCGCGCCACCATGCTGGAGGTGCTGAACGACGAGTTCATCGTCATGGCCCGCATGAAGGGCCTGTCGCGCTGGTCCGTGGTGATGCGCCACGCCGCCCGCAACGCGCTCCTGCCGGTGGCCACCGCCTTCGCCCTCGGCCTCGGCGCCAGCGTCGGCGGCAATGTGGTGGTGGAGACGGTGTTCGCCTGGCCCGGCATCGGCCGCGTGCTGGTGCAGGCCGTGCAAAGTGCCGATTACCCGCTCGCCCAGGGCGCCTTCCTGCTGATCGCCTTCGTGCTGGTGGTGATGAACACGGTGGCCGACCTCGCCTATGCCGCGCTGGACCCGCGGGTGTCCGTCGGTGCGCAGCGTTAACGCCATGATGCAGGCGATTGGGCGTTTCTTCCGGTCCGAACCGTTCGCAATCGCGGGCGCGTCGATCTACGCCGCGATCGTGCTGGTGGCGGTCTTCGCGGACCGTTTGGCGCCCTACGACCCGAAGGCGATGCTCAAGAACGGCAACCGCGTCGCCCGCTATCTGCCGATGTCGCCGGAGCACTGGTTCGGCACCACCTCGTCGGGGCGAGACGTGCTGAGCCAGCTGATCTGGGGCACCCGCTCAGCCCTCACGGTGGGCCTCACCGCCGCCCTCGCCGTGGTCGCCATCGGCACGCTGCTGGGCCTGCTCTCCGGCTATCTCGGCGGCTGGGCGGACCGTGTGATCACCTGGCTCGCCGACATCGTGCTGGGCCTGCCGTTCCTGCCCTTCATGCTGGTGCTGGCGGCCTTGACCCATCCCGGCACCGGCGTGGTGATCTTCACCGTCGCAGCACTTCTCTGGCCCAACACCGCCCGCGTCATCCGCGCCCAGGTGCTGTCCTTGCGTGAGCGTGCCTGGGTGGAGGCCGCCCGCGTCACCGGCTGCTCCACCGCCCGCATCATGTTCGTCCACGTCCTGCCGCAGGTCCTGCCGCTCGCAGCCCTTTACGGCTCGGTCGCCATCGGCTGGGCGATCCTGGCCGAGGCCTCGGCCAGCTTCCTCGGCTTCGGCGATCCGGACACGATCAGCTGGGGCGTGATGCTGCAGGACGCTTACGCCAACCAGGCCCTCTCGCGCGGCGCCTGGAACTGGTTCGCCCCCCCGGGCGCCGCCATCATGGCGATGGTCCTCGCCGGCTTCCTCATCTCGCGCGGCTCGGAAAAGCTGCTGTTCCCGAAGCTTGCCGGGTCATGACTCTGCTCTCCGTCCGCGGGCTCAGCGTCACCTATGCCAACCGTGTCCGCGCCGTGGACCGCCTCGATCTCGATGTCCCGCAAGGCTCGATCACCGGCCTCGTCGGCGAAAGCGGCTGCGGCAAATCCACCCTCGGCCGTGCCCTGATGGGCGTGCTCCCGCAAGGTGGTGCCATCACCGGCGGCGGAATCGTGTTCGAAGACCGCGACATCCTCAAACTCCCCGAACGAGACCGCCGCGCAATCCGCTGGCGCCGCATGGCCTTCATCCCCCAAACCGCAATGAACGCGCTCGACCCGGTGCAACGCCTGTCCGCCCAGATGGCCGAGGTGCTGATAGACCGCGGCAACGTCCCCCGCCCTCAGGCCGCCAATCGCGCGGCCGAGCTCTTCCGCCTCGTCGGCCTCGACTCCGAGGACGCCCCGCCCAATGACTCCCCCAGCTTGGCTC
>CAIQQQ010000045.1 GCA_903873995.1 uncultured Rhodospirillales bacterium
AGCGTTGCCGAGGCCTGATTGTAGCCGTCCGACTTCGCGCCGAGGTCCTTGGCCATGCCGAGCGCCTTGTCGAAGTCCTCGGCCTGGGCGGCCTGGTCCATCTGATCGCGGCCCGCCTGAATGTCCTGCATCATCGGCATCAGAGATTTGTGCTTGGGAACGTCGGTCGCCTGGTCAAGACGCGGCTGCAGGGTCTTGCGTTCCGTCTCATAGGCCTCGGCCTGCGCATTCAGGGCTGCGAGCGCGGTTTCGGAGGTGGTGACCTGCTTTTCGAGGTCGCCTTCCATTTGTAGCGCGTGGACGAAATCCTTGGAGGTTGCGGCCGCGTCCATGGCGGTTGTGGCGGGGGTCAAAGCCTGTTGCTGATCGGCCAGTTTTTTGAATTTTGAGGTGGCAGCGGCGGCGAGCCTTGGATCGAGCGCCTTGCGGGCAGGTTCATACTGGGCCTGGGCGGCTTTTTGAGCCTGGAAATCGGCATAGTCGGGCTGCAGCTTAGGCAGCAACGTATCCACGGCAGCACTGGCGGCCGCATAGGATCGCGCCTCGATCTGCGGCTTCACGGCATCGACGACGCTAAGCAGGTCAGGCGCCTTGGCATGACCCCATGCCTTCATCTCGTCGATCTGCCCGACCGCCGTCTCGAATTTCGCCTGGCGGGACTGCCAGTCATTCCAGTCTTTTTCGGTGGCCTGGCGCAACTGTGCCGCCTGCCCGGAAATGGCCTGTGCCTCGGCCAATGTTTTGTCGATGGCAGGTTTGGCCTTTGTCGGATCTGCCGGGTCGATCTGTGCCGCGGCCGCCTTGTAGGCGCCGGCCATTGTCGCACGGCGGTCCGCCATGGCCTGATGCTTGGTCGGCTCGGCATGCTCGCCGGTGAAGGCCAGATGGGCCGTCGATCACCGACAACTGCTGTTGGAAGGCGCTGTGAAAGGCCTGCGACTGCTGATCTGATCCGGCTGGCGGCAAAGCCTGCGCGGCTGGTGCGGTGTAGCTGTTGGGGTGCACGCCGAAAGAGGCATGGACCCAATCATGCATCGCATCGGTTGGAGCCGCAGAACGAGTGGCAGAAGCAGACACCGGAACTCTCCATGGTTCTTGCTGTTGCGCCGATATGTTCGCATCCGCCGCTCTTATGGCGCATACCAGACAGGCGATGGTGCACAAGCGACATCTGCGTGAAGAGCAAAAAGCTGCGACGTGCGTGGGTTTTGTCCGGCGGCTGGAGATGCCGTTGGGTGTTCAGGGCCTCTTTGATTGTCGTGCTGCAGGCCGTGGCCTTGGCACACGGAATGGTGCTGACCTTGCCGCGGCTGGTTCGATATCTGCGGTCGCGCGGGTCAGGCGGCGCGGGCGCTCAGCACGGCGTGGGCCCGGCGCAGGGCGCTCACCATCGCCTCTGTGGGCATCGCACCGGAAAACAGGAAATACCCCTCGAGCAGGAAGCTCGGCACGCCGCTGAGGCCGGCCTTGCGGGCGGCCGCGTCCTCGGCGAGGACCTCGGCCTGGCCGTCATCGCCGTTCATGATATCGCGGGGCAGGCCCTGCTGCGCGGCGATGTCGGCCAGCATCGTGGGATCGCCGATGTCGATCCCTTCCTGGAAATAGGCCTGGAACAGCCGCTCGACGATCTGGTCCTGAAGACCCGCCTGGCCTGCCGCGCGGATCAGGCGATGGGCGGCAATCGTGTTGGGGGTGCGCAGCATCAGATCGTGGCGGAAGACGAGGCCCGCGGCGATGCCGGCCTGCGCCACGCCGGCATCGAGCTCCTGGGAGCGTTCCAGGCTGCCGAACTTGGCGGTGCGATAGGCGGTGCGGGGCACGCCATCCAGGGGCATGTCCGGATTGAGCTGATAGGGGCGCCAGCCGATTGTGAAGGCGAGGCCATCCTCGGCGAGGATCGGCAAGGCGGCCTCGAGATGGCGCTTGCCGATGAAGCACCAGGGGCAGATGGCGTCGGAGATGATGTCGATCTGCATGGGTTGCTCCTTCATCCGGTCAGGATGGCAGGGATCGGGCCGGGCTGCTACTCGTCGTAGAGGATGCGTTCGGAGGCGCCCTTCAGGTCTTCGTATTGCCCCGCGCGCAGTGACCACAGGAACACGGCGAGCCCGCCGCCGGCGACAGACAGGCTCGCGATGATGAGCCAGAGGATGACGTTCATCCGGCGCGCTGGCCACGCAGGCGCAGGCTGTTAGCCATGACGAGCAGTGACGAGCCGGACATCGCCGCGGCCGCCAGCCAGGGTGTCACGAGGCCGGAGGCAGCGACCGGCATGGCAAGGATGTTGTAGACGACGGCGAGCGCGATGTTCTGGCGCATGACCGCCCGCGTGCTGCGCGCCACGGCGATGGCGCGCAGCACCGGCGACAGCGCGCGGCCCTGGAACACCAGGTCGGCCGTGGTCTGGCTCAGATCTGCCGCACTGGCAGGCGACATCGAGGCATGGGCAGCGGCGAGGCACGGCGCGTCGTTGAGCCCATCCCCCACCATCAGCACCTTGTGGCCAGCCTGGGCGAGTGCCTCGATGGAGGCCAGTTTCACTTTGGGCAGGCAGCCGGATTGCCAGTCGTCGATGCCGAGCTGGGCTGCGATCCGGTGGACCGGGCCTTCGCGGTCGCCGGACAGCAGGCGGATTGAGAGGCCCATGGCGCGGAGCAGGGCGATGACCACGGGGGCGTCTGGGCGGGCGGTCTCGGCGAAGGCAAAATGCACCGGAGTGTGGCCGGGACGGCGCAGCCAAAGGCCTGCGAGAGTGTCCGCCGCGGCATCTGCGCCGATAAACGCGGCGCTGCCGAGCCGGGTTTCGCCATCCGCCGCCATCCGGCTGAGGCCTTCGCCCTGATGCTCGATCACCCCGTCTGCCGGCATGGCTCCGCCGGTGGACGCGACCAGCGCGCGGGTGAGCGGGTGGCGGCTTGCTGCGGCGAGCGAGGCGGCGATGCGCAGATCGTCGGGCGGCGGGGCGCCGACAAGGGACAGATCAGGCTCGGTGAGCGTGCCGGTCTTGTCGAACACCACCATGTCGATCTCGGCCAGTCGTTCGAGGGCGGTGCCGGATTTCAACAGGATGCCTTGGCGCAGGAGCTCGCCGGTGGCGATCACCTGTGCTGCGGGCACGGCCAGGGCGAGCGCGCAGGGGCAGGTGATGATGAGCACGGCACTCGCGATCAGCAGCGCCTCGCCCACCGGAAGTCCGGTGGCGATCCAGGCGAGGCAGGTCAGCAGGGCGGCGGTGTGGACGACCGGCGTGTACCAGCGCGCGACACGGTCGGCCAATGCGACGTGGCGGCCGCGCCGGTCCTCCGCTGCCTCGATCAGGCGGGCCATCTCGGCGAGCAGGGTGGCGCTGCCGGTGGCGCGCGTCGTGATGGTGATGGCGGGGCCGAGATTGACCATGCCGGCGAACACGCGGCCGCCCGGCTTCGCGGGCTCTGGGGCGATTTCGCCGGTGACGAGGCTGGTGTCGAGCAGGGTTTCGCCGTGCGCCACCACGCCGTCCACGCCGATGCGCTCACCCATGCCGACCAGGACATTGTCACCGGGGGCCACCTCTCGCTGCTGCCTGCGAAGCAGCGTGCCGTCCTCGGCGATCACCGCCACGTCGCCGCCGCGCAGGGCGAGGAACCGGCTGACCGTTTCGCGGGCGCGTCCCCGGGCACGCTGGTCGAGCACGCGACCGATCAGCAGGAAGAACAGCAAGGTGACGGCACTGTCGAAATAGGTGTGGGTGCTGCCGTTGATGGTCTCGACGAGGCTCAGCGATGTGACCAGCAGCACGCCGACGCTGATCGGCACGTCCATGTTGGTGCGGCGATGGGACAGCGCGTGCCAGGCGCTGCGGAAGAACGGCTGGCCGGCATAGGCGATGGCGGGCAGTGCGAGCAGGGCCGAGACCCAGTGCAGGAGGCTTCTGGTGGCGGGTCCCATGCCTTCGGTGAGCCCGGCCCAGATGCCGATCGAGAGCAGCATGACGTTGCCGGCGGCAAAGCCCGCGACAGCGAGCGCGCGGACGAGGGCGCGCTCGGTGCGGTCGGTCTCGGTGGCCTGGCGCTCGGCGCCAAACGGCACCAGGCGGTAGCCTAGGCGCTCCACAAGGTCCACGAGACGCTCGGCGGAGCCTGCCTCCGGCTGCCATACCAGGCGGAGGCGGCACGTTGTCATGTTCACCCTGGCCACGACGATGCCCGGCTCGCGGCCCAGCATCTGTTCGATCAGCCAGACGCAGGCGCCGCATTGCACGCCGTCCACCGTCAGCAGCAGCTCGCTGGCGCCGTCCGGACGGGTGCGGATGTGGCTTTGCAGGTCGTAGCGCTGCTGCTGCTGCGGGCGCGGCGGCCGCTGGGTGGGGTCGAGCTGACGGCGCTGGTAGTAAAGATCGAGGCCCAGGCCGTCGATGATCTCGAACGCGGCGGTGCAACCGGTGCAGCAGAACAGGGCGCCGGGCGGGCAGGGTTCGCCGCAATGGCGGCAGGCGGCGGCCTGGGTGCCAGCAAAGGCTGGGGCTGTGTCTGCGTAGGTTGTGCTCAAGGCCGGATGACGCGGCGGGTGACCGCCATCGTCTGTGTCCGCCGGACGATCCGGAGCTTCAGATCCCACGCGCCTGGTTCCGTGAGGGCGCCATCGGCGATGTAGCGGCCGGGAGCAGCTTCGGTGAAGGTTGTGGGAGTTGCGAGCCTGGGGCCGAGCGGGCGCTCGGCGGTGGCCGTGACGACAGCACCTTCGAGCGGCGCGCCGTCCGGCCCGGTGAGATGCAGCACCGGCCGTCCGTCGGCAAGATCGGCCGTCACCCGCCAGCGCAGGGCGGATTGGGCCTCGGCCACGGCGATGACCTGATCGTAGCGGTTGCTGGTGCCGAAATCGTCTTCGACCGCGAGGCCCGGGAAGGAGCCGATGGCCTGCCAGACCATGTAGCCGTTGACGATCGCGACGAGGCCGAGCCACAGGAAGGTGGCCGCGAGCATGTAGCGCCACAGCGAGCGCGGTCCGGTCTTAGTGGTCATGGTTGTCATGCCTTTCGATCCGGCCGGGTCCTTGAAAGAGGGCATGGGCTGCAACGGTCTGGCCGGTCGCGCGGTCGTGCAGGACGAAATCGACCGGATGCTGCTCGCCATGGACGAAGGCGGTGACCAACACTCGGAAACTGCCGACCTCATCGGCCGGGACAGGCAGGACCAGTGATGTCGCCTGGGCGGTATGGGATTCGGCGAGCGCCATCACGTCTTCGCCGAGGCCGTGCATGTCCAGGTCGAACACGGCGTCCATCTGCGTCTTGTTGACGATCTTGACGGTGAAGCCGTTGCGCACCGAGCCGTCGGCCAGGCGGACGAACAGCGGCGCGCGGTCCTGCTGGACGGACAGCGAGATGGTGGCGCGGGTGGCGAGTGCCACGGACATGACGGTTGCCGCCAGCACCATGGCGGTGGCGTAGATGATGGTGCGCGGGCGCAGCAGGCGGATCGGCGGCGGCTTGGCGTTTTGGATGCCCAGCGTTTTGGCGGCAGTCTTGGCCGTCTGGCGGGCCAGGTTGTCCCAGGTGATCAGCCAGAGGGGGCGCTCGGTCCTGGTCATGATCTCGTTGCAGGCGTCGATGCACAGGCCGCAGCCGATGCATTCGAGCTGCACGCCGTCACGGATGTCGATGCCGGTGGGGCAGGCGGTGACGCAGGCGCCGCAGTCGATGCAGTCGCCCTTGGCCTCGGATTTCACATGGCCGCGGGGTTCGCCGCGCCAGGCCTGGTAGGTGACGATGAAGCTCTGCTCATCGAACATGGCGGCCTGGAAGCGCGGCCAGGGGCACATGAAGGTGCAGACCTGCTCACGCGCCCAGCCGGCGAGGAGATAGGTGCTGGCGGTGAACAGGGCGATGAAGCCGTAGACGGCGGAGGACGCGGTGCCGGTCCAGAAACTGGTCACCAGGGTGGGCGCATCGACGAAATAGGTGATCCAGGCGCCGCCGGTCCAGAACGCGATGACCACCCAGAGACTGTGCTTGAGCGTCTTGCGCCATGCACTGTTCAGGCTCATCGGCTTCGCGTCTCGTCGCATGCGCTCGGTGCGGTCGCCCTCGATCAGACGCTCGACCCACATGAACAGGTCTGTCCAGACGGTCTGCGGGCAGGTGTAGCCGCACCAGACGCGGCCCATGAGGCTCGTGACGAGGAACAGGCCGACCGCGCACAGGATGAGCAAGCCGGTGAGGTAGAAGATGTCCTGCGGCCACAGCACCAGGTCGAAGAAATAGAACCGGCGGTCGGCGATGCTGAGGAGCAGCGCCTGGTCCGGCCGGCCGGGGCCGCGGTGCCAGCGCAGCCAGGGCAGCGCATAATAGATCGAGAGGCAGACGATCAGGACGGCCCATTTGAAGCGACGCACCGGACCGTGCACCGCCTTGGGATAGACGCGGACGCGGTTGGCGTAGAGATGCTGTCCAGCCTCCTCGGCGGCGAGCTGTTCGGCGCGTGCGAGGGCGCTGACGCGGGGCATGGCTGCTACTCGCCCCCGCCGAGATCGTGGACATACAGCGCGAGGCTCTTGATGGTGGCCGCGTCCAGACGCTGATTCCACGCTGGCATCACGCCCATGCGCGGTTGGGTGATCTGGGCCACGACCTGGTCTCGGGCGCCGCCGTAGAGATGCACGCGGCTGGCCAAAGCGGGGGCGCCGAGATCGCGGTTGCCCTTGGCGTTCTCGCCGTGGCAGGCCACGCAGTTCTCGGCGAACAGGGCGGCGCCGGCCTTGACGTCGGTCTCCGCGGCGTCCTTGCGGGGCGTTTGGTAGAGCGTCATGACGTAGTCGGCGACCTGTTCGATCTG
>CAIQQQ010000046.1 GCA_903873995.1 uncultured Rhodospirillales bacterium
CTGATGTATGCCCAGCGCGGGCACGGCAAGCGCAGCAGCTATTATTCGGATTACACCTTCGGTCTGTGGTCCGGCGAGGAACTGCTGCCGGTGGGGAAGGCCTATTTCGGGTTTACCGACGCCGAGCTTGCGATGCTCGACAAATGGGTGCGCGACAACACCACCAATCGGTTTGGCCCGGTGCGCGAGGTGGCGCGCGGCATGGTGCTGGAGGTGGCGTTCGATGCGGCGCAGCTCAGCACGCGGCATAAATCCGGCGTGGCGCTGCGCTTTCCCCGCATCTCGCGCATCCGCACCGACAAGCCAGCGCACGAGGCGGATCGGTTGGAGACGCTGATGGCGCTGATCGAGACCGCATAGATCCTTTGCCAAGACGGCCCGGCTCGGCGATGGGGTGTTTGCAACCGACCCGAGATCACGATGTCTGACACACCCGTTGTTCCAAGTTTCGGTGCGGCATTCCGCGTGTGGCTGCGCATCGGCTGCCTGTCCTTCGGCGGGCCGGCCGGGCAGATCGCGCTGCTGCACCGCGAGGTGGTGGAGGAGCGGCGCTGGATCAGCGACCGGCGGTTTCTGGGGGCGCTGAATTTCTGCACGTTGCTGCCGGGGCCGGAGGCGCAGCAACTGGCGACCTATCTCGGCTGGCTGATGCATGGGCCGGCCGGGGGGCTGGCGGCGGGGTTGCTGTTCGTGATTCCGGGTGCGCTGGTGATGCTGGCGCTGTCCGTGATCTACGCGACGGTCGGGGCGGTGCCGCTGGTTGCGGCGGTGTTTCTGGGGTTGAAATCGGCGGTGCTGGTGCTGGTGCTGCAGGCGCTGCTGCGGATCGGGCGGCGGGCGCTGCGGGGCTGGGTGGCGTGGGCGCTGGCTGGGGTGGCGTTTGTGGCGCTGTTCTTCTTTGCCGTGCGTTTTCCGGTCGTGATTCTGGCCGCCGCGGCCGTCGGCGCGCTGCTGCCGGGGCGGTTCGCGCCTGGCGGGCATGGCAAGGCCGAAGACGGGACGCTGGCGGCCGTCGATGCAGCGATCGCAGCCGACCCGCAGCGGGCCACGCGCCATGCGGCGAGTGCGCGGATCGCGGGGCTGGTGGCGCTCGCGTGCTGGGTGCTGCCGGTTGCGATCCTGCTGCCGGTGGGCGGCGCGTTCGCCGATATCGCTTGGTTCTTCTCCCGCCTCGCCGTGGTGACGTTCGGCGGCGCCTATGCTGTGCTGGCCTATGCCGCGCAGGAGGCGGTGGAGCGGTATCATTGGCTTTCCGCACCGGAGATGTTGACGGGGCTGGGGCTTGCCGAGACCACGCCGGGGCCGCTGATCCTGGTTCTGCAGTTTGTGGGATTTCTCGCGGGGGTGCGGGCACCGGGTGTGATCTCGGGCTTGTGGGGCGGGGTGGCGGCTTCCGTGCTGACGCTGTGGGTGACGTTCGCGCCGTGTTTCACCTTCGTTTTTCTGGGCGCGCCGCTGATCGAGCGGCTGGGGGATCAACGCCGGCTGGGGGCGGCGCTGTCTGCGGTGACGGCGGCGGTGGTGGGGGTGATCGGCAATCTTGCGGTGTGGTTCGCGCTGCACACGCTGTTTTCGGCGAGTGCGCCTTTGCGGTTCGGGGTGTTCGGGTTTGATGCGCCGGTGCTGGCGAGCGTCGATCCGGTGGCCCTCGCGCTCGCGGTGCTGGCGGGCGCGCTGCTGCTGTGGCTGCGGCGCGGCGTGTTCGCAACGCTTGCGGTCTGTGCCGGCGCGAGTGTGGCGCTCCATCTGATGGGGGTTTGATTGCGCGCAGCTTGAACTCCTGACGCGCACTCCACATGCTGCGCATAATCAAGAAACGGAGGACCGCGCAATGTGCAGCCTGTTCCGCACCCAGAACCCTGCCACCTACGCCGCCGAGACCCGCGCCGTTCGCCTGCATGGCCATGCCACGTCGATCCGGCTGGAGGCGGCGTTCTGGGGCATTCTCGAGGAGATTGCGCAGAAGGAGCGCATGACCGTCGCGCGCTTCATCGGCGTGCTGCATGACGAGGTGCTGGAAGGCCAGGCCGAGGTCGGCAACCTCGCCTCCTTCCTGCGCGTGACCTGCGTGCATTACCTGCGCAACCAGGATCTCCACGCCGCGCAGGTCGCCGAGCGGCTGGCACGGGAGGAGAACAATATAGCGCAAAATGCCGCTGTCGTAGCCTGATACTACCGGGGGCCTGTGGGGCTTCGGTAGCGTTTCCTCCGGCGATCGATCGCTGGGAGGACAAGAATGCGGTGCGTGACGGCGGCCCTGTCCGCCTTGATGAGTGTTGTCTGTGCCGGGAACCAGGCCGCGGCACAGTTTTCCGTGCCGGTCGCGGCGCCGGATGGGGCGATTCTGTTCGCCCGTCAATGCGGCACCTGCCACGTCGCCGCCGCCGGCGGGGAGACGCGGCAGGGCCCCAATCTCTGGGGTGTCGTCGGCCGCAGAGCCGGCAGCGTGGCAGGTTTCAAATATGGCGGCGCCTTTGCAGCCTCGGGCATCGTGTGGAACGAGACCACGCTCGATGCCTATCTCACCAACCCCCAGGCGGTCGTGGCCGGCTCGGTCATGGCCTACCGCCAAGCCAATCCCGACATACGGGCCCGCATCATCGCCTGGCTCAAGGACCAGCACTGATGGCCAAGCCGATCCACATGATGCTCCGCGTGCTCAACGAGGAGCGCTCAGTTGATTTTTACCGGCTTGCATTCGCCATGTCCGTCTCCCAGCGTCTCGCCTTTGACAGCTTCACGCTGGTTTATCTGGTGGGCGACGGCAGCGGCTTCGAGCTCGAGCTCACCATCAACCACGACCGCACCGAGCCCTACGGCCTCGGCGACGCTTATGGCCACCTGGCCTTCGTCGTCGATGACCTCGCGGCCGAGCATGCCCGCTTCGAGGCCAGCGGGCTGGCGCCGAATCCGGTCAAGGAGTTCCACCGCGACGGCCTGTTGCTGGCAAAGTTCTTCTTTGTCACCGATCCGGACGGCTACCGGATCGAGGTGCTGCAGAAACACGGGCATTACCAGTAACGCCCGCATGCTGAATAAAAAAATCAATATAAAGGGAGGCTAAAGATGCGAGAGATCGACAAGCAGACCCGGGTCGGCAGGCGTTCGTTCCTGCAGGCCGGGGCGGCTGCTGGCCCGGCGGTAGCAGTGGCCGCGGCCGGAGTTGCCACGACACCGGCCAGCGCCTGGGCGGGGGTGGCGGCGAACCTCACCCCTCATGTCATGGCCACGCTGCAGAAACTGGCGCGCGACATCTTCCCGCATGACCGGCTGGCGGACAAATACTATGCCGCCGCCATTGCAGGCTACGATGCGCTCGCGGCCGATCCGGAGAAGAAAAATCTACTCACGGAGGGTGTGGCGTGGCTCGATGCTGATGCCGCGGGCAAATACAAGGTGGCAAATTACCTTGCAGTCAATTGGGAGGCGGATCGCGTGACGCTGATCCAGGGAATTGTGCACACGCCGTTCTTTGCCAAGATCCGTGGGGACCTTGTGGTGTCTCTCTACAACCAGAAGGAGATCTGGCCGAAATTCGGTTACGAGGGCAGCTCGGCCGAGCATGGCGGCTACATCAAGCGCGGCTTTGACGACATCGACTGGCTGCAGTCCTGAGGGGAGCGACGAACATGGCAAAATTCGATCTGAACGACGACAGCCTCGTCGTCATCGTGGGCTCCGGCGCTGGCGGCGGCACCTTGGGCAACGAACTTGCCCAGAAGGGCATCAAGGCGGTGATCCTGGAGGCCGGCGGCCGTTACGAGACGCAGGACTTCATCAACGACGAGTGGGAGAGCTTCGCCCAGCTCGCCTGGACCGACATGCGCACGACATCGGGCAGCTGGCGCGTGGCGCGGGACTTCCCGAACCTGCCGGCCTGGATCGTGAAGGCTGTGGGCGGCTCGACCACCCATTGGGCCGGCGCCTCGCTGCGCTTTACCGAGCATGAGTTCAAGACCCGTACCACCTATGGCGCGCTGCCGGGGGCGAACCTGCTCGACTGGCCGATCACGCTGGCCGAGCTCGAGCCGTATTACGACCGCGCCGAGAAGAAGATGGGCGTGACGGGCACCAACGGCATTCCGCGCCTGCCTGGCAACAACAACTACAAGGTGCTGGCCAACGGCGCCCAGAAGCTTGGCTATAAGGAGTTCCACTCCGGCAACATGGCCATCAACAGCCAGCCGCGTGATGGCCGCGGGGCCTGCCAGCAGATCGGCTTCTGCTTTCAGGGCTGCAAATCCGGCGCCAAGTGGTCCACGCTCGTCTCCGAGATCCCGAAGGGCGAGGCGACAGGCAACATGGAGGTCCGCCCGGGCTGCCATGTCGCCAAGATCGAGCATGACGCGACCGGCAAGGTGACCGGGGTGCTCTATATCGACGAGAAGGGCGCGATGCAGCGCCAGAAGGCCCGCGTGGTGGCAGTCGCCGGCAACTCGATCGAGAGCCCGCGCCTGCTGCTGAACTCGGCGTCGTCGATGTTTCCGGACGGACTGGCCAACTCATCGGGCCAGGTGGGTCGCAACTACATGCGCCACATGACGGCGTCGGTTTATGCGACGTTCGAGCGACCGGTGCATATGTATCGCGGCACGACGATGGCGGGCATCATCCGTGACGAGGCGCGCCACGATCCCAAGCGCGGCTTTGTCGGCGGCTACGAGATGGAGACGCTGTCGCTGGGCCTGCCGTTCATGGCCGCGTTCCTTGATCCCGGCGGCTGGGGCCGCAGCTTCACCTCGGCGATGGAGGACTACGACCACATGGCCGGCATGTGGCTGGTGGGCGAGGACATGGCGCGCGAGACGAATCGCATCACGCTCGATCCGGTGGCGAAGGACAAGCATGGCCTGCCGGTGGCGAGCGTGCATTTTGACGATCACGCCAATGATCTGGCCATGCGCAGCCACGGCTTTGGCCAGGGCACCAAGGTCTATGAGGCGGCCGGTGCGACCCGCGTCTTTGAGACGACGCCGTATCCGAGCACCCATAACCTCGGCTCCAACCGCATGAGCGAGAAGGCGCGCGACGGCGTGGTGAACAAGTTTGGCCAGACTCACGACATCAAGAATCTGTTCGTGTCGGATGGCAGCCAGTTCACCTCCGGCGCCGCGTGCAACCCGACGCTGACCATCGTGTCGCTGGCGATCCGCCAGGCCGAGACGATCGCCGGTCTGATGGGACGCAAGGAGGTCTGAGTGTCAACAAGAGTATCATCCGACCAGACGGGATCACCCGTCGGATAAAGATGCTCGCCAAAACAAAGGGCTAGAGCCGATGTCGAACGTCTATCAGTTCGGCTTCGGCTCTATTGTCGTGGTTCTGAAATTCGCC
>CAIQQQ010000047.1 GCA_903873995.1 uncultured Rhodospirillales bacterium
ATCGCCTCGGAGATGATCACCGTCTCGCAGCCAGCCAGCGCGCGGCGAACGCTGGAGCTGTCAGGCATGGAGACCGCCGGGTTGGTGGCCATGATCCACACCAGCCGGATCTCGCCGCGCGCGATCGCGGCAAACATCTCCGTCGCAGGCAGGCCAGGCCCGGCCGCGAGATTGGGCGCGTTCCAGAAGCGGCGGACGCGGTCGGCATCGCCGGGCCGGTTCCATTCCAGATGGCCGGCAAGCGTGGTTGCGAGTGCTCCGACCTCTCGCCCGCCCATGGCGTTGGGCTGGCCCGTGATGCTGAACGGCCCCGCGCCCGGCAGTCCCATGCGGCCCGTTGCGATGTGCAGGTTGAGGATGGCGTTGACCTTGTCGGCCCCGGCGCTGGATTGGTTCACGCCCATGCTGAACCCGGTGACGACGCGCGGGGTTGCTGCGATCCAGGCGGCGAGGGTCTCCAGCAGGGCAGGATCGATGCCGCATCGCGCGGCAGTCGTTGCGAGATCTGGGCAATCCTTTCGGGCGATCAGAATGGCGGGGTCAGTGCCCTCCGGCGTCAGATGGGCGAGGAGCCCGTTGAACAGCGCGACATCGCTGCCGGGGTGAAGCGGGAGATGAAGATCAGCGCCTTCGCAGGTGGCGGTGCGGCGTGGATCGATCACCACCAGCTTCATCTCGGGCCGTGCCGCACGGGCGGCGAGGATGCGCTGATACAGCACCGGGTGGCACCAGGCGGTGTTGGTGCCGATCAGGATCACCACGTCCGCCAGCTCGAAATCCTCATAGGCGGCCGGCACGATGTCCTCGCCAAAGGCGCGACGGTGCCCGGCGACGGCGCTGGCCATGCAGAGGCGTGAATTGCTGTCGATGTTGCCGGTGCCGAGGAAGCCTTTGGCGAATTTGTTGGCGGCGTAATAATCCTCGGTCAGCAGCTGGCCGGAGACATATAGCGCCACGCTGTCCGGCCCGTGGGCCGCGATGGTGTGGCGGATGCGGGCGGCCACCAGATCGAGCGCGTCGTCCCAGCTTGCGCGTCTGCCTTGGATCTGTGGGTGCAGCAGGCGGCCTTCCAGCGAGGTCGTCTCGCCCAGGGCCGCGCCCTTGCTGCACAGCCGGCCGCGATTGGCCGGATGATCGGGATCGCCTGCCACCGGTGCGTCCGGTGTGGCCAGCACGCCGCAGCCGACGCCGCAATAGGGGCAGGTGGTCCTGACCGGCTGAGTGGCCTGCTCAGTAGACATCGCGTTGATACCGGCCCTGTCGAGCGAGCGCGGCTGTCCAGTCCCGCGACTGCGCCTCATCAAGTCCGCCCTGCTGGGACGCGATGCGGCGTAAGGTCTGGTCCACATCGCGGGCCATGCGGCTGGCGTCGCCACAGACATAGACATGCGCGCCGTCCTGCAGCCAGCGCCACAGATCGGCGGCGTGCTCGGCCATGCGGTCCTGCACATAGATCTTCTGCGTCTGGTCTCGTGAGAAGGCGGTGTCGAGCCGGGACAGGGTCCCGTCGGCCAGCCAGGCCTGAAGCTCCGGCTCGAACAGGAAATCCGTGGCCGCGCGCTGGTCGCCGAAGAACAGCCAGGTCTTGCCTTTCTGGCCGAGTGCCGCGCGTTCCTGCAGGAAGGCGCGGAACGGGGCAATGCCGGTGCCGGGGCCCACCATGATCACGGGGGTGGCGGGGTCGCGGGGGAGGCGGAAATGGCTGGCGGTGATACTGGCCATGATCGGGCCGTGGGACAGCGCCCGGTCCGCGAGGAACGTGCTGGCGACACCTTGGCGCAGCCGTCCGTGCCGCATCTCACGCACAACGCCGACGCAGAGATGCACCTGGCCTGGCGTTTCGCGGAGCGAGGAGGCGATGGAATACAGCCGCGGCTTCAGAGCCGGCAGGCTGCGCGCCAGATCGGCGAGCGGCGGGCGGGCGGAGAGGAAGGCCGTCAAGAGGTCCAGCAGGTCGGCGCGGTCGGGCTCGGCGTCGTCATCGCCGTCGGTGAGTTTGCGGAGCGCCGCGGCGTCGCTTGGATTGGCGGCGGCCATCGACATCAGCTGCGTGGTGCGATCGAGCGGGCGGGCGATGTCGAGATGGGATGTGAGCGCCTCGCGCAGGGGGCGCGTGGCACCGTCATGGCAGGACACGGGCTCGTTGCCGGTGGCGTGCAGCGCTGTGAGGCAGGCGGCCACCATGTCCGGATCGTTGGGGGCGGCGATGGCGATGGAGTCGCCGGGCTCGTAGCGCAGGGCGGTTTCGGAGAGATCGATCACGATGTGGCGAACGTCCTTGGCCGATCCGGCGCCGGTGAGCGGGTCGGCCGACAGGACGGTTACGTTTTCGCCGGCTGGCTTGACCGTAACGGCTTGCGGCCGGGCGACGGCGGAAGGCGTGTCGGCGAGCAGGGATTTCAGCATGCGCCGCGTGGCCTTCTCGCCCGGCACGCAGAGCGAGGCGGATGTTTCGCGCCCATCCGCCAGCGCTTCGGCATAGGTCTGGCAGACATAGCCGCATTGGCCGCAATCGAGCTGCGCCATGGCGGCCATCATGCGGCGTTTGACGGGCTTGCCCTCGGCCAATGTCATGCGTTCGGCCAGCTCCAGCGCTGGATCGTGCCAGGGAAAGTCCTCGGCTTCGACGGGTGCCGGGGCGAGCGAGCTGCCGGCCTGGGCGCCGCCGTAGAGCCCCGCGAGGAAGCCGTTGAGCCACGCGCGCTGGGAGGGGCTGAAGGGCGCGTTCTCGGGGATCAGCGGGATCGGCGGGGACATGGCGTTCATGTCAGGCGTCCTCCAACACGCGGTCGCAGATTGTGGCGAGTTCGGCGTCGTCCAAGGCCGCGGTGTGAGCCTGGAAGCTCAGCTCGGGGGCGCGGTCCTGCCAGTCCTGGAGCAGACGCAGGATCATCGGCGGCAGGTCGTCGGACGCGATCTTCGGGCGGATGAGACGGCCGATCTTCTGCTCGGCGCCGCAGCCGCCGCCGACATGGAGGTCGTAGCCCTCCACCATCTCCTCGCCCCGCTCGACCTTGGCGCCGAGCAGGCCGATATCGGCGATGTAGTGCTGGGCGCAGGAATGGTGGCAGCCGGTCAGATGAATGTTCACCGGGCTCGCGAGCGTGATCCGTGCGTCCAGCCAGTCAGCGAGCTGGGCCGCGTGAGCCTTGGTGTTAGAGGCCGCAAACTTGCAGCCGGCGTTGCCGGTGCAGGCCACCATGCCGCCGCGGATGGCGGACGCCTCGGTGGCAAGGCCCAGCGCCTCGATCGCCGCACAGGCGTCTGCCAGCTTCGCATCGGGAATGTCGCTGATCAGCAGGTTCTGCCACACGGTGAGGCGGATCGTGCGCGTGCCAAAGCGGTCCGCGATCTCCGCGAGGCCGCGCAGCCGCGCGCTGGTCAGGCGGCCGATCGGGGTCACGACGCCGATATAATTCAAACCGGCCTGTCGTTGCGGATGCAAGCCGACATGGCCACGGCGGTCCTGCGGCGGGCGAGGGGCGAGGCTCGCAGCGTCCACCCGGGTGAGTTTGAAGCCCAGTTCGGCCTCCACGGCGTCGAGGAATTTCGGCAGACCCCAGGCATCGAGCAGGTATTTCAGGCGGGCCTTGCCGCGGTCGGTGCGGGTGCCGTGGGCGATGAACACGCGCAGGATGGCGTCACAGACCTGCGTCGTCTGGTCCGGCGCCACCACGATGCCGGTTTCGCGCGCGAGGTCGCGGTGGCCCGTGATGCCGCCGAGTGCCAGGCGATACACCACGTCGTCCCCCAGTTTCACGGCGGTGAAGGCGATATCGTTGGTCTCCTCCAGCACCGGCACGCGCCCGGCGCCGCAGAAGGCGATGTTGAACTTGCGCGGCAGGCCGTAGAGCTCGCGGTGGCGCAGGATGTGGTGGTGAATGGCGCGGGCGTGCGGACGGGTGTCGATCAGCTCCTGCGGGTCGATGCCGGCGGTGGGGCTGCCGGTGACGTTGCGGACATTGTCCGCCCCCGATCCCTGCGAGGTGAGGCCGAGATCGACCAGTCGGAGCACGATGTCCGGCGCGTTGCGCGCGGGGATGAGGCGGAGCTGGAGATTGGCGCGGGTGGTGACATCGGCGAAGCCGCCGGCCAGCTCGTCCGCGATATCAGCCACGCCGCGCAGCTGCCGGCTGTCGATGATTCCGCCGGGGATGCGCAGGCGGCACATGTAGGAGTCTTGCGTCGGGCCGACATAGAACAGCCCTTGGAAGCGCAGCAGGAAGTCGTCCATCCCCTTGGCGAATTTGCCTTGGTTCGCCATCGCCGTGATCTCGGCCCAGCGGTCGAGCGGGTGTTTCTTGCGTTTGGCCTCCTCCTGCGGAACCAGCTTGCCGCCCTGGGCCAGCACGCGGTCCTGTGCTGTGCGCTGCAGGTCGGACGGGTCTGCAGAGATTCCTGTCTCGGAGGCGAGAGGCAGGCCTGAGGCTGCGCGGCGCGCCTCCACGCCGGACATGAAGCCCTTGAGGTATTCCTGCTGTTCGGGGTTGAAGGGCTGATCGGTCATGTCGCATGCTCCAAAGCGGGGCCGAAGGCGAGGATGGGGCGCAGAGCGCGGACGTCCTGGCCGATCAGTTTCGTGTACCAGGGCGCGTCCTGCGTGTGGCCGTAGAGCACGGCGCCGATCAGGCGGTGGTCGCGCAACAGGAACCGGCGGTATTCGCACGCCTCGGGGTCGTCATAGACCAGCGTCTCGCAATCTTCGGCCGCGATGTCCCCGCCCGACCAGACGCCGGCGCCAGCGACCTTAAGGGCGGCGGTTTCAGCCTTCGGGACATAGGCGGCGGGCTCGCCAAGCAGATGGAGCGCTGCGACCTCGGCCTGGGCAAAGGCGGGGGCGACCAGGCCGCAGCATTGGCCGTTATGCTGCGCGCATTCGCCGATCGCCTGGATCAGCGGGTCGGAGGTGGTCATCTGATCGTCCACCACGATGCCGCGGTTGACAGCAAGGCCCGCAGCGATTGCGAGCCGGGTTTCGGGCCTGATACCGACGGCCATAACGATGAGGTCCGCTTCGATCTCGCGCCCGTCTCGCAATCTGACCCCTGTTGCGCGCTCGCTTCCGGTGATCGCGGTCGTCGCGGCGTTGAGTTCGACGGTGATGCCCTGGCCGCGCAGCCGGGTTGCCAGCATGCTGGCTGCGGCCTGGTCGAGCTGACGCTCCATCAGGCGATCCACGCCGTGCAGCACCGTCACGCGCATCCCGCGCGATGCAAGGCCGACGGACGCCTCCAGCCCGAGCAGCCCGCCTCCGATAACGATGGCGTGGCCGGTGGCGCCGATCATCGCGCGGACCTCGGCCAGCGTCCGATACATCAGCACGCCCGGGAGGTCCGCGCCGGGCAAAGGCAAACGGAACGGGTGGGAGCCGGTGGCAAGGACCAGGCGTTTGTAGGGCAGCGCTGTACCGTCATAAAGGGTCAGGCATTCTGCGACCCGATCGATCGCTGTGACTCGGGTGCCGCCGAGATAGGCGATGCGCAGGTCGCGCAGCCGGTCCGTATCGTGGGTGATGAGATCAGGCTCGGCGATGTCGCCTGCGAGATGCTGGCTGAGCGCCACGCGGTTGTAGGGCAGGCCGGGTTCGGCGCCGATCACCAGGGTTTCGCATCCGGCCTGGCCGAGACGCTCGGCGCAGCGCAGGCCTGCGGGACCCGCGCCGACGATGACGATGTCTGGCATCACGGGGCCTGGCATCACGCGGCCTGGCATCACGCGGCCTTGCCGGCGTCGAGCTGCGCGGGGTTGCGGTGGCGCGCATAAAGAAATTCCATGACCTTGGCGCGGGCGGCGATGAAGCGCAGGTCGTCGGCCAGAGCCAGCCGGTCGCGTGGCCGGGGGAGATCCACCGTCAGGATCTCGCCGATCGTGGCCATCGGCCCGTTGGTCATCATCACGATGCGGTCAGACAGCAGCACGGCCTCATCGACGTCATGGGTGATCATGAGGATGGTGGTACCGAGGCGGTGGTGGATCTCCATCACCTGGTCCTGCAGATGCGCGCGCGTCAGCGCATCGAGCGCGCCGAAGGGTTCGTCGAGCAGCAGCAT
>CAIQQQ010000048.1 GCA_903873995.1 uncultured Rhodospirillales bacterium
CCGGGATCGTTATGCCGGGATCGTTATGATGGGATCGGTATGTCGGGATCGTTATGCGCGGACCGTCGTGCGGGGCGGGCATGCAGACCGGAATGAGATGGGCGAGACGGTGAGAAGCGGATCGCTGCATGCGGCAGCCGCAGGGCAGACAGTTTCCACTTGCATCCATACTCACAAAGACGGCACCTACGCCGTCATGAGTGTTTTCTGGGGGTTGGCGTGATTTGGTCCCCCGCTCGTTTCGATGTCTGGCGGTCTTCCCGAACGCCCTGCAACCTATGGGGAGAAAACCCGGGCGGACCCAACCCAGGCGGAGACAATTCGAACGAAGACCACGTTTCGCCGCTGATCGCCTGACCCATTGAACGTCTCACCCGTTGATCGCTTCACCAGGTTCAGTGACGAGGCCACTCCCGGCCGCGTCCCAACCAAAACGGATTTCGGAACACGATGCCAGAAGTCATGTTCGCCGGCCCAGACGGCCGGCTGGAGGGCCGCTACCACCATGCCAAGGAGACCGGCGCGCCGCTCGCGCTCGTGCTCCATCCGCATCCGCTGCATGGCGGGACCATGAACAATCGTATCGCTTATACGATGTTCGAGAGCTTCAAGAAGCTCGGCTTTTCCGTCATGCGCTTCAATTTCCGCGGCGTGGGCCGCAGCCAGGGCCGCTATGACGGTGGCATCGGCGAGATCGGCGACGCGGCGGCAGCACTTGACTGGATGCAGACGGTGAACCCGAACTCGGGCGGGCTGTGGATCGCCGGCTATTCGTTCGGGGCATTCATCGGCATGCAGTTGCTCATGCGCCGGCCGGAGATTTCGGGCTGGGTGAGCGTGGCGCCGCCGTCCAACCACTATGATTTCGGCTTCCTCGCCCCCTGCCCCTGCGGCGGCCTGCTTGTGCATGGCGACAGCGACGAACTGGTGCCGGAGCCTGCGGTGCGCAAGCTGGTCGACAAGCTGAACACCCAGAAGAACGTCACGGTTGACTATCGCATCCTCGCGGGGGCCGATCACGTGATGGCAAACCATGCCGACGCCGTCGCCGTGGCGCTCGAAGACCATGTCCGCAAGATGACGGCCCGCCGCTCGATGGCGCTGGCCGCAGACTGATTTGGGTGAGGACCCGGCGCAGAGCCGGGTCCAGTCTCTGTCCCGGTCAGGCGCGGGACGCCACCAGCCCGCCTGCGCCCACCAGCAACGCCGCACCGACCAGGGCGGGGCTGAAGGGTGCATAGCCGCCCAGGCACAGCAGCACAGTGGACAGCACCGGCGTCGCATAGGCGAGTGTGCCCAAGAGACGCGGGTCGCCCTGCTTCATGCCGATGTCCCACAGGAAGAACGCGCCGCCCACCGGCCCCGCGCCCAGCACGAGCACGGCGAGCCAGGCCTGCGCGGACGGTGCGATGCTGTGCTCGAACAGCACATGCGCGAGCCCCGCCAGAGCAGCAGCACCGGTGCAGAACCCCGCAACCGCCTCGGTCGGAACGCCGGCAAGCCTGCGCGACAGCACGGAATACAGCGCCCATGTCAAAGACGCGCAGCACGCCAGCCCATAGCCGATCATGGCGTTGCCGGAAGCTTGCAGGCCGGTTCCGGTCAGCAGCAGGCACCCCAGCCCCGCCGTCGCCACGCCCAGTCCGTGGCGCCGCGACAGACGCAGACCCAATACTGGGCTCGCCAGCAGCACGATCAGCAGCGGCCAGGTGTAGTTGAGCAGATTCGCCTCGGCCGCCGGTGCATAGGCAAGCGCTGCGAAATACAGCGCGTGATAGCCGAACAGCCCGCCCACGCCATGCGCCCACGCGACCGGCGGCTGGCGCAGCACCTGCCAGCGGCCGCGCAGACCGATGACAGCCAGTCCCAACGTGGCCGAGACGGCAAACGACAGCGCCGTCAGTTCCAGTGGCGGGATATCGGCGGCGGCCTTGGACAAGAGGGCAAGGAATGCCCACAGCGCGATGGCGCCGCTGCCCAGAACCGTTGCGGGCGACACGCCCCAGTTAATACATATGCTGCCCGCCGTTGATCGACAGCGTCGATCCCGTCACGAAATCGGCGTTGTCGGCTGTGAGGAACAGCACGCCGCGCGCGATGTCGTCGGCATGGCCGAGCCGGCCGACCGGGATCCGGGCGATAATCTTAGCCAGCACGTCCGGCGGGACGGCGCGCACCATGTCCGTGTCGACATAGCCGGGCGCGATCGCGTTGCAGGTGATGCCGAACCGCGCGCCTTCCTGCGCCAGTGCCTTGGTGAAGCCGTGGATGCCGGATTTGGCGGCAGCGTAGTTGACCTGCCCGTATTGGCCGGCCTGGCCGTTGATTGAGCCAATATTGACGATGCGGCCGAACTTCGCCGCCCGCATGCCGTCGAAGGTCAGCTTGCAGAGGTTGAAGCAGGAGCCGAGATTGGTGTCGATCACCGCGTCCCACATATCGCGGCTCATCTTGGGCAAGGTGCCGTCGCGCGTGATGCCGGCGTTGTTGACCAGGATTTCGATCGTGCCGAATTCGGCCGTGATCTCCGCCACCGCCGTCTCGCAGGCCTCGAAGCTGCCGGCGTCGAATTTCTTGACGGCGATGCCGGTCTCCTCGGCAAAGGCCGCAGCGGCAGCGTCATTGCCCGCGTAGCTCGCGACCACCACGCGCCCCGCGGCCTTCAGATGGCGGCTGATCTCCGCGCCGATGCCGCGCGTGCCGCCGGTGACCAGGGCCAGTTTGTTCATTGTCGTTTTCTCCCGAACTCTTTCGACTCTAACATCCCGCGTGATCCGATCCAGGGTCAATGCCCTGAATCAGACACAGTGGCAGCCGCCCGCCGGACGGCCGGGCTGTTGCGAGAGCGAGGGCGATAGGGTAACGCCCGCACCATGACAGTTCTTATTCCTGCCGCACCCGCGATGCCGGTGCTGGATATCGGCGCGGCGCCGGACGCCGCCACGCGCAACGGTCTGGCGGTGCGCGACGTGGCGGAAAGCCTGCCGCTGTGGCGCCTGTGCTGGACCCTGAGCTGGCTTGACATCAAGCTGCGCTATCGCGGCTCCGTGCTGGGCCCGCTGTGGCTGACGCTGTCCACAGCGATCATGATCGGTTCAATGGGGTTTCTCTACGCCGCCCTGTTCCACATGGATCTGCACGAATATCTGCCGTTCCTGGCTCTGTCGATCGTGCTGTGGAACTTCGTCAGCGCGCTGGTGGGCGATGCCTGCGTCACGTTCACCGGGGCAGAGGGCATGATCCGCTCAGTGCGCATGCCGTTCATGTTGTATGCAGCCAGGGTGGTGGTGCGCAACATCCTGGTGCTGGGCCACAACATCGTGGTGATCGTGATGGTGGATGTGCTGCTCAAGACGGCACCCGGGGCTCTGGCGCTGCTGGCGATCCCGGCGTTTGTGCTCTGGCTGGTGGTGGCGCTCGCGCTGTCATTGCTGCTGGGGGCGTTGTGTGCCAGGTTTCGCGACATCCCGCCGATCATCGCCAGTGTGATGCAGATGGCGTTCTTCGTGAGCGCCGTGATCTGGCGGCCGGAGCAGCTCGGCGAGCAGCAATGGCTTTTGAACTTCAACCCGTTCTTCACGATGTTCGAGATCGTGCGCGGCCCGTTGCTGGGCACAGTGCCGAGCCAGGCGGTGTATGTGTCCGCCCTGATGTCATCGGCCGCGATCTGTGTGGCGGCTTGGCTTTTGTTCGCGCGCACGCGCGGGCGCATCGCGTTCTGGATCTGACATCATGCGATCAGAGATGGTGGCCGATCAGGTCAGCCTCGACTTCCCGCTGTATCACGGCAGCGCGCGCAGCCTGAAGAAGATGGTGTTCAAGCAGCTCTCGGCCCGCATGGGATCTGACAGCCGCTCCCGCGTGGTGGTGCAGGCGCTGCGCGATATCAGCTTTCGATTGCAGCCGGGCGACCGGCTGGGCCTTGTGGGCAGCAACGGCGCCGGCAAGACGACGCTGCTGCGCACGCTGGCCGGCATCTACGAGCCAATGTCCGGCCGGGTGCAGGTGCGGGGCAGCATGAACGCGCTGCTTGACCCCAATCTGGGCATGAACATGGAGCTCACCGGCCGCGAGAACATCATGCTGCGCGGGCTGTACAACGGCCTCAATGCGAGCTCGATCCGCAGGCTGGCCGACGATGTGGCGGAGTTTGCCAACCTGGGCGACTTCCTCGATCTGCCGGTGCGGATCTACAGCTCGGGCATGGTGGTGCGGCTTGGCTTTGCGCTGGCGACGGCGATCCGGCCGCAGGTGCTGCTGATGGATGAGTGGTTCCTGGCGGGCGATGCGAACTTCATGGAGAAGGCGCGCGCGCGGTTGGAGGACATGGTGCGCGGCGCCGATATCCTGGTGCTGTCAACCCATGCGACATCGGTGGTGATGGAGTGGTGCACGCGGGTCATCTGGATGGATGGCGGCCGCATCCGGGCGGACGGCACGCCCGATGTCGTGATGGCGCAATATCTGGCGCGGGATGCCGCCTGATCCGTTCGACATAGGCGAGGCGATCCGCACGCTGGCGCTGCTGGTGATGACGGTGCCGATGCTGGCGGGCTTCGTGCCGCCGCTGCGTCCTTACCAGCGCCGCATCTGGCAGGTGACGGCCGTCCTGTATGTCGTGGGCGGCACGTGCCTGCTGGTGGGGCGCTATCTCATCTGGCCGCTGGTGTCAGGCGAATGACCAGCGTGGTCGCTGCATCCACCGCCTGTTTGCTGTAGAGCAGCGGCACGGTCTCGCCGGCGGCCCAGAGCGGCGCCAGATCGGCGTAGTTGGGGCTGCGCGGATCGCCAGACTGGCCGGGGGCGTTGATGAAGCGCGAGGCGTCCCAGTTGCCGACATCCACCACCATGCGGAAGGACGCCCCGGTGGTGACCTTGAAGTCGGTCAGCCGGTAGCCCGCCGCCATCGCCGTGGAGCCGGACCCGCCCTTCGGCAGGCGCCCAACGCCCGGCAGATCGGCGACGCGCGCCAGCGGATGGGGGAAGGCGCCGTGATGCAGCTTTCCCCAGGCCCAATCCGCCGGGTTCTCTCCAAGGCGCGCCGCGCAATCCGCCCAGGCCGCGCCCAGGGTGCGCACCAGCAGAGCGTCCCTGTCGCCCAGAAGCGGATCGGCGGTCTCCAGCAGACCCAGCAAAGTCTCGACATCGCCGGGCACCAGCAGGCGCCGCACCGCCGGATTGGGCGCCAGCAGATCGAGCAACGCCTGTTTCAGATGCTTCGACCACCACACCTCCTGCAGCGCCGCCGCCGCTGACTCCCGCGCAAGCCGGTGGTTCCAGCCGCGCAGCAGCGACGCGGCGGGGCCGGGCAGTCCTGCGATCAGCCTTCCCAGCCGGCGAGCGGGAATCGACAGGTCGTCTGTCTGCAGGGCCGCCGAATCCGACACGCTGTGATGCGGCTGGCGGTCCAGCACGTCGTGAATGCGCCGGCTGCGCGACCATTCGGCCCATTCGAAGCCCAGATGGATGTCTGACGGATAGCCATCCGGCAGGTTCATCTCGTTGGCGGTGGCGACGAAGCCGCGTGCCGGATCGATGGATCGCGGCAGCTGCGACGCGGGCACGAAGCCCGCCCATTCGTAGCGCCCGTCACCGGGCACCGGCAGCAGCCCGTCCCAGTTCGGGCGGATCGGGCTGCTGCCGGCGGCGAACCAGGCGATGTGGCCGGAGGTGTCGGCATAGACCTGGTTGACCGAGGGGGAGGACCAATGGGTCAGCGCCTGTTCGAACGCCTTGACCGTGGTGGCGCCCATATAGGCGAGCGAGGCGAAATAGGCGGCCGATCCGGGCTCGCTCCACACGCTGCGCACCGCGAAGGCCAGCCCGGGCTTTTCGCGCACGACCGGACCGTGGCGGGTGAATTTAAGCTCCACAATCTGGTCCGGACAGCCCCGCACGGCGATGGTTTCGGACACGACGGTGAACGCCTCCCAGCCATCGCCGTGGCGGGTGCGGCCATCTTCGGTCTCGTAGACGTAGAGATCCTCCTGATCCATCGGGAAGATGGTCAGCGCGAAGGCGGCGGTGCCGTTATGGCCGATCGAGATTCCGGGCAGCGCCGGCTCGCCCGCGCCGATGATGTCGAGCCCGGGGGCGGTGAGATGCACCACGCTGCGCAGCGACGGCAGCGCATGGGCGCGGTGCGGGTCGCTCGCCAGGATCGGGCGGCCGGTGTCGGTCCGCGCCGGCGCGATGGCCCAGTTGTTGGAGCCCTGCATATAGACGTCGCCGAGGTCGGACACCTTCGCCCAGCGCCACGCATCCGCAAGCGAGGCGGCCAGGCGTTCCGGGCTCATATCGAGCGCGCAGGTGGCCAGGCGGAACACGTCCAGCACGTCCTCCGGCACGCACGACGGATCGAGGCCCTCGGGCACCACGATGTCATGCGGCGGATCGATGGAGCGGCGGGCGAGGTCGGTCTCAAGCCCCGCGCGCGCCATCACCTGGGCGCGCGCCGCCTCGGACAGCACGTTGCGCACCAGGCCGTGGCTGCGGATGCGCACCACATCCGCGGCCGCCCAACGCTGTGGGCGCGTGCCCATGGCGGCGAACTCCGGCGCCAGAAGCGACGGATCCTGCTCGGTGAGGCCGATCCAGGCGTTGATGCCGGCTACGAATGCCTCGGTGATCGCGCGGGCCTCCGGCGTGCCATAGGCGGCCCATTCGGCTGCCATATCGCCGCGATACAGGAACAGCCGCGCCGCGCGGTCCTGCGCCAGGAACCCGGCACCGAAATCGGCGGCGAGCAAGCCAAGGCCGCGCTTGCGCCAGATGTCGAGCTGAAACAGCCGCTCCCGCGCGGCGCTCAGGCCTTGGGCGAAGAACGCGTCGTGTTGGGAGGCGGCGCGGATATGCGGCACGCCCCAGGTATCGATACGGATCTCGGCGTTCTGCTCCAGGCCCGGCACGTGGTGGCTCAGCTCGTCCATCTGCTCTTCTCCATCCGAG
>CAIQQQ010000049.1 GCA_903873995.1 uncultured Rhodospirillales bacterium
AGGATATCGCCAGCGCCAGCCGCAGCATGCTGGATGCTGCGCGCCGCGGCGACTGGGACGAGGTGGAACAGATCGAGGGCAGGTGCCGGCAGATGATCGCAGCGCTCAAGGTTGCCGCGGCAACGGATACACTGAGCGACAACGAGAAGGATCGCCGCATGGTGCTGCTGCGAACCATACTCAAGGACGACGCGCAGATGCGGATGCGGGCCGAGCCGTGGCTGCTCGACCTGGAAAAATTCCTGGCAGACTCGCACATAGCGGGGAAATACGGCCCCTGAACGGAGGCGTGATTCGTGGCGATCGAAATCCCCAGCCTTTCCGCCGATCGCCTGCCTCATCCGGATTGGCCCGCGCCGGCATCGCCGGGCCGCCTGCTGATTCCTGCCGGGCCACTGCTGGCTGCGCTTGAGCGCGCCGGCGTAGCCACCGCCACGCTCGACGGCCTGCGGGCCATTGCCGCCGCGGGTGGCGATGCGCAACTGGCCGTCAGCCCCGACCACGGCATCGTCCAAGTGCTACTCGATGGTCGCCGCGTCCTCCTGACGGGTGCCGCGCGCGATGCCGTTCTGTCCCTGCTCGGTGACACTGCGGCCGCCGTGGCTCCGGAACCTCTCCTGCCGGCTGCCTCCGGCGCGCTGGATCCGTATTTCGCGGCACGTGTTGCCGCGGTGGATGCCCAGGTGCAGGAGGCGCGCGCGCACGCCGGCAGCGTATCCGGCAGCCAGGTCGAGTTTGCCGAGCCGGACGCGCCGATCGTCGCAGCCACGCCCTTGATGACGGGAGCCGACGCCGCGCAAGCCAGCCATTCCCTCGCGCGGGCAGTTGCCGGTAGTGGCCTCTTCCTGGAAGCACATGTGGCGCAGTGGCTCCGGGGCGAACGTTCCCTCGCCCAGGTGCAGGACGAGGTTCGCAAGCTGCCGCCCGTCGATGGGGGCGCCACGGCGGCGGCCTCGGCAGCGGCCTCGGAAGACCGCGCCCGCCGCCAGCTTGATGCCCAGCAAAACCAGCTGGTGCGCCTGCACGCCCTGGCATGGCCGGGCCAGACCATGGACCTGCAGATCAGCGAGGATCCCGAGCGCCGGCCCGAGGGTGAGGCTGCCGGAACGGGACTTTTCCAGGCGAGCCTGAGCCTGCATCTGCCCCGGCTCGGAACGGTTCAGGCCCGCATCCGCCTGCTGCATGACACGGTTGGCCTGCAGATAGCCGGTGAGCAGGCTGCGCTTCTGGCCCCCGCCCTGCAGGGCCTCGTCAGTGCCCTCCAGTCCCGTGGGCTCAATCTGGCGGCCGTCGATCTGGGGCCCGCTGTAACCGCCTCCCGCAAGCTGCCGGGGTCGCCATGACCTATTCCCGCCCCGACCATTTGCCGCGGGCCGTCGCGCTCTCCTATGATGAGAGTGATGCGGCCGGTGGACGTGCGCCCCGTGTGGTGGCGTCCGGCCAGGGCGCAATCGCCGAGGCCATCATCGCCCGGGCGCGGGAGTTTGACATCCCGGTACACGAATCGCGCGAACTGGTGGCGGCACTCATGAACTTCGATCTGGACCAGCGCATTCCCCCGGCGCTGTATGTCGCCGTCGCCGAGGTGCTGGCCTGGGCTTACCGGCTCGAGCACGGCCTGGACCCACAAACCTTGATGCACAGTTCGGGGCGGATGCAGGATGCGGGCGCAACACCCGGCGACCGGCAGCCCTGAGCGGGCGGCCCGGCCATGATCTGCCTCACGGTCATTGCCCGCAACGAGGAGCGTTGCCTGGCTCGCTGCCTGCAAAGCGCTGCGCCCTTCGTCGACGAGATGCTGGTGGTCGACACCGGCTCGACGGACGACACGCGCGCCATTGCGGCTGCCTGCGGTGCGCGGGTCGCAGAATTCACCTGGGTGGACGATTTTTCGGCCGCCCGCAATCATGCGCTGACGCTTACCGATGCCGACTGGCGCCTGGTACTGGATGCGGACGAATGGATCGAGAGCGGCGGGGACTGCCTGCGCGAGGCGGTCAAGTCGGCAAGCGGCGCTGCAGCGGGACCGGCGCTGTTCGTTGGCGAGATCGACGTCCGCAGCGCGTTCGACGATGGCACTGCGGTCCGGATAGCCCCCAGCTGGATCACGCGCTTTCTGCCGCGCGGGGTTCTCTACGAGGGCCGTATCCACGAGCAGCCCGTCCACCGTTTGCCCGCGCGCCGGCTGCCCTTGCACGTCGGTCACGATGGTTACCGGCGCGAGCAGCAGGTCCGCAAGGGTGATCGCAATGAAGCGCTGCTGCTGCGCCAGCTGCAGTCGGATCCTGCCAATGCCTACCTGCGGTACCAGCTGGGCAAGGACCTGCAGGTCCACGACCGCCACGCCGAAGCCTGCACACAGTTCCTGCTGGCGCGTCAGGCCACCGGCTGGCCACCGGCTACGGCCTCCGAGGCAGCAGCGCTGCGTGGGCGCTGCGGCTGGCTGCACGATCTTGTGGTTCGCGAACTCTATTGCATGAAGCGCACGCGTGACTTCGATGCAGCCTTGCAATTTGCGCAGGCGCAGTCGCCGTGGTGGCAGCATTCTCCGGACTTCCACTTCGCGCTGGGTGATCTGCTGCTCGATGTGGCGCTGGCCA
>CAIQQQ010000050.1 GCA_903873995.1 uncultured Rhodospirillales bacterium
GACGCGGCGGCGGCACGACGAACGTGCTGTATCCACGCCCGGGCGGCACAACGCCGGTGCCGAAGCTGAACTATGCGATGCCGTTCGCTCCGTGGGACATCTTGATCGCGAGCGGCGTGTTCATCGACGATGTGGATGCAGCCTTCAAAACTGTGCTGCTGCAGAGCGTGGCGCTTGGACTGGTGCTGCTGTCCGGGGTCGGTGCCGCCGCCTGGCTGATCGGCCGATCCATCGCGCGCCCTATGGCGCGGCTGGAGCACGCAATGACAAAAATTGCGGATGGTGATCTCACAGTCGAGGTGACGGACAACGGCTGCAAAAACGAGGCCGGCCGCATGGCGCGCGCGCTCGAGGTGTTCAAGATCAACGCGGTCGAGCGGCTGGCGCTGGCCGAGGCCAATCAGCGGGACGAGATGGCCGCGCGACAGACCTTGCGCAAGAACGCACAAGGAATCGCGGCCCGCCTGGAGGCGCAGGTCGGCACATTGTCCGACTCATTATCGCAATCGGCCGAACGCCTCGTGACCTCAGCCGACATCGCGCACACGCGCAACGCCGAGGCTGGCAGCCGCACCGCCAGCGCCAGCGACATGGTGGGCCAGACCGCCGAAACCGTCTCCAGCATGGCGGCCGCCACCGAGGAACTGACCGCCTCGATCAACGAGATCAGCAGCCAGGTCTCGAAATCGGCCCGCATCTCCGCTCTTGCGGTGGACGAGGCCAGGCGCACGGATGGAATCGTCCAGCAATTGGCCGACGCTGCCGGCCGCATCGGCGATGTTGTGGGCCTGATCTCGTCGATCGCCGGCCAGACCAACCTCCTGGCACTCAACGCCACGATCGAGGCGGCGCGTGCCGGCGAGGCTGGGCGGGGCTTCGCGGTGGTCGCCAACGAGGTCAAAAGCCTCGCCAACCAGACCTCCAAGGCCACCGGAGACATCGCCGCCCAGATCACAGACATGCAGCGCGCCACCACCGCCGCGGTGACCGCGATCAGCGGCATCGGCCGCACCATCGACGAGATCAGCCACATCACCAGCAGCATCGCCGCCGCGGTGGAGGAGCAGGGCGCCGCCACCCAGGAGATCGCCCGCTCGGTGCGCAACGCCTCGGACAGCGCGCGCGATGTATCCGACAACATCGCACTGGCCCGCGGCGTGGTGGAGGAGAACAATGCAACGGCCGCGGACATGAAATCCGCCGCCGGCGACATCTCAGAACAGACTCAGCGCCTGACCGCCCAGGTCGCGGTCCTGATCGAGGACATTCGCGCCGCGTAACGCCGGCCGGCCAAAGGATCATGCCAAAACAGGAGAGGGACCAACCTACCGCGCCGGACAGCGAATCAGCGGCTCGGGGAAGTCAGCACAGCCCTGAAACATGATCTCGTTCTCGCCGCGCCGCTGGATGTGCAGAACGTCGGGGCTCTCACAGCCGAACCCGGATTGCGGCCGCGGCGCTTCCGTGCCCAGCAGCCCGGAGCCCAGCACCGCCAACGGATCGATCCCGGGCGCAAACCGCAGATCGATCTCATGCGGCGTCGCGCGCAGCGTCTCGATCACGCGCTGGTGGTAGACCTGATCGACCAGCGTGGCGCGCAGCACCACATCCCGGGTGAAGATCACCACCGGCTGGGACAGACACATCTGCGCCGTCATCCCGGCCGGCACCGGGAACAGCCCGCCGGTCCAGGACCCGAACAGCCAGGCATGCGGCGGAACCTGGGCCCTGGCAGGCAACGAGACGATGGGCATCGAGACGGTGGCCAGAAGGCCAGCGATGAGGCAGACAGGGAGTAGGCGCATGCGATCCTCGGATGGTGTAAGCCGCCACGCTAACACCCCGGACGGACCGGCGCACGCAAGCCGGGTCGCAATGGCCCTCGCGATACCAAGGACAGCCCGATGCTTCGCAGATTATACCTTCGTGTTCTGGCCCTCGCCGGCTCGCGCCATGCCGGCTGGTGGCTGGCCGCGATCGCGTTCGCCGAAAGCAGCTTCTTCCCGATCCCGCCGGACGCCCTGCTGGTTCCGATGGCCGTCGCGCGGCCGCAAAAGGCACTTCAGCTGGCCGCCATCTGCACCGTATCAAGCGTTCTCGGCGGGATGCTCGGCTATCTCATCGGCTACCAGTTGTTTGATCTCGTGGCCCGGCCGCTCTTGAACGTCTACCATTACGGCCCGGCCTTCGACGCGTTCCGCGCCCGCTTCGCCGAGAACGGGGTCTACCTGATCCTGCTGAAGGGCCTGCTGCCGATCCCTTTCAAGATCGTCACCATCGCCTCCGGTGTGGCGGAGGTGAACTTCACGGCCTTCGTCGCCGCCTGTGTCGTCACCAGGGGCGCACGGTTCTTCCTGCTCGCCCTCATGATCCGCCGCTACGGCGAAGCGGTGCGCCAATTCATCGAAACGCGCCTGATGTTGGTCACGTCGCTGGTGGCGCTCGGCGTCGTCGGCGGCTTCATTCTGGTGACGCTGATCTGAACCAAACAGGCAGGCGCGCGCGCCCCCCTCTCTCATTGAACCGAAACATCTAGACTCATTGGGTCTAGTGTCCCGCAGCAGAAATTCGCAAGGCGAATTCCTGGTAAAGCGGGCCACTAACCTATTGTTTCTAGTGTCGACTGATTCCAAAATTCGCTCGGTGAATTTCAGAATCACGACACTAGGGAGGCTCCCCCCCTGGTGGGTCCATGACGAAGCGCTTGCCTTCCTTCCTAACAAACACGTCACATGGGGCCTTGGGGTTGACGCAATCCGGCCAAAGCGCCGCCATCGGGCAGGGGCCAAATGCCTTCACCGGCAATGACGCCGGGCAGCCCGGAGACGCCCCGATGTCCATCACCTCCAAGATCCTGATCTCTGCTTTCCTCATCGGCGCCACTTTGCCGGCGTTTGCTCAAGGAACTGTGCAAAGCTCCACGCAGCCATCTGTGCAGGGCTCGACCCTGTCGCAGCCGCCGATCGGCATGGCGAAGAAGATAGCGCCGAAGACCGCCAGCATCCACAAGGCCGCCACCACCGAGACACTGAGGCCGACGACCGTAAAGCCGGCCGTGACCAAGCCCGACGCGTCGAAGACCGACACGATGAAGCCCGACGCGTCGAAGATCGACACGATGAAGCCCGACGCGTCGAAGACCGACACGATGAAGCCCGAAGCCACCAAAACCGGCGCCGCCGCTCCCGTCGCAGCCAGCCCCGCGAAGCCGGTGACCAAGGTCAACTGATCCCACTCTCGCTGCACCGCAACAGCCCCCTCCCACCGGGAGGGGGCTTTTTTCGGTCCCAGCCAAGCATTGCCGGGGGTTTACGACGCGGCCCGCACCGTGGCATCGCATTGCACAGACGGTTGGGGCATTTGCCCCTTTTCACGCGCCCGGGGCGTGCTACATGCGCAGGCCGGACGACGACCAGCTTGGGGAATGCCATGGACAGCCTGATGCACCACGAACTCGGCTTCGGCGCGAGCTTTGCCAAGCTCGCCACGCGCGACGGGCTGGTGGCGCTCGACCGGCAATTCGCAGCACGCCTCGCCCAAACAGACGCCGAACTGCACGACCGTCTGATGACCGCCCGCGCCGCGCCGCAGTCCCTGGACGCGAAGGAAGAGGGCGAGCTGATCGTCTCGGTCGGCCCACATCTGGAGGCCTTCGTTGCCGAATTGTTCGGCATCCAGGCCGAGATCGAAGCCATCGCCGCCCGCACCCGCGCACTCGACCCGATCCACGAATGCAAGCGCCTGTTCGTCCAGCGTCAGGCGGTCAAGGCGCACCCCGACCCGCAGGGCTTCGACGGCGCCGATCTGCGCGCCCAGCTCGAACCGCTGATGGACGGCCCGCTCACCGAGCTTCGCTTCGCCCACGCCGTCGCCGCCTGGCAGACGGACGGCAACGAGACGGCTCTGGACCTCGCCCGCCGCTACGCCGCCTGGGCCACGCTCACCGAGGCCGGCCGCCACCACCACAAAGGCGGCACCCTGTTCCGCGTGCCCAAGAAGCTCGATTTCACCAATCTCGTCCCGATGGAAACCATCGAGCGGGACGGCGTCACGATGAAGCGCTTGCCCGAGCATGACTGGCGGAGCCGCGACGGCTTCGCGCTCACGGACCCCGGCATGAGCGAGCAGCAGACGCTGGATCAGATGAATTACTGCATCTGGTGCCATACCCAGTCCAAGGACAGCTGCTCCAAGGGCCTGCGAGACCGCAAGACCGGCGCGTTCCAGAAGAGCCCGTTCGGCGTCACGCTCGCCGGCTGCCCGCTGGAAGAGAAGATCAGCGAGATGCACACGCTGCGCGCCCGCGGCCATGTGCTCGGCGCGTTCGCCACCATCGCGGTGGACAACCCGATGATGGCCGCCACCGGCCACCGCATCTGCAACGACTGCATGAAGGCCTGCGTGTTCCAAAAGCAGGAACCGGTGGACATCCCCCAGGCCGAGACCTCGGTGCTGCGAGACGTGCTCGGCCTGCCTTGGGGCTTTGAGATCTACGCGCTGCTCACCCGCTGGAACCCGCTGGACATCCGCCGCCCGCTCCCCCGGCCGGACACGGGCCGCAAGGTGCTGGTCGTGGGCATGGGCCCGGCGGGCTTCACGCTGGCGCATCACCTGATGAACGACGGCCACACCGTGGTGGCGGCGGACGGCCTCAAGATCGAGCCGCTGGGCTTTGATCCGCGCACGCCCATCCGCGACGCGGACACGCTGTTCGAGAACCTCGACGACCGCGTGATGGCCGGCTTCGGCGGCGTGGCCGAATACGGCATCACGGTGCGGTGGAACAAGAACTACCTCAAGCTGGTCCGCCTGCTGCTGGAACGCCGCCAGGAATTCGTACTCTGCGGTGGTGTGCGTTTCGGCGGCGGCGCCACGCTCGGCCTCGACGATGCCTGGGCGATGGGCTTTGACCACATCGCCCTGTGCATGGGCGCTGGCCGCCCCACGGTGATCGACATGCCCGGCGGCCTCGCCCGCGGCGTGCGCCAGGCGAGCGACTTTCTGATGGGCCTGCAACTCACCGGCGCTGCCAAGATGAGCTCGATTGCCAACCTGCAGCTTCGCCTGCCGGTTGTGGTCATCGGCGGCGGCCTCACCGCGGTCGACACCGCCACCGAAAGCCTCGCCTACTATGTGCGCCAGGTCGAGAAATTCGCCCACCGCCACAACACCCTGGTCGCCGAGCGCGGCGCGGCCGAAGTCACGCGCCGCTGGACCGAGGAGGACTGGGAGGTCGCCGGCGAGTTCCTCAACCACGCCGCCGCGATCGCCGCCGAACGCCACGCCGCAGCCAAGGCCGGCCGGAAGCCGCATCTCGCCCAGCTGCTCGACAGCTGGGGCGGCGCCACCGTCGCCTATCGCCGCTCGCTGTCCGAAGCGCCGTCCTACACGCTGAACCACGAGGAAGTGGAAAAGGCGATGGAGGAGGGGGTCCGCTTCGCCGAAGGCCTGTCGCCCGCCGAGGTGATCATGGACCGTTTCGGCCACGCAAGCGGGCTCCGCTGCACCCGCAAGGACGGCACCGAGGCCACCCTGCCGGCCCGCGCTGTGCTCGTCGCCGCCGGGACCGCCCCCAACACGGTGCTGGCGCGCGAGGACGACCGTGTCGAACTGGACGGCCGTTATTTCCAGGCGATCGACGAAACCGGCGCCAAGGTCTCGCCCGAGCGCGCCACCAGCAAGCCGCACGCCGCCCAGGTGCTGATGCATCGCAGCCCCGAGGGCCGTTTCGTCAGCTTCTTCGGTGACCTGCACCCCTCGTTCTTCGGCAACGTCGTGAAGGCGATGGGCTCGGCCAAGCGCGGCTATCCTGTGGTCTCCGCCCAGCTCGCCGCCATGCCCGCCTCCAACGTGTCAGGCGCTGCTATCATAGCCCACGTGAAGCGTGATCTGGGTGCCGTGGTCCACGCCGTGAACCGCCTTACCCCGACCATCGTCGAGGTGATCCTGCACGCCCCCGCCGCGGCACGCGGTTTCAAGCCGGGCCAGTTCTACCGCCTGCAGAACTTCGAAACCTTCGCCCCCCGCCTGCACGAGGCTGGCGGCGACACCTTGCTTGCGATGGAGGGCCTCGCCATGACCGGCGCCTGGACCGACCCGGCGCAGGGCCTGGTCTCGGTGATCGCCCTTGAGATGGGCGGCAGCTCCGATCTCTGCGCCGTCCTCAAGGTGGGCGAACCGGTGGTGCTGATGGGCCCGACCGGCACCCCCACCGAGATCCACCCGGACACCACGGTAGCGTTGGTCGGCGGCGGCCTCGGCAACGCCGTGCTGTTCAGCATCGGTGCCGCCACCCGCGCCGCCGGCTCCAAGGTGATCTACTTCGCCGGCTACAAGGCGCTGCGCGACCGCTACAAGGTGGAGGAGATCGAGCGTGCCGCCGATGTCATCGTCTGGTGCTGTGACGAGGCGCCGGGCTTCGCCGCCACCCGCAAGCTGGACCGCAGCTTCGTCGGCAACATCGTCAGCGCGATGGCCGCCTACGGATCGGGCCAGCTCGGCGACCAAGGGGTCCCATTGGCCGACGCCGAGCATATGATCGTCATCGGCTCGGACCGCATGATGCAGGCGGTGGGTGCCGCGCGGCACGGCGTGCTGCGGCCATACCTGAAGCCCGGCCACTCGGCGATCGGCTCCATCAACTCGCCGATGCAGTGCATGATGAAGGAGGTGTGCGCCCAGTGCCTCCAGCCGCAGACCGATCCCATCACCGGCGCGCGCAGCGTGGTGTTCAGCTGCTTCAACCAGGACCAGGCGCTCGACCGCGTCGATTTCCCCGCCCTCAACGAGCGGCTGCGCCAGAACGCGCTGGCAGAGAAGCTCACCGCGCAATGGATTGACCGGGCGCTGGTCCGTCTGGACGCGCGTCCGGCCATCGCCGCTGAATAGGCAAAACGCGTTGCGCGCGCCGTCCTCCGGCGCGCGCAACGCCTGTCCGGGCGTGCCGCTACCGCGCGGTCATCTGATCATGCTGCGGCATCTGCGCGAGGTTGCGCTCGGCCAGCTTCAACGTGGCCGTCGCAAGCGTTGACAGATCGTCCACCGCCTTCGAACAGCATTTATGGGCGTTGGCGGTGTGCACCTCGATGGCTTCCGGCAGGGTCTTGACCGCGCCCAGCGCCTTGCACATGTCGGCGCTCGCGGTGATCTGAGTCTGCGCCATCGTCGCCATGATGCGCGCGATCTCCTGGAACCCGCTGAGCCAGATCTGGCTGGACCGGGTCATGGCCTCCATCGTGGCCGCGTTGGACGCTTTGATATCAGTTGCTGTGCTGGTGATCGTGTCCATGGTTCTCTCCCCCTGCTCTGGCCTGACTGTTTCCTAGAGCACGTTTCGACCGATTGAAGC
>CAIQQQ010000051.1 GCA_903873995.1 uncultured Rhodospirillales bacterium
CCCCGCACGAGGGCGAATTCGCCCGCCTGTTCACCCTCCCAGGCGACCGCCTCGCCCGCGCCCGTGAGGCCGCCAGGATCAGCGGCGCCGTGGTGCTGCTGAAAGGACCAAACACCGTCATCGCCGCCCCCGACGGAAGCGCCGTTATCAACCAGAACGCCCCGCCGACGCTTGCCACCGGGGGCACCGGCGACGTCCTCACCGGCTTCATCGCGGGCCTCTTGGCGCAAGGGATGCCCGCCTTCCAGGCCGCCGCCGCCGCATGCTGGCTGCACGGCGAAGCGGCCACCGCATTCGGACCCGGCCTCGTGGCCGACGATCTGCCGGAGCTCCTGCCCTCCGTGCTCCGCCGCCTCCATACGGGAAATACTGATTAGCCGGTTTTGCGTACTAGCCGTTCCTGCCGGACACCGCACCCAAGCCGTATGGTTCGCATCCGTCATCCGGATGGACGCCCCTTGCCCGAACAGCCTCCACAACCGCCCGCAGCCAGGGCCGCCCCTCCAGCCGGCTGGCTGCGATCACATAAATACGCGATCGGCGCGGCGTTGGCCGTGTTGATCGCAGCCGGCTGGTTCGCCCCCAGGCTCGTGCTCGGCCCCACCGTCTCCGCCGACCGTATCATACGCGGCGGCATCGTCGAAACGGTGGTGGCAAGCGGCCATGTCGAGACGCCGTTCCGGGTCCCGATCGGCAGCCAGATCACCGGCACCGTGAAGACCGTTCTCGTCCTCGAAGGCCAGGCCGTGACAAAGGGGCAGCCCCTGATCGCGCTCGAGGACGCCGAGCTGCGCGCCACCGCCGACATGGCGAAGGCCGCCCTGGCGCAGGCCGAGGCGAAGCTTGCGCAGTTCGGGGTCCTCACCCTGCCCACCGCCCGCGCCTCGCTGACCCAGGCACAGGCCACCCTGCTCAACGCCCAACAGGTCTATTCTCGCGCCGCCGACCTCGCACGCGACGGCTTCGCCACCCGCGTCGATCTGGACGCCGCGAAGAAAGACCTCGATGTCGCGCGCACCCAGCTCGGCTCCGCCACCCTCCAGGTGACAACCGCCTCCCCCGGCGGCAGCGATGTCGTCCTCGCCGAAACCGCCCTGACCCAGGCCCGTGCCAGTCTTGCAACCGACCTCGCCCGCCTCGGCTATGCCAGCATCGCAGCCCCGCGCGACGGCGTGCTGATCACCCGCGATGTCGAACAGGGCAGCGTCGTCGCGCCCGGCACGCCGCTGATGGTGCTCGCACCTTCCGGCGAGACGCAGCTCGTCCTGGAGCTCGACGAACGCAACCTGTCCAAGGTCGCCATCGGCCAGACCGCCATCGCCTCGGCCGACGCCTATCCGGCCCAGAAATTCAATGCCACGCTGGTCTACATCAACCCCGGCGTCGACATCACCAAGGCCTCGGTCGAGGTGAAGCTCAATGCCATCGCCCCACCCGCCTTTCTGGTCCAGGACATGACGGTCTCGGTCGATATCGTGGTGGCCCAGCGCGACTCGACACTGATCCTGCCGACCCGCTCCGTCCGCGAGGCGCTCAGCCCCGCCCCCTGGATCCTCGCCGCCCAGAACGGCCGCGCCGTGCGCCTGCCGGTCCACCTCGGCATCCAGGGACTGGACCGTACTGAGATCCTCAGCGGCGCCGACGAAAACACGCTCGTCATCCCCGCCAGTGCCGCGATCGCCCCCGGCGCCCGGCTCCGCGCCGTGTCACCCCCGAGCCAGAACCCGAAATGAGGCGCCTGCTGCCGTTCGAATGGATCGCCGCCATCCGTTTCCTACGCGAAGGCACGATGCAGACCGTGTTCATCATCACCGGCATCGCCATCGGTGTCGGCGTCATCGTGTTCATGTCCGCCCTGCTGACCGGCCTTGAGGCCAACTTCCTCAAGCGCGTGCTGACCTCCCAGGCGCATGTCGAACTGCTTCCGCCCGAGCAGGTCGCCCGCCCGCAGCGCGACCCCGCCACCGAAGTCGCCACCATCCAGCGCCCGAGCCAGCGCGTCGTCTCGATCGACCAGTGGCCCAAGATCGTCGCCCGCATGCGCGCAAGGCCCGATGTGCTTGCCGTCTCCCCCACCATGGCCGGCTCGGCCCTTGCCGTGCGCGGCGACGCCAGCCGCGCCGTGTCCATCTCCGGCGTCGAGCCCGCCACCTATTTCCGCGTCGTGCCAATCCCTGACTACATCGTCCTGGGCGCCGCTTCGCTCGCCAGCGATGAGATCCTGATCGGCACCGAGCTTGCCAAAAATCTCGGCGCCACGCTGGGCGACCGGCTCATCGTCCAGACCGCCAAGGGCGTTGCCATCTCGCTGCGCATTTCCGGCATCTTCGATCTCGGCAACAAGGGCAGCAACGGCCGCAACGCCTATGTCGCGCTCCGCACCGCGCAATCCCTGCTCGGCCAGGTCGGCGGCGTGACCGCAATCGAGGTCACCCTCACCGACATTTACGCCGCCGAAACCGTGGCCCAGGAGATCGCCGGCTCCAACGCGGTGGAGGCGGACAGCTGGATCGTCACCAACGCCCAGTTCTTCACCGCGGTGGCAGCGCAGGAAACCTCCAACACCCTCATCCGCGGCTTCGTGGGCCTCTCCGTCGCCTTCGGCATCGCCGCCGTGCTCGTCGTCTCCGTCATCCAACGCTCGCGCGACATCGGCATCCTGCGCGCCATGGGCACCTCGCGCGGCCAGGTCCTGCGCATCTTCCTCGTCCAGGGCGGCGTGCTCGGCTTCGCCGGCTCGCTGCTCGGCTCCACCCTCGGGGCTGCCGGCCTGCTGGCCATGCACGCCACCATCCGCCAGGTGGACGGCACCGAGCTGTTCCCCCTGATCCTCCCGCAAAGCCTCTTCGTCACCGCAACCCTCCTCGCCACCGCAACCGGCCTGCTCGCCGCCACCGCCCCCGCCCTGCGCGCCGCCCGCCTCGATCCCGTGGTCGCCATCCGTGGCTGATCCGATCGTAAGGCTCGACAAGGTCTCAAAGCGCTACAACACCGGCGAACCCGCCGAGGTCGAGGTGCTGCACCAGATCGACCTCACCCTTGCCAAAGGCGAGTTCCTCGCCCTCATCGGCCCCTCCGGCTCCGGCAAATCAACCCTGCTCAACATCGTGGGCCTGCTCGATCGCCCCAGCTCCGGCCAGGTCTTCATCAAGGGCCAGGACACCGCCACTCTCACCGACACGGGCACAACCCGCCTGCGCGGCCACACCATCGGCTTCGTTTTTCAGGACCACCACCTCATCGCAGCCTTCACCGCGATCGAGAACGTCATGATGCCGCTCCTCGTCGATCGCGGCTTTGAAACCGACACCATCCGCGAGCGCGCCCACGCCCTCATGGTCCGCGTCGGTCTCGGCAAGGTCGAAAACAACCTCGCCACCAACATGTCCGGCGGCCAACAGCAACGCGTTGCGATCGCCCGCGCGCTCGCCATGGACCCAGACCTCGTCCTCGCCGACGAACCCACCGGCAACCTCGACACCGCCGCCTCCGACAGCGTCTTCGCCCTCATGCGCGAAGTGAATCAGGAAAGCCAAACCAGCTTCCTCTTCGTCACCCACAACATGGACCTCGCCCGCCGCTGCGACCGCATTTTCGAGGTCGTCGATGGGCGGCGGGTCGGGGGGTAAGGAAGGCCAGGGCTTTGCCCTGGACCCACCAAGGGCCGGGGGCCCCTGGAACCAGCGAGTCTAGGCGGTGTGGACTGATTTGACCAAGATCATGGTGCAAGCAAAAGCAACGATTGCACTGTAAC
>CAIQQQ010000052.1 GCA_903873995.1 uncultured Rhodospirillales bacterium
GACGCCAAGCTGCGCGTGCAAATGCGTGGCGAGATCAAAGACCTGCATCAGCGCCTGCGCACCACCACCATCTACGTGACCCACGACCAGATCGAGGCCATGACGATGGCTGACAAGATCGTGGTGATGCAGGGCGGCCGGGTGGAGCAGATCGGCGCACCGCTGGAGCTGTACGACCGGCCGGCCAACCTGTTCGTGGCCGGCTTCATCGGCTCGCCGGCAATGAATGTCCTCCCCGGCCGGGTCCAGGGCGGCGCCTGCATGGTGGGCGACGTCTCACTGCCGCTGCCGCATGGCCGAGGGCAGGAGGGTGCCGAGATCGTCTACGGCGTCCGCCCCGAGCATTGGCGCCTCAACGACGCCGGGCACGACGCGACCGTCCGCCTGGTGGAGCCGACCGGCTCGGAAACCCAGGTCACCGCCGAATTCGCCGGCCACACCATCGTCGCGGCATTTCGCGAGCGCATCACGCAGCGCCCAGGCGAGACCATCCGCATCACGCCCGATCTCGACCACGTGCATCTGTTCGACCGCACGACCGGGCTGCGCATCCCATGAACCAGGCCGAAGCCCTCGCCTGGGTCGCCCCCCGCACCCAGTCCAACTGGCTCCAGCGCCTGCTCGACTGGAAGCCGGCGCTGGTGATCCTCTGCCTCACCCCCGCCCTCGGCCTGCTGTTGGTGTTCCTCACCTACCCGCTCGGCCTCGGCATCTGGATGAGCTTCACCGACACGCAATTGGGCAAGCCCGGTGTCTGGGTCGGCCTTGAGAACTTCCAATACCTGCTGACCGACCGCGTGTTCCTCAACGCCGTCTGGTTCACAATATTCTACACCGCCGCCGCCACCATCGGAAAATTCGCCCTCGGCCTGTGGCTCGCCTTGCTGCTCAACCAGCATCTGCCGTTCAAATCCCTGATCCGCGCGATCATCCTGCTGCCCTGGATCACCCCCACGGTGCTGTCGGCCATCGCATTCTGGTGGATCTACGACCCGCAGTTCAGCATCGTCTCATACGTCGTGGTCGATGTGCTGCACTGGCGCACCAAGTATTTCGACTTCCTCGGCACGCCCTGGCCCGCGCGCTGGTCCCTGATCGCGGCCAATGTCTGGCGCGGCATCCCGTTCGTGGCGATCAGCCTGCTCGCCGGCCTGCAGACCATCTCCCCCTCGCTCTACGAGGCCGCGATGCTGGACGGCGCCTCCTCCTGGCAGCGCTTCCGCCGCATCACCGCACCCCTGCTGATGCCCATCCTCGCCGTGGTGCTCACCTTCTCGGTGCTGTTCACCTTCGCCGATTTCCAGCTCGTCTACGCCATCACCCGCGGCGGCCCGATCAACTCCACCCACCTGATGGCAACGCTCGCCTTCCAACGCGGCATCCCGGGTGCCGCCCTGGGCGAGGGGGCCGCCATCGCGGTCGCCATGATCCCCTTCCTCGTGCTCGCCACGCTGTTCAGCTATTTCGCCATCGGCAACCGCAAATGGCAGCAAGGTGGCTCCGATGAGTGATGCCACCCCCGAACTCCTCTCCTGGGACAGCCGGGCCCGCCGCGTCGTCACGGTCTATGTGCCGCTCGCCTGCTTTCTGCTCGTCCTCCTGTTCCCGTTCTATTGGATGACGATCACCGCGTTCAAACCGAACGGCGAGCTTTTGGACTACAAGCAGAACAACCCGTTCTGGATATCGTCCCCAACGCTGGACAACATCCGAAAGCTGTTGTTCGACACCGAATATCCGCGCTGGCTGATGACCACGATGGGCGTGGCCTTCGGCGCCACCGCCATCGCCCTCGTGGCCTCCGTGCTGGCCGCCTACGCCATCCAGCGCCTGCGCTTCAAGGGCTCGAAATGGGTGGGCCTTGCGATCTACCTCGCCTATCTCGTCCCCCCCTCCATCCTGTTCATCCCGCTCGCCCAGGTGGTGTTCGAGTTCGGCCTGTTCGACAGCCCGATGGCCCTGGTGCTCACCTACCCCACCTTCCTCATCCCGTTCTGCACCTGGCTGCTGATCGGCTACTTCAAATCGATCCCGTACGAGCTCGAGGAATGCGCGCTCATCGACGGCGCCTCGCGCCTGCAGATCCTGCGCCGCATCACCCTGCCGCTCGCGGTGCCAGGCCTGATCTCGGCCGGGATCTTCGCCTTCACCCTGTCGTGGAACGAATTCATCTACGCACTCGCCTTCATCTCCTCGTCAGAGAAGAAGACAGTGCCCGTCGCGATCCTCACCGAGCTGGTGCAGGGCGACGTCTATCAATGGGGCGCGCTCATGGCCGGCGCCTTGTTGGGATCGCTGCCGGTTGCGATCTTCTATTCTTTCTTTGTCGAATACTACGTCTCGTCCCTGACCGGAGCCGTCAAGGAATAGACACCAGGCCGGATCGTCCAATAACAAAAAGGGGGAACAACCATGAACATCATCACCCGCCGCAGCGTGCTGGCAACAGGCACGGCCGTCGCCGCCTCACTCGCACTACCCAACTTCGCGATGTCCGCGATCCCGGTGGCCGACGTCACGCCGCCCAAACTGCCGATTGAAAGCGGCGCCACCCTTCGCGTGCTGCGCCCCACCAAGTTCGTGGCGCCCGACGAGGTCATCTTCCGCGAGAACATCGCAAAATTCACCGCCCAGACCGGCGTGCCCGTCCGTGTCGACTTCGTCGGCTGGGAAGACCTTCGCCCGCAGGTCGGCGTCGCCGCCAACACCGGCGCCGGCCCCGACATCGTGGTCGCCTGGCCCGATGACCCGCATCTGTTCTCAGACAAGCTGATCGAGCTCAGCGACGTCGCCGAATATCTCGGCAAGAAATACGGCGGCTGGTACTCGCTCGCCGAGCGCTACGGCAAGAAATGGGGCACCAACAACTGGATCGCCATCCCAATGGGCGGCTCCGGGGCGCCTGCTGTCTACCGCAAATCATGGGTGAAGGAAGCCGGGTTCGAAAATTTCCCGACCGATCACGCGGGCTTTCTCAAGCTGTGTCAGAACCTCAAGAAGAACGGCCATCCGTCAGGCTTCTCGCTCGGCAACGCCGTGGGCGACGCTAACGGCTACGCCAACTGGCTGCTATGGTCCCATGGCGGGTTCCTTGTGGACGAAAACAACAAGGTCGCCATTAACAGCAAAGAGACCATCGAGGCGCTGAAATACGCCAAGGAACTGCAATCGACATTTATCGAGGGCACGCTGTCCTGGTCCGATGCGTCCAACAACAAGGCCTTTTTCGCCGAAGAGATCTCGCTCACGCAGAACGGCGTCTCGGTCTACTTCGCCTTCAAGACCGATCCCAACAAAGCGGCTCAGACAGCGGACACCGATCACGCGGCAATGCCGCTCGGCCTCTCCAAAACCCGGCCGGAGAGCGCCCTGATCCTCAACGCGATGGTGTTCAAGCACACCAAATACCCCAACGCGTCCAAGGAGTTCATCCGCTTCATGATGGAACAGGAGCAATACGAGCCCTGGCTCACCGGCTGCATCGGCTATTGGGCACAACCGCTCAAGGCCTATGCCCAGTCCGCGGTCTGGACCTCGGACCCCAAGATTGCCGCATACCGCGACACCTGCGGCAACGAATACTGGAACGGCTACAAGGGCCCGATCAGCCAGGCCTCCGGTGCCGCCACCGCCGACTACGTCAACGTGCAGATGTTCGCAGCCGTCGCCTCCGGCCAGGCCACCCCCGAAGAGGCGGTGCGCGAGGCCGAACGCCGCGCCAAGCGCTTCTATCGCTGACAAAAGCAAACCCCGGCGCGTCAATCCGCGCCGGGGCCGTTCCTATAGGAGACCGACTTGCCCAAGTTCCGCATCCTCACCCCCGCCGGCGCCAGCTTCACCACCGCAGGCGGCGGCTATGACCATGAAATGGAGGCCCTCGCCGGCCTGGACGCCGAGATCATCGAAGCCCCCGCCGAAGAAGCGGCCTTCGCCGAAGCCGCCCGCACTGCGGATGCCGTCTACGCCAAAGGCATGAAGATCACCGCCAAGATCATCAACAGCCTGCAATCCTGCCGCGCCATCGTCCTCGGCAGCGTCGGCGTGGACAGCGTGGACGTGCTGGCCGCCACCGCAAAAGGCATCCCCGTCACCAACGTCCCCGACACCTTCATCGAGGAAGTCGCCGACCACGCCATGACCCTGATGCTCGCAGGCTTCCGCCGCCTGGTCGAACAGGATCGCATGGTGCGCGATGGCCGCTGGCGCGAAGGCCGCCCCCAGCTCCTGCAATTTCCCCGCCTCTTGGGCCAGACGCTGGGCTTCATCGCCTTCGGACACGTCGCCCGCGCCATGGCACTCCGCGCCCGTCCCTTCGGCGTCCACATGCTCGCCCATGATCCCTACATCGAAGAGCTGGTCATGCCACCGTACGGCGTCGAACCCGCAACCCTCGACGAAGTCCTCACCCGCTCAGACTTCGTCTCCATGCACGCCCCCGCCACCCCCGAAGCCCAGGGCATGCTGACCGAAAAACACTTCCGGATGATGAAACCCAACGCCATCTTCATCAACACCGGCCGCGGCACCACGGTGGACGAAGCCGCCCTCATCACCGCCCTCCAGCAAGGCTGGATCGCCGGCGCCGTGCTGGACGTCCTGGAACAGGAACCCCCCCGCCAGGACAACCCACTCCTGAAAATGGACAACGTCATCCTCACCGCCCACGTCGCCTCCGCCTCCGCCCGGTTCGACCCCGCCCGCAAACGCCGCGTCGGCCAGGAACTCGCCCTCGCCCTCACCGGCCGTTGGCCCATGAGCTGCGTCAACCCAGCCGTCCTCGCCAACCTCAACGCCCGCCGCTGGCAACCCGAATCCATGGAGCGCGGTCCCAACAGTTGAGGGGGGGACAGCAAGGAAGGCCAGGGCTCTGCCCTGGACCCGCCAGGGGGC
>CAIQQQ010000053.1 GCA_903873995.1 uncultured Rhodospirillales bacterium
CTCTGCCCACACCCGCCAAGGGCAGAGCCCTTGGAACCCTTGCCATTTAAGTCTCTATGACCGAGGGGGCATCGAGACTTCTCAAATAGATTGAGGTCCAGGGGCTCGGCTCCTGGCGGGTTTGGGCGGAGCCCAATCTTACTTGCCCCCACCAAAACCCCAATCAAGCGCGCCTGGGATCAGGCCGCGGCCTCGATCATGGCGCGGGCGGCTTGCATGCGCTCCATGGCGGCATCGAGGGCTGGCATGTCGGTCTTGCTGGCTGCGGCGTAGTCGGCTTCTGCTGCGGCGAGGCGTTTTGCGCCTTCCTCCTTCGACAGCTCGCCGACCGGGGTTGCTTCGTTGGCAAGCACGGTGACGCGGGTGGGGGTCACTTCGGCGAAACCGCCGGTCACGTAGAGGCTTTCGGCCACGGCGCCGCCGATGGTGAGGCGGATCGTACCGCTGCGCAGCAGCACGATCATCGGCGCGTGGTTGGGCAGCACGCCCATCTCGCCCTCGGCGGCGGGGATCACCACCATGTCCACCGGTTTGGAGAGCAGCAGCTTCTCCGGCGATACGATCTCGAGCGAGAGGGTCATGCTCTGGGTCCTGACTTCGGTCTGCTCAGGCCGCGGTCTTCATCGATTCGGCCTTCTTGATGGCGTCCTCGATGGTGCCGACCATGTAGAAGGCGGCTTCCGGCAGGTGGTCATACTCGCCGGCGACGATGCCCTTGAAGCCGCGCACGGTGTCAGCCACGGCCACGAGGCAGCCCGGCGAGCCGGTGAACACCTCGGCCACGTGGAAGGGCTGGCTGAGGAAGCGCTGGATCTTGCGGGCGCGCGCCACGGTCAGCTTGTCCTCTTCGGACAGCTCGTCCATGCCAAGGATGGCGATGATGTCCTGCAGGGATTTGTAGGTCTGCAGCACGCGCTGAACGTCACGCGCCACCTGGTAGTGTTCCTCGCCGACGATGCGCGGGTCCATCGAGCGCGAGGTCGAGTCGAGCGGATCGACGGCCGGGTAGATGCCAAGCTCGGCGATCGAGCGGTTGAGCACGGTCGTCGCGTCCAAATGGGCGAACGAGGTTGCGGGCGCCGGGTCGGTGAGGTCGTCGGCGGGCACGTAGATGGCCTGCACCGAGGTGATCGAGCCCTTGGTGGTGGAGGTAATGCGCTCCTGCAGCGCGCCCATGTCGGTGGACAGGGTCGGCTGATAGCCCACGGCGGAGGGGATACGGCCGAGCAGCGCGGAGACTTCGGCGCCGGCCTGGGTGAAGCGGAAGATGTTGTCCACGAAGAACAGCACGTCCTGGCCTTCCTCGTCGCGGAAGTATTCGGCAAGCGACAGGCCGGACAGGGCGACGCGGGCGCGTGCACCCGGCGGCTCGTTCATCTGGCCATACACGAGCGCCACCTTGGAGCCTTCGGTCGAGCCGTCTTCGCCGAGCTTGATCACGCCGGCGTCGATCATCTCATAATACAGGTCGTTGCCTTCGCGGGTGCGCTCGCCCACGCCCGCGAACACCGACACGCCGCCATGGGCCTTGGCGATATTGTTGATCAGTTCCTGGATTAGCACCGTCTTGCCCACGCCGGCGCCGCCGAACAGGCCGACCTTACCGCCCTTGGCGTACGGGGCGAGCAGGTCGATCACCTTGATGCCGGTGATCAGAATCTCGGCCGAGGTCGACTGATCGGCGAAAGAAGGCGCCGCGCGGTGGATCGGATAGGTCATGGTGTGTGGCACCGGGCCGCGATCGTCGATCGGCTCGCCGATGACGTTGAGGATGCGGCCGAGCGTGCCCGGGCCCACCGGCACCTGGATCGGCGCGCCCGTGTCCAGCACTTCCTGGCCGCGGACCATGCCGTCCGTCGAGTCCATCGCGATGCAGCGCACGGTGCGCTCACCCAGTTCCTGGGCCACTTCGAGAACGACCGTCTGGCCGTTGAACGCGGTGGTCAGCGCGTTTTGGATGAACGGCAGTTCGCCCTCGAACTGGACATCCACCACAGCGCCCAGAACCTGGGTCACGCGCCCGACATTGTTGCTAGCCATCTCAGTCTCCTGTGTTCGCGTGATCAGACGGCTTCGGCGCCGGAGATGATCTCGATCAGTTCTTTGGTGATGTTCGCCTGGCGGGCGCGGTTATAGCTCTGCGACAGACGCTTGATCATGTCGCCGGCGTTGCGCGTCGCGTTGTCCATCGAGGTCATGCGGGCGCCGTGTTCGCCTGCCGCCGATTCGAGCATGGCGCGGTAGATCTGGATCGCCAGGTTCTGCGGCAGCAGACGGGCGAGCAGCTCTTCTTCGTCAGGCTCGTATTCGTAGATCGGGATCGGCGCGTTGGACGGCACTTCGATCCCGACCACCATGTCGGGGATCGGCGCCGGGATCAGCCGCGCCTCGGTGGGGATCTGCGAGATCACCGAGGCGAAGCGATTGTAGATGATGCTGCAGACGTCGAACTTGCCCTCGCCCAGCATCGTGGTGATGCGGGTGGCGATGTCCTGGGCGTCGGCAAAGCCGATGGATTTGCGGCCGGCGTAGCTGACATCGCCGATGATGCGGGAGGCGTAATCGCGGCGCAGATAGTCGCGCCCCTTGCGTCCCACGCAGAACACATGGGCGGTCTTGCCCTCGGCCTCGAGCCGCTGAATGACACCACGCGCGAGGCGGCCGACATTGCTGTTGAACGCGCCGGCAAGGCCACGATCGGCGGTGAACACCACCAGCAGATGCACCTTGTCCTGACCCGTGCCGACCAGCATGACCGGCGCTGTCGGGCTGCCGGCCACCGAGGCGCCGAGGGAGGCGAGCATGCGTGACATGCGCTCGGCATAGGGCCGCGCCGCCTCGGCCTGACTCTGGGCGCGGCGCAGCTTCGAGGCCGCCACCGCCTTCATGGCGGAGGTGATCTTCTGCGTCGACTTCACGCTGACGATGCGCAGTCTCAGGGTCTTCAGGCTGGGCATGAGACGATCCCTGCGATCAAGCGAACGTCTTGGCGAAACCGTCGAGGAAGGCGAGCAGCTGCTTTTCCACGTCCGGCTTGATCTGCTGGTCGCCCTTGATCGACGCCACGATCTCAGGCTTCGTTGCATGGATCTCAGACAGCATCGTGCGCTCGAAGCGGCCGACCTGGCCGACCGGGATGCCGTCCAGATATCCGCGCACGCCGGCGAACAGGCCGATCACCTGCTCCTCGACCGGCACCGGCTTGAACTGCGGCTGCTTCAGAAGCTCGGTGAGGCGCGCGCCGCGGGCCAGCAGCTTCTGGGTCGAGGCGTCGAGATCCGAGGCGAACTGCGCGAAGGACGCCATTTCGCGATACTGCGCCAGCTCCAGCTTGATCTTGCCGGCAACCTGCTTCATCGCCTTGATCTGGGCGGCGGAGCCGACACGGCTGACCGAGATGCCGACGTTCACGGCCGGGCGGATGCCTTTGAAGAACAGCTCGGTCTCAAGGAAGATCTGGCCATCGGTGATCGAGATCACGTTGGTCGGGATGTAGGCCGACACGTCGCCGGCCTGCGTCTCGATGACCGGCAGGGCGGTCAGCGAGCCGGCGCCGAACGCGTCCGACATCTTCGCGGCGCGCTCGAGCAGGCGGGAGTGCAGGTAGAACACGTCACCCGGATA
>CAIQQQ010000054.1 GCA_903873995.1 uncultured Rhodospirillales bacterium
GTGTAGCTGCGGTTTTGCGGCAACGACAGATTCTGCGAGGCGAACGCGCGGATGCGCGTGGCCAGTTCAAGGCGCTGGCGCAGCTCGGCCGGTGTGTCGGGGTCGTCGAGCCAATCCGGTATGGGACGCGCAGCCGACAGCAGCGCCAGCTCGCCGCTTATGGCCTGCGAGTAATAGGGCACTGCGCTGCAGCCCATGCCCGCAAGGGTGGCAGCCAGCAGGACCATGCCGACGCGCAGGCGGCGCCGGGGAACACGGGCCAAAGTGGCACCTGTCAAGCGCCGCAAGCGGCACCAAAAATACCCTCGTGCACTCATTGGCCGGGGCACGGCGCGGTGCGCCGGCGCGAATTGGTGCATGGCACGCTGCAAACCGGCATGGCGATGGCGCGCTCCCGTAAAAAGCCGCAGCAGGATATCCCGACTTTCCCTAGAATGCGCAGGTTATCCGCCGCCGTTACTTTGAAGAAGCACTTTACCGAAAAGAGAAGAGGGGAATGCCATGGGTCATTCCGATAAGGCCGGCAAGACGCCCGCCCAGTCGCAGCTGCAGCAGTTCTGGATGCCGTTCTCGCCGAACAAGGAGTTCAAGCGCGAGCCGCGCATGTTCGAGCGGGCCGAAGGCATGTATTTCTACACGCCCGACGGCCGCAAGCTGATCGACGCCTCGGCAGGACTTTTCTGCGTTGCCGCCGGCCATTGCCGCCCGGAGATCTCCGAGGCAGTCTACAAGCAGTTGCAGACCCTCGATTTCACCGCGCCGTTCCTGCGCGGACACTCCGGCGCGTTCGAACTGGCCAATCGCGTTGTCGAATACACGCCGGCCGGCATGAACCGCATCTTCTTCGTCAACTCGGGCTCCGAGTCGGTCGACACCGCGATGAAGATCGCGTTGATGGTGCACCGGGTGCGCGGACAGGCGCAGCGCCAGATCTTCATCTCGCGTGAACGCGCCTATCACGGCGTGAACATGGGCGGTGTCGCGCTGGCCGGAATGGTCAACAACCGCCGCGCCTACGGCGTGGGCCTGGGCGGCGTCTATCACATGCGCCATACCGCGCTGCCCGAAAACAAATTCGTCAAAGGCCAACCCGAAACCGGGGCGGAGCTGGCCGATGACCTGCTGCGTTTCTGCAACCTCTATGGCGGCGAAAATATCGCCGCCGTTTTCGTCGAACCCACGGCCGGCTCGTTCGGCTGCCTGCCGCCGCCCAAGGGCTACCTCAACCGCCTGCGCGAGATCTGCGACCAGAACGGCATCCTGCTGGTATTTGATGAAGTGATCACCGGCTGGGGCCGCATGGGCGAGAATTTCGGCGCCCAGGCCTTCGGCGTCACGCCCGACCTCTTGACCATGGCCAAGGCCCTCACCAACGGCGCTCAACCCATGGGCGCGGTGGCGGTCAAGCAGGAACTGTACGACGTCATCACCGACGCCGGACCGGAACGCGGCATCGAGTTCTTCCACGGCTATACGTACTCGGCGCATCCGGCTGCCTGTGCGGCCGGCATCGCCATGATGGACATCTTCAAGAAGGACCGCCTGATCGACCGTGCCCGCGAAATGAGCCCCTACTTTGCCGAGGCCATGCATTCCCTGCGCGATCTGCCGGTGGTTGCCGATATCCGTTCCATCGGCATGATGGCCGCGATCGAGGTCGCACCCGCCGGCGGGCCGGGTGCCCGCGGCCACGATATCCAGAAGCGTCTCTACGACAAGGCCCTGCACCTCAAGAGCACCGGCGATTCGCTCATCATCGCCCCGCCGCTGATCGCCGAGAAGCACCACGTCGACGAGATTGCGAGCAAGATCCGCGACGTGCTCTCCGAGCTGTGATGCCACCGCCCTCCCACATCGTGGGAGAGGGCGAGGGTGGGGGCAGGGGCGCCACTAGGCGCCCTTTTTCTTGAGGGGCCTTCGAGACCGGTATGGCTCGCGGCTGCGGGCTTGTCTGTATACTGCGTCTTTACCGGCAACGTGCGCGTAGCCGTGTCTGGGTTTCCACCCGGATGCGCAAACGGGCGGACCATGACCAAGTACGTCTTCGTCACTGGCGGCGTGGTTTCATCCCTGGGCAAGGGGATAGCCGCCGCCTCGCTGGGCGCGATCCTCGAGTCGCGCGGCCTCACCGTCACCCTGATCAAGCTCGACCCCTACATCAA
>CAIQQQ010000055.1 GCA_903873995.1 uncultured Rhodospirillales bacterium
GCGTGTCACCGCTGAGATAATGCGCCACGACCCAGGCCGGGACCGTCTGCGGCAGCGCGAGCTTGGCGATGGCCGGCAGCCGCCCGATCACGGCAGACATGTCGGCCATCATCGCCGCGCGCACGCGACCCAGCGCCGTCAATGCAGCGCCAGCCAGCACCGGCGAGCTCGCCGCGATCGCACCCACGCAGGCCAGGGTCTGCTCGATCGCAACCAGGCTGCGCGCGCGCCAGGCAATCGCCTCCTGCTGCGAGGTGAACGTGATGTCCACCACCACCGGCACCAGCGCGGCGACGATCATAAGCTGCGCCACGGCCGCCAGAACCGGGCTCGGTTGCGGCGTGCCGCTGGGCGCCACGATCTGCCCGAACCCCTGGAGCATGACTTCGGCCGCCTTGCGCCCATCGAGGGGCGCTGTGGTAACGACATTCGATCCCGGCGCCACGGCGGCCTGCGGCACCACAAAGGTGGTGGCCGCGATCGCCACCGGCGCTGCGTCCATCGCATCCGCGATCTGCCCCCCGAAATCCACCCCAGTCGCGAACGAGGTCTCAAGCGTTCCAACCGCGGCGGCCACCGCGCTGGACAGCACGCTGTCCGCATTGGTCACCATCTTCCAGACGTATCCGACCTGGCCCGCGAAGTGCTCGGCATAAGCGATCACCGACAAGGTGGCGGCCACCGGCGCCAGCACGCCACGCAGCCAGGCGCGCGCCTGGGCGCGGAGCTGGGCAACCTGGTCGAGCAGCTCGGTGAGCGTGTCGGGCGCCGGCAGCTCAGGCTCCGCATACAGCGCCAGCACCATCGAGAAGCGCGCGACGCGCCATTCGTTGTGTGCGAACGCTATCTCGCCGGCCTGCAGCGGGATCACCTGCAGCTCGCCCATCCACGGGTGCAGCAAGGTCGCCGGCCCCGGCGTGCGGAAGGCCGTTCGCAGCTTCTCCGCCTGCTGGATCACGTCGTCACCGACCAGGATGCCACTGATACGGATTTCGCCGTCGGCCACGCCCAGGTCCTGGAACACCACGGGATCGACGCCGGGGAACAGGAACCGCAGCACGCGGCGGCCGGGCGTGTCCTTGCTGTCGAGCATGTAGAACACCAGGCCGCGATAGGTCGCGTCCTGCAGCGTGTCATAAAGCCCGACGATATCGACCATCAGGGCCGGCCCAGAAACGGTCCGCGATCAGGGTCGCGACCCGGCCCGGCGGGCGTCGTCATCGTGACACCGGGTGTCCGGCTCTGTGCCATCACATCCTGCGAGATGATCCGCCCGTAGTCATCCACGACGGTCCGCACCGTGATGTCACCGCTCACCTGCGCGGCGCCGGCCGGGGCGGCGGCGCCCACCGACCAAGGGCCGCTGGGCGGCCCGAACATCGATTGCGGCGAGAAGTCACCCTTTTCATCCTTACCGTCGGGCTTGGCAAAGCCCATCGCTCGGCCGAAGGCGGAGTTGTTCACGGTGTCGGCGAAATCGTCGAACGGCTTGCGGATATCGGCCCACAGCTTTTCGAACCAACCACGAAGCTGATCCCAGGCGGTCTTGATGTTCTCAATCGCGGCTGTTGCCGCGCCCCCGGTCCAGCCATCCACCCAGGCCACGAAGCCCCAGAACAGGCGCTTGACGCTCTCCCACATGTTCTCGAAGAACCCCTTCGTCGGGTCCCAGTTCGACCACATGTCGTAGGCGAGCAGGCCGATCGCCGCGACGGCCGCCGCGATGCCAACGACAGTCGCGCCGCTGATGCCGGCGAGAGACGCGATCGCGCCGATGACGAAGCCCACAGCCTGCCCGAGCAAGCGGAACGGCATCAGCAGAAGGGTGATGCCTTTGCCGATCAGAGGCAGAACCAAGCCGATCCCCGCCAGCACGGTAATGAGCAGGAGGCCATAA
>CAIQQQ010000056.1 GCA_903873995.1 uncultured Rhodospirillales bacterium
CCCCCGGAGCCGGAACCGCTGCCGCCGGAGCCGGCGAAGCCACTGCCACCACCGCCACCGCCACCGGCAGAGCCGCCGCCGCCAGAACCATCGCCACCGGAGCCACCGCCACCGGAGCCACCGAGGCCAGAACCGCCACCGCCTCCGGAGCCGGAGCCGGTCGTCATGGCTCCGCCCAAGGTTGTCGTGCCGGATGCGCCGGAGTTCGAGCCGCCGCCTGTGAGACGGCCGCCGCCACCGCCGCCCAAGCCGGTGGCGAAGCCGGCGCCGCGGCCGCCCAAGCCCGACCCCACGCCGGCGAAACCGCTGCCGCCCCCCCCACCGCCCGCCGCCGCAGAGCCGCCGCAAGGCACGCCGGCACCGAGCGAGGACGTTCTGCGCGCCCAGGCCACCTACACGTCCAAGGTGCTGGAGGAGATCCGCAAGCACCGCATCTCGCCGAACGGCACGGGCTCGGTGGGGGTCAGCTTCGTGATCGATGCCCCGGGGGTCGTGACATCGGCGAGCGTCGTGCGGTCCTCGGGCCTGAGCGAGCTCGACGAGACGGCGCTGCGCATGGTGCGGGCGGCCCGTCCCGGTCCGCCGCCGGACGGCAGCTTCGCCCGGACGATGACGATCAATTTTTTCCCGCCGAAATAAGCGCGCCCCATGCGATCTGAGCATCGCTGACGCCCGGCAAGCGGGGCGGGCGTTTGCGCGCGTTCGGCTCTATCTCTAACTTTAAGACGAGTTTGGAGAGGGACCGCCCGATGGCTGGTGTGGACATTCTGGCAACCGCGTTCAACGGTGCCAACATGGCGTATGTGGCCGATCTCTATGCCCGCTGGGTCGCAGCGCCCGGCAGTGTGGACCAGGGCTTCGCCGAATTGTTCGAATCTCTCGGCGATGACGCGCGCAATGTTCTGGCCGACAGCGCCGGCGCATCCTGGGCGCCGCGCCGCTTCGAGGTGGGTGAAGCCGAGGCGCCGAAGCCCGCACCGAAGGGGGCTGCAAAATCCGCCGCCCCTGCCCCGTCGCCCGAGGATGTGCGCGCCGCCACCAAGGACTCGCTGCGGGCGCTGATGCTTATCCGCAGCTACCGGGTGCGCGGGCATCTGGAGGCCAGGCTCGATCCGCTTGGTCTGTCCACACCCAAGTCCCATGCCGAGTTGAATCCGGCCACGTATGGCTTCACCGAGGCCGATATGGAGCGGCCGATCTTCATCGACCATGTGCTGGGCCTGGAGACGGCCACCGTGCGCCAGATCCTGCAGGTCTGCCGCAGCTCCTATTGCGGGCCGATCGGCGTGGAGTTCATGCATATCCAGGACCCGGACCAGAAACAATGGATCCAGCGCCGCATCGAGGGCGCGCCGTGGGCCACCGCGTTTGACGCCGAGACCAAGACCGCCATCCTGCAGCAACTCACCGAAGCGGAGGGGCTGGAGGCGTTCTGCCAGAAGCGCTTCGTTGGCACCAAGCGGTTCGGGCTCGAAGGCGGCGAGGTGACGATCCCCGCCGTGCAGACCATCATCCAGACGGCGGCTGTAGCCGGCGTGGTCGAGGTCGCCATCGGCATGTCGCATCGCGGGCGGCTCAACACGCTCGTGAACGTGGTCAAGAAGCCTTACACGCAGCTGTTCAGCGAGTTCGGCGGCAACAGCTTCAAGCCGGACGACGTGCAGGGCTCGGGCGATGTGAAATACCATCTCGGCACCTCCACCGATCTGGAGGTCGCCGGGCACAACGTGCATCTCTCGCTGCAGCCCAACCCGTCCCATCTGGAGGCCGTCGATCCGGTGGTGGTCGGCAAGGTGCGCGCGCGCCAGGACATGGCGGGCGATACCAAGGGGCGCCGCTCCGTGCTCGGCATCGTGATGCATGGTGACGCGGCGTTCGCGGGCCAGGGCCTGGTGTATGAGACGCTCGCGATGAGCCAGCTGATCGGCTATCGCACCGGCGGCACCATTCATGTGGTGACCAACAACCAGATCGGCTTCACCACCGTGCCGGCACATGCCTATTCCGGCCTGTATTGCACCGACATCGCGAAATCCATTCAGGTGCCGATCCTGCATGTGAACGGCGACAATCCCGAGGCCGTGGTGTGGTGCGCGCGGTTCGCCGCCGAGTTCCGCATGCAGTTCGCGTGTGACATCGTGCTCGACATCGTGTGCTACCGCCGCCATGGCCACAACGAGACGGACGAGCCGGCGTTCACCCAGCCGATCATGTATCGCGCCATCAAGGACCTGAAGACCACCCGCACGCTGTATGCCGAGAAGCTCATCGCAGAGGGCGTGATCACGGCTGAGGGCGCCACCGCGATGTGGAACCACCTCAATGACCGTATGGAGGAGAGCTATGCGGTGGCCAAGGAGTACAAGCCCAACAAGGCGGACTGGCTGGAAGGCCATTGGTCCGGCCTGAAGCAGCCGGACAGCGAGGCGGAGTGGATCAACGAGCCGACGGCTGCCACGCACGAGGCGCTGGTCGAGATCGGCGCTGCGATCAGCCGTGTGCCCGAAGGGTTCGACGTCAATTCCAAGATCGCCCGCCAGCTCGAGGCCAAGCGCGTGGCGATCGAGACCGGCGAGGGCATCGACTGGGCGACCGGCGAGGCGCTGGCATTCGGCTCGCTGCTGCTCGACGGGCACCGCATCCGCCTTTCGGGCGAGGACTGCCAGCGCGGCACGTTCAGCCAGCGCCATGCGGTGCTGATCGACCAGACCAACCAGAACGAATACACGCCGCTCAACAACATCCGCCCTGATCAGAAGAAGATCGAGGTGTTCAACTCGCTGCTGTCCGAAGCCGGCGTGCTCGGTTTCGAATACGGCTACACGCTGGCCGATCCGCGGACTTTGGTGCTGTGGGAGGCGCAGTTCGGTGACTTCGCCAACGGCGCGCAGGTGATCATCGATCAGTTCCTGGCCTCGGGCGAGACCAAGTGGCTGCGCATGTCCGGCCTGGTGCTGCTGCTGCCGCATGGCTATGAGGGACAGGGGCCGGAGCATTCCTCCGCCCGGCTGGAGCGTTATCTGCAGCTTTGCGCCGAGCGCAACATGCAGGTGGGCAACCTCACCACGCCGGCCAACTACTTCCACGCCTTGCGGCGCCAGTTGAAACGCAACTTCCGCAAGCCGCTGGTGCTGATGACGCCCAAATCGCTGCTGCGGCACAAGCTGGCGGTCAGCCCGCTCGAAGACTTTGCCGGCGACAGCCATTTCAAGACGGTGATCTGCGAGATCGACGAACTGGCGCCTGGGCCTGAGGTGAAGCGCGTCGTGCTATGCAGCGGCAAGGTCTATTACGATCTGCTGGCCGAGCGGCGCGAACGCAAGATCGACAATATCGCCATCGTGCGGGTGGAGCAGCTTTACCCGTTCCCGGTGATCTCGCTGCCTAAGATGCTCGCCGCATATCCCAACGCCGAGATCGTGTGGTGCCAGGAGGAGCCGGAGAACATGGGGGCGTGGAGCTTCGTCGATCGCAAGATCGAGGACGTCACGATCGCCATGGGCACGCCGAAGCGACCGCGCTTTGTCGGGCGCGTGGCCGCCGCGAGCCCGGCGACGGGCCTGGCCAAGGTTCATGCCGCCGAGCAGGCGCATCTGGTTGACCAGGCGCTGACGCTCGGCTGATCGGCGATGATCACGCTGCGCCCGGCGGTGGTGGAGGATATCGCCTTCATCACCGCCACCGAGCAGGTGCCGGGGCATGAGCGGTTCATCGGGCACTGGGCGCCGGAGCGGCACGCGGCTGCGATGCAGAGCACCGCGAACCAGTATCTGATCGGCGAGGATGCGGCGGGCGATCCGGCCGGCTTTGCGATCCTGATGGAACTCGACAACCGGCACGGCAACGTGCTGCTGCAGCGCATTGCCGTGCCGGAGCCCGGGCGCGGATTTGGGCGGGCGCTGCTCGCGGCCGTAACGGGCTGGGTGTTCGCGCGGTCCGCATCCCATCGGCTGTGGTTCAACATGTTCGCGGACAACGCGCGGGCGCACCATGTCTATGCGAGCAGCGGCTTCACGATGGAGGGCAGGCTGCGCGAGGCCCGCCTGCGCGCCGACGGTACACGCTGCGATTCCCTTATCTTTTCCATGCTGCGGAGCGAGTGGCCAACCGCGCCCGGTTCCGCTACCACCTGAGCCAACACGAGGAAGCAGTCTCATGGCAACCGAGATCAAGGTGCCCACCCTGGGCGAGAGCGTCACCACGGCCACCATCGCGCGCTGGCTGAAGAAGATCGGCGAGACGGTCATGGCGGATGAGCCGCTGGTCGAACTCGAGACTGACAAGGTCACCGTCGAGGTGAACGCGCCGTCCGCAGGCGTGCTGGCCGAGATCGTGGCGGCCGAAGGCGCCGAGGTCGAGGTCGGCGCCCTGCTCGGCTCGCTCGGCGAGGCCGGCGTCGCAGCCCCCCCTCCCCCCGCGAAGATCGTGGAACAGCCGGCCGCCAATCCCGCTGCCGGTGTGAACCCGCCACCGTCACCGTCCGGCCCGGTTGCGCGTCCCGCCTCCCCCGCGACCGAGCACGCGCCGTTGCCGGCCGCGGCCAAGATGATGGCCGAGCAGTCCGTGACTGCCGAGGCAGTCGGCGCCGGCACCGGCAAGGATGGCCGCATCACCAAGGGCGACGTGATCGACTTCCTGGCCCGCCCCGCGCCCGCCCCGGTCGCCGCCGCCCCCAAGCCGGCGCGCGCGCTCGAAGAGGGCGAGGAACGGGTAAAGATGACCCGCCTGCGCCGCACGATCGCCCTTCGCCTGAAGGAGGCGCAGAACACCGCGGCCATGCTCACCACCTTCAACGAGGTGGACATGAGTGCGGCGATGCAGCTCCGCTCCGAATACAAGGACGCGTTCGAGAAGAAGCATGGCGGTGTGCGCCTGGGCTTCATGAGCTTTTTCGTCCGCGCCTGCGTCTCGGCGCTGAAGGAGTTTCCCGCCGTCAACGCCGAGATCGATGGCGATGACATCGTGTTCAAGCACCATGTCCATATGGGCATCGCGGTCGGCGGGGCGAACGGCCTCGTGGTGCCGGTGGTGCGCCATGCCGACCAGATGGGCTTCATGCAGATCGAGAAGGCCATCGGCGATTTTGGCCGGCGTGCGCGCGACGGGCAGCTGAAGATCGACGAGCTCAGCGGCGGCACGTTCTCCATCACCAATGGCGGCGTCTATGGCTCGCTTATGTCCACCCCCATCCTCAACCCGCCGCAATCGGCGATCCTGGGCATGCACAAGATCCAGGAGCGTCCGGTCGCCATCGCCGGCCGCGTCGAGATCCGGCCGATGATGTATCTGGCGCTGAGCTACGATCACCGCATCATCGACGGCAAGGAGGCGGTGTCCTTCCTCGTGCGGGTGAAAGAGATGATCGAGGACCCGCGCCGCCTGCTGCTCGATCTGTGAGGGAAGCATCATGAGCGACAGCTTCGATCTCATCGTCATCGGCTCCGGCCCGGGCGGCTACGTGTGCGCCATCCGCGCGGCGCAGCTGGGCCTCAAGGTCGCGTGCGTTGAGAAGCGCGCGACCCTGGGTGGCACGTGCCTCAACGTCGGCTGCATCCCATCCAAGGCGCTGCTGCAATCCTCAGAGAATTTCGAGGAGGCGACGCATCATTTCGCCGAGCATGGCGTGATGGTCGGCGAGGTGAAGCTCGATCTCGCCCGCATGCAGGCGCGCAAGGCCGAGGTGGTGACGGCCAACACCAAGGGCGTGGAGTTCCTGTTCCGCAAGAACAAGGTCACCTGGCTGAAGGGCTCAGGCACGATCACGGCGCCGGGCCAGGTTTCGGTGGACGGCACCGCCTACGCCACCAAGAACATCGTCATCGCCACCGGCAGCGAAAGCACGCCGCTGCCTGGCGTTGATGTCGATGAGAAGCAGATCGTCAGCTCCACCGGGGCGCTGGAGCTGGAGCGCGTGCCGGATCATCTGGTGGTGATCGGCGGCGGGGTGATCGGACTGGAGCTTGGCAGCGTGTGGAGCCGGCTTGGGTCCAAGGTCACCGTGATCGAATATCTTGACCGGCTGATCCCGGGCAACGACGCCGAGGTTGCCAAGCAGTTCGAGCGGGTGCTGGCCAAGCAGGGCTTCACGTTCAAGCTGGGCTCCAAGGTCACCGGCGCGGTCAAGACCGATGCCGGCGTGACCTTGACGGTCGAGCCGGCCAAGGGCGGGGCTGCCGAGCCGATCGAGGCCGATGTGGTGCTTCTCGCGATCGGACGGCGGGCGCATACCGAGGGGCTGGGGCTCGCATCGGTGGGTGTCGAGACCGACAATCGCGGCCGGGTGATCACCAACGGGCATTTCGCCACCAACGTTGCCGGCATCTACGCCATCGGCGACGTGATCGCAGGCCCGATGCTGGCGCACAAGGCCGAGGACGAGGGCGTGGCGCTGGCGGAGATGCTGGTGGGCCAGGCCGGCCACGTGAATTACGGCGTGATCCCCGGCGTGATCTACACCTGGCCGGAAGTGGCCAGCGTGGGCAAGACCGAGGAAGAGCTGAAGGCGGAGGGCGTGGCCTACAACGTCGGCAAGTTTCCCTTCACCGCCAATGGCCGCGCCCGTGCGATGGGCATGACGGATGGGTTCGTGAAGATGCTGGCCGACAAGCGCACCGACCGGCTGCTGGGCGCGCATATCCTGGGGCCTGACGCCGGCACCCTGATCGCCGAGATCGCGACCGCGATGGAGTTCGGCGCGAGTGCGGAGGACGTGGCGCGCATCTGCCACGCGCATCCGACGTTGAGCGAGACGGTGAAGGAAGCGGCTTTGGCGGTGTCGGGCCGAGCCCTGCACATCTAATGGCGGCCGCCGCGCAGCACCGGGTGCTGGCCCTGACAATGGGGGACCCGGCTGGCATCGGGCCAGAGATAACCCTTGCCGCGTGGCAGGCGCGGCGCGGTGGATGTCCGTTCGTGGTGATCGGCGATCCATGCCTTTACGAGGGCTCTGTGGTGGTTGGCAGCGTGGCCGAGGCGGAAGCGGTCTTCACCTCCGCCCTGCCCGTCCTGCCGGTCCAACTCACGGCTGCGGTCCGGCCCGGTCTGCCGGATTCGGCCAATGCCAGCGCGATCATCGCGTCCATCGAGCAGGCCGTGGCGCTCACGCAGGCGGGCGAGACGGCGGCGGTCGTCACCAACCCGATCGCCAAGTCCGTGCTGTATGGGGCCGGCTTCGCCCACCCCGGTCACACCGAGTTCCTCGCGGCGCTGACCGGCACGGCCTTGCCCGTGATGATGCTGGCCTCGCCGATGCTCCGCGTGGTGCCGATCACGATCCATCTGTCGCTGCGCAACGCCCTCGATGCGCTGACGCCGCAGCTCATCGTCGACACCACGCGGATCACAGCCGCCGCCCTGCGCCGCGATTTCGGGATCGCCGCGCCGCGCATCGCCATCGCCGGGCTCAACCCTCATGCCGGCGAGGACGGCGCCATGGGAGACGAGGAAGCCACCCTGCTCGCGCCTGCCATCGCCGCGCTGCGCGCCGACGGGCTGGACATCACCGGCCCCTGGCCGCCCGACACGATGTTCACCGCCCGCGCCCGCCCGCAATATGACGTGGCGATGGGGCTGTATCACGACCAGGTGCTGATCCCGATCAAGACGCTGGACATGGATGGCGGCGTGAATGTCACGCTGGGCTTGCCGATCATCCGCACCTCGCCAGATCACGGGACTGCGTTCAACATCGCGGGCAAGGGTGTTGCCGATCCGTCGAGCCTGATCGCAGCGCTCGATCTCGCATCCCAGCTCGCCGCCAGAAAGGCCCATTGATGCTTCGTCTTGGTGTCAACATCGATCACGTCGCCACCTTGCGCAACGCGCGTGGCGGCATTCACCCCGATCCGCTGGACGCCGCCCGCATGGCGATCGACGCCAGGGCGGACGGCATCACGATCCATCTGCGCGAGGACCGCAGGCATATTCGCGACGCGGACGTGGCGGCGATCCGGGCCGCGATCACGGCGCCGATCAACCTCGAGATGGCTGCGACGGACGAGATGCTGGCGATCGCACTCAAGACACGGCCCAACGCATGTTGCCTGGTGCCGGAAAAGCGCACCGAGGTGACCACCGAAGGCGGCCTGGACGTGGCGGGCCAGCACAACACGCTGCGCCCGATCGTGGCGGCCCTGAAGCGCGCCGGCATCCGGGTCTCGCTGTTCGTCGATCCTGATCCGGTGCAGTTGCGCGCCGCCGCTGGCCTGTGGGCGGACATCGTGGAGCTGCACACCGGCGCCTATGCCCACGGCAAGCCAGGCGAGCTCGAACGGCTGCAGGAAGGTGCCACAATGGCAAAGGCCTTGGGGTTGGAGGTCCATGCCGGTCATGGTCTAACCTACAACAACGTCACGCCGGTCGCGGCGATCCCCGAGCTGGTGGAACTCAACATCGGCCATTTCCTGATTGGCCAGGCGGTGTTCGAGGGTCTGCACGCGGCGGTGGCCCGGATGCTTGCCCTGATGGACGCCGCCCGGGCGTGACGCTGCCTACCTTCCGCCGCCGACCGGCAGCAACGCGCCGGTGATGTAGGACGCCTCGTCGGACAGCAGCCAGACGATGGCCCGCGCCACCTCCTCGGCACTCCCGGCGCGGCCCATCGGGACGGTTGTGGCCATCCGGGCGAGCCGTTCATTCAGCCCCGCCTTGGCGTGGATGTCCGTGTCGATCAACCCGGGATTGACCGCGTTCACGCGGATGCCGCGTGACGCCAGCTCGGCCGCGGCGCCGATGGTGAAACTGTCCACAGCGCCCTTGGAGGCGGCGTAATGCACCCAGGTGCCGCCGCCACCGAGGGCGGCCGCGCGGGACGAGACGTTGACGATGGCGCCGCCATCACCGCCCAGGTCTCGTGCCATGCGGCGGATCGCCTCGCGGGTGGCGAGGAACACGCCCCTCACGTTGATCGCCATCACCTCGTCGATCACGGCTGGGGTGATCTGGTCGAGTGTCAGCGCCGGGCCGGTGATGCCGGCGTTGTTGACGAGGCCTGCGAGCGGCCCGAGCGCATCTGCGTGGGTGAACAGGGCCTTGGTTGCGGCCTCATCGGCGGCATCGGCGTGAAAGTCGTGAGCCTCGAAGCCAGCGGAAGCGAGCTCGGCCACGAGCGCCCTGGCGGGTGCGGGGTTGCGGCTGTAGCTGAACGCCACGCAATAGCCGGCGGCGGCGGCGAGGCGGACGGTGGCAGCGCCGATGCCCTGGCTGCCGCCGGTGACGAGAAGAACCGGTTTCATGTGTATCTTTCCTAAAGGCCTGTCAGGCGGGGCGGAATTCGATGGTCGTTCCCATCGCAATGCTTGCGGGAACCACGAGGCGGTTGGGGGCTGGGTGTGTGAAGGCAATGCCCGAGCCAGCGAGCACGGCGGCGGTCTGCGCCAGATCCGGGCTGCGCAGGACCAGCGCGGCCAAGACGTCCGCACGGCCCTTCGCGTCGGGCGCGGCGGCGCCGTATCGGGCGGCAAGGGTCGCGGGATCGATCACATCCACGCTGGACAACGCCATGGCGAGACGCCGCCCGCCTGGGATCGCCGTGAGGGCTGTGGGGCCGAACATGCGTCCGTAGAGGGCGGCAGATTCGTCGGGGGCGGCACTTGCCTGAACCACGCCGATCACGCCGAGCGTGCCGTTGGCATGGCGGCGCCATTCGTCGCGCCAGACCAGGTCTCGGGTGAAATGCTGGCAGAAATAGAACCGCCCGGCATCGCTCTCGCCCCTTGCCAGGTTGGCGGTTCGAAATGAGGCGTCCCGCGCGCCACCTTTGAGGGCCACCGGTCGGGAGAAATCCCGCGGCTCCAGGCAGTCAACCCCCTGAGCCACCAGGGCCGCGCCGGCCTTCGCCGCGTCCTCGGTTGCGAACACCACGGCGTTGAGGCCCAGGGGCCAGCCCATGATGTCAAGGCGCTGCCCGTCGGCCGGTGCGCCGATCAGCTCGAGATAATCTGTCCCGAACATCGCCAGGTGGTTGATCGATCCCAGCGTGTGGTGACCGCGTGGCGTCAGGGTGAAACCGAGCCTGGTGTAGAGGGCCTGCGCCTCGTCCATCCGGTCCAGCACGTTGACGACGACGTGGTCGAGCACAGGGATGGGGGGGATGGTCATGGCGCGTGTCCCAGAACGAAGGCCTCGCGCCCGGGGGCATAGGACGCGACGGTGATCGCCGGATCGCGGTTGACCAGAGGCCTCGCATACATCGGATGGCGCATGCTGCGCACCTCGTGCTCGATCTCGCACAAGGTGGCGCCGGTTTCGGGATCGATGATGCGCTGGAAGCGATATTGGTGCGGACCGTTCTCCTCGCTGACCAGGCCACGCTCCAGCAGCCGGCGATACGGGCCCGAGAAATCGGCCAGCGCGATCTGCACATGGGCGCCGTCAAACGGTGCGAGATCTGCCTCGGTCTCGATGAACACAAGGTTTGTCGCAAGCCCCGCAACGATCGTGGCGCGGCCGCCTTCTGCCTGGGCGCAGGCCCCGAGCACCTCACGGTAAAAGCGCGCGATCCCGTCGGTCGTGCCGGGTGCTGTGGCGAGTTCGACGGCAACGATGCCGAGCCTGGTGCCGTCGTCTGTCACGCAGCGCAACCGGTTGCCCCAGGGGCAGGTGACGTGGATTCCGTCCGTCTGCTCGGTGAACGTAAAGCGGGTGCCCGCCAGCGGCGGGGCCGCGTGACGCAGCCGTGACGCCAGAGCGGCAAGATCCGGCAGGGCCAGTACCGTCACACCGCGCAGGACCTGCGCCGGCCCGGTCGGCAGATGGAACTGTGTGGTGCCGGCATTGACCCACATGTTGTCCACGCCCGTGACAAGGTAGGGATCGCGGGTCAGGCCCAGGGCCATGAGGTAAAATACTGTTGCGAAGTGTCGGTCCGGGATCCGGTGCGGACCCGTACGGAGATAACTTCTTCAACGCTCGACCTCAAGGTGTGGCCCGCAATACCGAAAACCTGCCCGCTTACGTGGACCTGGATGTGCGGTGGGGTCATGATTTTCATCTGACATCGAGCAAGGAAGAGGAGTCACCAAAGCTTGGCTTTTCGGCGGGTGCCTTTAATGTGCGGAATCATGAGAATGGAACAGGCGTTGACCCGGTGCAGAGCTCGGCAGCGTTTGGCGAAGTAACTTCGGTGGCGCCTCCGCGACGGATACAGTTGGCGATGCGGTTTGAATTCTAAGGTCTGCTGCCCCCTAAGCCAGTCCAGTCCCGGAAACAGAACTAAGCCCAGAAACTGACTGCCTGGTCTGGATTCACAGCAGACTCGCTATCCATGTTGGCTGACGAGTCCCTTTCGGGCGGCAAGCCCTTTTCAAGCAGGGAGTCATGACCAGGGTTTGGGTGAGACCGACGACCGGAAGTCCCGGCCTGATTTGACCATGCGCTTAGAACCGCGCTCGACTCTTCGTCGGTGGCGATATCAGGCGTCATGTCAAGCTCGCACACGCTGAGCTTTGATGTGGTGCCGCAGAGACGGCGGGCGCGAAGAATGGCAGCTGAGTTTTCAACAGCCTGTGCGCCAGAGAGAGCGCTGTCGCGAATGTTGATCGGGCCGGTAGGAATTTGCACGCCGCGCCGCCTTGATCAAAATATCTGAAATTTCTCTTCGTGTGACCTTCGCTGCGACCTTCCGAACAAAGGTCCGGTCACTTTTCTCTTTGCACATTCCCTGCCAAAGTCCCTACCAGTGGCATTGAGGATTTCTAATGCTTGGAGCAGGTGTTATGAGC
>CAIQQQ010000057.1 GCA_903873995.1 uncultured Rhodospirillales bacterium
AGTCTATGTTTTCTAGAGCACGACTTTCGACCGATTGGCTTCAATCGGTCGAAACGTGCTCTAGTGTCCCGCACCAGAAATTCGCAAGGCGAATTCCTGGTAAAGCGGGCCACTAACCTATTGTTTCTAGTCCCTTTGTTTTACCGCGTGATTCAGACCTCTCGGTGATGCCACCTTCGGTCATCACGCTCTAAGACCAGGCGCGGTGGTGCAGCGCTTGATCCGGCAGCAGGCGCCGTGGTGGACATCGGCCACCACGGCGCGGCGTCCAGAAGGCCTCAGCGTGCCACCTGCGTGATACGGCCGGCGCGAAAATCCAGCACATAGGGGATATGGCCGGGCAGCGGCTTCCAGGCGATGCCGGCGCGCATCGCGTAGGATTCGTAGGGCTGATACAGCGGCAGCACCGGCGGATCGTTGCGAATCATGGTCATCAGTTCCGAATAGGCCTGCTTGCGGGCGGCAACGTCGGTGGAGTAGCGGAAGCGCTCCCACACGGCTGCGTATTCCGCGGTGGGTTTGAAGCGGCCCTCGGTCGCGGAATTGCCGGTCGGTGCCCACATGATGCCGAAGCTGCCGGTGGGGTCCGGGAAATACATCGGGTTGGACCAGTTGCGCGCCATCATGTCGGCATCCCCGCCGGTCCAGCGGTCATCGACCTTCAGCTCGGCCTTCACGCCCACGTCGGCCCACATCTCCTGGATCGCCTGGGCCGCCAGCAGGCCGTTGGTGTAATAAGCGGCCGCGGTGTCGAAGCGGATGGTGAAGCCGTTATACCCGGCCTCCTTCAACAGGCGCTTCGCCTCGCCAGGATTGTATTCGAACGTGTTGAGCTCGGGCATGTAGAGGGCGCCGAACTGCGGGAAGGTGTGGCTGGTGGGAACGACGGCGCGGCCCTGCCAGAGGGCCTCATTCAGCGTCTTGCGGTCGATCGCCAAGGACAGCGCGCGGCGGATGCGGGCATCGGCCAGCTTTGGGTTCTGGGTGTTGAAGATCACGACATGGAACAGCGGGGTCACCATGCCTTCCACCTTCAACGCCGTGTCGCTCTCGAGCACCGAGAGCTGGTCGGGCGGCACGTTGGTGATGAGATCGACCTCACCGTTCTTCAGCGCGGTGATGCGGCCGGAGAGTTCTGGGATGCGGGTGACGGTGATGCGCGCAAACGGCGCCTTGGGGCCCCAGTAGCCATCGAACCGTTCCCAGACCAGGCGCTGGTTCGGCACGAACTCGGTGACCTTGTAGGGGCCGGTGCCCATCGGCTTGAGGGCGAAGGCCTCGTAATCGGCATCGGCGAGCACACCGGGCTTGCCGGCCAGGCCGGTGATGTAGCGCTTCGAGACGATCATCGTCTGCTGTGTGTTCATCAAGGTCTCGAACAGCGGCTCGGGCTTCTTGGTGATCACGCGGATGGTGGTGGGATCGACGACCTCGACCGCCTCAAGATTGGGCAGGGTGTCGCGCTTGCGCACGGTGTAGGGCGGAAAGGTCGCGTTGATGATGCGGTTGAGCGAGAACGCCACGTCCTCGGCGGTCAGCGGGTCGCCGTTCTGGAAACGCACGCCGTCGCGCAGCTTCAGCTCCATGATCGTGGGCGAGATGATGGTCCAGGAGGTCGCGAGGCCGGGCTGCCACACGCTTTCCGCCCGCGTCGGATCCTTGCCGACCAGCGGTTCGTAGGTGTTGACGTAGAACTGCGAGCCGACATTGGAGAAATCCCGGCCCGGGTCGAGCCACGGGGCCATGTTCTGCACGCCGACCTTGAGCTCCTGCGCATGGGCTGTCGCTGTGGTGATGGCAAGCATTGCCGCCGCCAGAATGGTCTTGATCCGCATCGGTGTTCTCCTCGTTACAGCTGGGAATGGGGTCATCGTCTGCGCAGCCTTGCGTCCATCCGGTCGCGCAGCGCGTCGCCCAGCAACATCACGCAGAGCGAGACGAGCATGATGAGCAAAGCCGGCGGCGCCACGACCCAGGGGGCGGAGGCCAGGTAGTCACGTCCCTGCCCGACCATGCTGCCCAGGGTCGCCGTGGGCGGTTGCACACCGATGCCGATGAAGGAGAGTGCTGATTCGAGCAGGATGAGGTTGGAGAAGGTCAGCGTCGCCATCACGACCACGGGGCCGACCAGGTTGGGCAGCATGTGACGCAGGGCCACGCGCAGCGGATGGGCGCCGATGGCGTGCGCGGCTTCCACGTAAGGCAGCTCGCGCAGGCTCAGCAGCTGGCCGCGGACCAGGCGGGCGAACTGCGCCCAATAGGCGAGGCCAAGGACGGTGATCAGCACGCCGATGCCGGAGCCGGCGACGGCGATCACCAGCAACGCCACCAGGGTGAACGGCATGGCGAGCTTGACGTCGGCGAGCCCCATCAAGGCCGCGTCCGTGATCCCGCGCGAGAGGCCGGCGATGAGGCCGAGGCCGACGCCGATCACGAGGCCGAGCGTGGTGCCGAACAAAGCCAGGGCCAGGGAGAGGCGCAGACCATAAAGGCAGCGCGACAGCAGATCACGTCCGAGCTGGTCGGTGCCTGCGAGGTATCGCAGGTCGGCGCGGTCAAAGCCTATTGGCGGGCGCAACCGGGCCAGCAGTTTTTGAGCATTGGGGTCGTACGGCGCCAGGAGCGGCGCGAAGATCGCCGCGATCAGCAAGAGCGTGAGCACGATGCCGGCGGCTATCAGCGGCAGCGAGGCGCGGGCCAGCCAGGCCGGCAGCGGCGCCCGCCGGATCGATCGCAGCCCCGGAAGGCGCCAGGTTTCGCGCGCCATATCGCTCATGCGAGGCGCACCCGCGGGTCGATCGCGGCATAGGCGAGATCGAGCAGGGTGTTCACCACGATGACGGCACAGGCCACGACCAGAACGCCGAACTGCAGCACCGGATAGTCCCGCCGCAAGGTGGCACCGACCAGGAGATCACCAACCCCGTTCCAGGCGAACACCGTCTCGATCACCACCGCGCCGGAGACCAAGGTTGCCACCTGCAGGCCCAGCACGGTGACGACGGGGATGAGCGCGTTGCGCAGCCCGTGGCGGATCAGCACGCGCATCGGAGACAGGCCCTTCGCGTGGGCGGTGCGCATATAATCCTGGCCTAGCACGTCGAGCATGGCGTTGCGGGTGTAGCGAACGAGGGCCGCGATGAAATAGGCAGCCAAGGTGGCCGTCGGCATGACGTAATGCAGCGCCGTGGTGGCGCCGGCGCTGGGCAACCAATGCAGGGTGAACGAAAACAGCAGCAGCAGAAGAATGGCGAGGATGAAATTGGGGATCGCGTAGCCGAGGAAGGCCACGAACAGCACCCAGCTTCCCAGCCGCCGCTCCCGCCACACCGCCGTAAGAACCCCAAGCGGCACGCCGATGGCGATCGTGGCACCGAGCGTGAGGGCCAGCAGAGCGAGGCTGCGAACCATGCGTTCGCCGAAGATCGTGATGACCGGCCGCCGCTCCATCAGCCCCAGGCCGAACTGCCCTTCGAACAGCGAGCGCCAGAACAGCGCGTATTGCTCCACAGGGTCACGATCGAGGCCCCAATAGGCGATCATGGCAGAACGCCCCTCGGCATCGAGGCCTTCCGGCATCAGATAATCGATGGGATTGCCGGTCAGCCGGGTCGCCAGAAACACCGCCGTGACCACGAGCCACAACGTCACGCCCATGCGCAGAAGGCGGCTCAGCAAGAATGCGGTCATGTTATCCCGGCACTTCGTGGCCGGGATTCTAGATGTGTGACGTTACAGGGTGATGGCAGCCTGGTGACACCTGCGCGGTGCGCGCCTGCGGAGCGGGACATCAGCGGACAACGGCAGGACCATCCTGTCTTTGATCGGCGGGCGGGATACCGATCTTGACCTGCTGGCCATCGCTCGCGTCTTCTTCTGCGACTGAGGAGACGAGCATGGATCTTGGGCTCAACGGCGCTGTTTCACTGATCACGGGGGCCAGCCGCGGCATCGGCCTTGCCGCGGCAAGGTCTCTCGCCGCCGAGGGCTGCCACATCATCCTCTCCTCGCGCACCGGCTCCGACCTGGCGGAAGCGGCGCAGCAACTCGCCACCGCGGCGTCGGTGACCACCATCGTTGCTGACGTGACCGTGCCGGAGCAGGCGGAGGCGCTGATCACCCAGGCTGCAGCCCGGCATGGCGGCCTGGACATCCTGGTCAACAATGTCGGCGGCTCGCAGGGCGGACGGACGCTTGCGGACAGCACCGACGCCGACTGGATGCGCACCCTGGAGCTCAACCTGCTCCAGACCGTGCGCATGATGCGGCTGGCCATCCCCCACATGGCTGGGCGGCCCCATCCGGCCATCGTCAACATCTCGTCGATCTCCGGCTGGAGTCCGCAGCTCGCCGGCAGCGGCCAGTATGGCGCCGCCAAGGCGGCCCTCATCTTCGATGCCGATCTCTGGGCGCGCGAACTCTGGGCACATGGCATCCGCCTCAACACCGTCTCGCCCGGCTCGATCCTGGTGCCGGGCAATGGCTGGGACCGATACCGCGCGGCCAACCCGGAGGGCTACGACGCCTATGTCACGCATGGATTTCCGATGGGGCGGCTCGGCCATGCCGAGGAAGTGGCCGATGTCGTGACCTTCATGGCCTCCCCGCGCGCCCATTGGATCAACGGGCGCAACATTCCGGTCGATGGCCTGGAGCAGCCCTTCGCGGCGCCACGGCGGTAGCGCGTGCTTCGAACCCCGGATTGATTCATTGTGCGGGGATGTTGCGACAAGGACGAAGCAGGGCGTGATGGAGCATCTGACGGTTACGGTGAACGATGCCGCATTCCATGTCGTGCGCGCGGGGCATGGTCGGCCGATCGTGCTGCTGCATGGATGGCCGGAGTTCTGGCTGACCTGGGAGCCGGTCATGCGGCGTCTGGCGGACCGCTTTCAGCTCATCGCACCAGACCTGCGTGGATTTGGCGACAGTTCAAAGCCTGACGGTCCGTGGGGGGCCGCCGATCATGCCGGCGATCTGCTGGCATTGCTCAATGCGCTGGGTCTGGAGTCCGTCGGTGTCGTCGGTCACGACGTCGGTGGCGCCATCATGCAGCCGATGGCGCGTGCGGCACCTGACAGATTCACCGGGCTGTTCTTCTTCGATTTTGTCTATCCCGGGATCGGTGCCCGGATGGGAACACCCGATCGCCTGAATGAGATATGGTATCAGTCCTTCCACCAGATGGAGATGGCGCCAGCGCTGCTGGGCGGTTCCCGACAGGCCTGCGAACTCTATATCGGGCATATCCTACGGCACTGGTCGCATCGCAAGGATGCCTTCGATGACGTCATGACCGACTTCGTGGATAACTTCATGAAGGCCGGCAATCTTGCGGGCGGCTTTGCCTATTACCGGGGCGCACATGCCGGGCGGATCGCCATGATGCGGGGCGAGGCGCCCGCGCTGCCGCCGATCGCCGTTCCAACCTGTGTCCGATGGGCAGAGCATGATCCGATCTTCCCCGCGGCATGGACCGACCGTCTGGGAGAGACGTTCACCGATCTCGACCTGAGGACACTCCCAGGCGTGGGCCATTTTCCGCATCGTGAGAATCCGGACCTGGCGGCCCGGGAGATCGCGGCATTCTTCCAACGGCTCGGCCACGCGTGAGACCACATCGATGACTGACACCAGGCATGACGATCTGCGCGGACGAGTTGCCATCGTGACGGGCGGTGGACGCGGGCTCGGGCGTGCTGATGACCGACACCTGTGTGACCTACCAGACCATCATGCCGCCGGTGCTGGGCGAACATGTCGCGTATGGCGACATCGGGGTGGTGATCCACTGCAACAGCGTGCTGGGTGCGCGATCGAACTTCGAGGGGGGACCGTCGGCATTGGCGGCGGCGTTGACCGGCCGGACGCCACGCTACGGCTATCCTCTCGACGCGCACCGAAGGGGCACGAAGCTGATCGAGGTGTCCTTTACGCCAACCGCGCTGCACGAATGGGGGGCGCTGGGTGGCGTGGTCGGTAAGATCGCGGGGGATTACTGGCAGGTTCCGGTGATCACCGGGCTCGATCGTGTGCCAGGTTCGGACGAGCTGAAGCATTTCGGAGCTGCGATGGCGAGTTTCGGCTCGGTGGCGCTGTTTCACATCGAGGGTGTGACACCCGAGGCGCAGAGGATTGACGATGTCTTCGTCGGCGCCATGCCGGCCGCTTCACCGGTGGGCATCGCCGACATGCGCGCCTTGCTGGGCGGCAGCTTGCACGCCGGAGATATGGTGGATGTGGTGGTGTTCACCGCGCCGCAGCTCAGCCTGATGGAGATGCAGGCGCTCGCGGCCCTGCTCGAAGGGCGTCGGGCCGTTGTGCCGCTGCTGGCGGTGACCAGCCCGCAGATGAAGCCCGATGCCGATCGCATGGGGCTGACCGCGCGCATCGAGGCGGCCGGCGGCACGGTGCTGTCGGGCATGTGCTTCTATCAGAGCTATGCGCGCGAGCTCGGCACGGCGAATGGCTGGCGAAACCTTGCGACGAACTCGGCCAAACTCTCCAACATCATCGGCGGCTAAGGCTACCGGCCGGCGCTGCTGTCGGCCGAGCCCTGCGTGGATGCCGCCTGCACGGGGAGACTGCCATGATGGGATTTGGGTTTGCGGCGACCGCGGCCATGGGGGCTGAGGTCCGGGGACGGGCTCTGGTTGCATCCGACGGATTCTCCTCACGCTACGACCTCGATCGCATCGCCGGCGTGTTCTCGCGGCCCGAGCACAAGCTGGCGGGGCGCTCCTGTGTTGGGGTGGTTCTGATCCTGGATCGCGCCAAGGGTGGCGTGGCCACGGCCTGGATGCTTTACGAGATGGCCGCGCGCGGGATCGTGCCGGCGGCGCTGGTGTTCAACACGGTGAACCCGATCATGGTGCAGGGCTCGGCGTTTGGCGGCTGCTGCATGATGTCGGGCTTTGACGTCGACATCACCACGGCGATTCCGGACGGGGCGACGGTTGAGCTCGACCCCACCGCCGATCCGCCCATGCTCAGGGTGATCGACATGGGGACGGCAGCGACCGGCTGCGCCACACGACCGTACCGACGCTGTCTGGCTGCGCCTTACGGTCCGGTCAGCGCCTGTCGGCGGCCCGCGCGCAACGCCGGTTACCGCGCGCCCCCCGGGCCGATCGGAGCATGAGTCGCCGGATCGAGGGGAATGGAGCCGCCGGTGCGGCAGGCCGCTTCGGCCGCCAGGAACAGCACCACCGCGCGGCGCGCCCCAACAGCGTCCAGCGGGCTGATACCCGAGCCGAACCCGGCGATCGAGCGGCGCAGATGCTCGGTCAGTTCGAAGATATCCCCCGACTCGGCGAAGTCATGGCTCTCCAGCGCATCCGCGTCGTGGCCGGCGGCTTCTCCACGAGCACATGCAGCCCGGCCTCCAGCACCATCACCGAAAGATCGGCGTGGAGGTGGTTGGGCGCCACGATATCCACCGCGTCGAGCCCGGCCGCCAGAAACGCCGCGCGATCACGCGTCACCAGCGCAAGCGGGACATCTGCCGCCGCCGCCTCGGCCGAGGCTGCCCCATGGCAGAGCACCGCCGCCAGGGTGACCCCCTCCAGCTCCGCTAGCGCCCGCCGCACATGTCCCACCTGCGTTCGTGCCGATCATCGCCGAGCTCGCCGCGCAGGCCTTGCCTATGCCGGCTGGTGGCTCATCGGCATTGGCCATCGAGATCCGGATCGCAGGTACTGTGGTGTGGGCGCCCCCCGACACGGACGCAGCCGATCTGACGGCGATCCTGCGGGCGGTGCGGGCCTCGGC
>CAIQQQ010000058.1 GCA_903873995.1 uncultured Rhodospirillales bacterium
CTCCGCTCCTTCACCGGCCACCGCCCGCGCGGCTGGCTCTCCCCCGGCCTGCGCGAGACCTTCGAGACACCCGATCTGCTCAAGGCGGCCGGGCTCGATTACGTCTGTGACTGGGTGGTGGACGATGTGCCCGCCTACGTGACCACCGCGCACGGCCCGCTGGTCGCGATGCCCTACAATCTCGAAATCAACGACTCGGTCATCTACGCCGTCGAGCGTCACGCCACCGGCGAGATGCTCAGCCGGCTGCGCCACACGCTGGCCTGCTTCGAGACCGAGGCGACGGACCAGGTGCGTATCCTGGCCATCGGGCTGCACCCGCATCTGATCGGCGTGCCCCATCGCATCCACGAGCTGCGCGCCATGCTGGACGCGCTGCGCGCCAGCCCGAATGTCACCTTCGTGACCGGCAGCACGATCTGCGACTGGTTCACCGCCCAACTTCCAAGCGAGGCTTAGCCATGGATCTCCGACTTGCCGGACAGCGCGTTCTGATCACCGGCGGATCGAAGGGCATCGGCTTCGCCTGCGCCCGCGTGTTTCTGGACGAAGGCTGCGACGTGATCCTGGTCGCCCGCGCGGAGGACGCACTGCGGAACGCCCAGGCGGCCCTGGGCGGTCAGGCGCGCGTGCAGACCCTGGCCGCCAATCTGTCCCAGCCCGAGGCCCGCGCCGACCTGTTCCGCCGGCATCCGCAGATCGACATCCTGGTCAACAACGCCGGCGCCATCCCGTCCGGCGGGCTGCTCGATCTGTCGATTGAGCGATGGGCGGAGGCATGGTCGCTGAAGGTGATGGGATATATCCACCTCACCCAGCTCTATCTCGGCAACATGAAAGAGGCGGGTGCGGGCACCATCGTAAACATCATCGGCTCGGCCGGCCGCAACCCGCGCTACGACTATGTCTGTGGCGGCACCGGCAATGCCGCCCTGATGGCGTTCACCGGCGCGGTCGGCGGCCGGTCGGTGGATTGGGGGGTGCGGGTGTTCGGCATCAATCCCGCCCAGACGCGCACCGAGCGCAACATCACGCTCAGCAAGGCGCGCGCCGCCCAGATGTTCGGCGACGAGAGTCGCTGGGAGGAGCTGATGGCGAAACTCCCCCTTGGCCGGCCGATCGAGCCTGCGGAGATCGGCCGCGCCGCAGCGTTTCTGGCATCACCCGCCTGCGGCTATGTCAGCGGCACCGTGCTCGATGTCGATGGCGGCGGCAGCTACCGGTGAGGCGCGCCTGATCGTTGCTGGGTGAGTTCGGCGCTTCAGACCGCAGCCACCTGGCCGTCCCGCCTTGGATCGGCGGCCCCCGTCATTGCACCGGTGGCGGGGTCGAGCGCCACAGCCTGCATCCCGCCCACCTTCATCGTCCAGTCCATCCCGAACGCCGCCGCGTCATGTCCGCGCTCCCGCAGCCCTGTGATGACCGAGCCCTCCACCCGGTCCTCGACCAGCACCGCGCGCCCGTCGGCGAGCCGCGCCCGCGGGGCCTCGATGGCAGCCTGCAGGCCCAGCCCGTAATCGAAATACTGCACCATCGCCTGCACCTGCGTCTGCAGAATGCCGTAGCTGCCGGGCGTGCCCAGCGCGAGGATCGGGACCCCGTCGCGCAGAGAGATGCTGGGCGCCATGCAGATCGGCAACGCCTCGCCAGCCCGGCTGCGATTGGGGCTGCCATTCTGGACATCCGCCCAATAGAGAAAGTTGTTCAGGCAGATCCCGGTGCCCGGCACCACCACTCCGCTGCCGAACGCGCTGCCGAGACTTTGCGTGACGCACACGAGATTGCCCTCCCGATCGGCGATCGAGAATGACGTCGTGTTGAAATCAGCCGGTGCGAGCGAAGGCGCCGGCACCCATTGCTCGGTCGGCCCCTCGACCGGAACGCCATCCAACACCCTGCGCTGGGCCTGGGCGATCCGGCTTTCGGACAGCATCTGCGCCAGTCTGTCCGGAGAAGGATTGTTGTCCGCGATCCGCATCCCGGCCGCCAGACGGATCGCGCGGCAGACCAGATCGAGATGGTTCACACCCCCGCGCGGCAGTCCGCCGAATTCCACCGCTTCCAGCATGCGCAGCGCCAACAGGATCTGAAACCCCTCGCAGGGCGGCGGCGGCAGATGGATGTCCACCCCGCGATAGGTCGTGCGGGCCGGCTCCGTCCAGACCGGGCGCACATCGAGCAGGTCCTGCAGGGTCAGGGTCCCGCCCATGGCCTGGATATGGGCGACAATCCGCGCCCCGAGCGCACCGCCGTACAGATATCCCAGCCCCTCACGCCCAACGGCCGCCAGCGTCTCGGCCAGATCAGGCTGACGGATGATCGAACCCGGCCGCGCATCACGTCCATGCGCCCCATAGGTCGCCTGCCAGGTCTCGAACAGCGCCGGATATCCGGCCATGATCCCAGCCAGATCGGCGAACTCCCTGGCGCCGAACGCCAGCAGCGCAAACCCCTCGGCCGCAACCAGCGCCGCCGGCGCGAAGATCCGCCCCAGCTCCAACCTGCCATAGGCGCGCACCATCTCGCACCAGCCGGCGAGATTGCCCGGCGACGCCACCGAAGCCGCACCGCGTTCCAGCTCATGGCGCCCCGAAAACCGCGCCACCGGAAAGCTCGCCGGCACCGGCGGCACGAAATCCAGAACCCGGACCCGCTGCTCGGCCGCCACCCACATCGTGGCCAGACCCAGACCGGCCAGGCCCGACATGAACGGCTCCACCACGTTCAGCATCGCCCCCGTCGCAGCCGCGGCGTCAAACGCATTCCCGCCGTCCCGCAGAATGCCGGCGCCGGCCTCGGCCGCCAGCGGATGCGCCGCCGCCACCATGCCATGATGAGACCTTACGATCGGCAGCTTCGTTGCCATGACAAGCCCCTTGAATAGCGCGGTGCTGACAGCACCCACGCCACGATAAGACGCAATGATGCGGCTTGGCGAGCCGCACCATGGTCAGACCGGCCGAGGCGTTGACTGTCATGGGCTACGGCGCGCACCGGATCAGCGGGCGCAACATCCAAGTCGAAGGCCGCTCCGTCCGGTCAATGCATGCGCGGCGCGCGCAGGAATTTGTTGCGGTCAGACGTGGTGATGCGGACCGTCAGCGCGCCGTCGTCTCGGGCAATACGGAGCTTGACCTGCACGCCGGGTCCGCCGGCCTGCCACACGGCGCGCCAGAGCGAGGCCACCTCGGTGACCTCCTCCTCGCCGATGCCCACGATCCGGTCTCCCGCACGCACGCCGGCGCGTTCGGCCGGGCCGCCATCGGCCATGCCTCCGACCACGAGACCACCTTCGCTTTCCATGACGAACACACCAAGCCAGGGCCGGATCGGCAGGCCGGAATGGCCGGTGGTGAGCATCTGGGTGAGGATGGGCTGCAGCAGCTTGATCGGCACGACCATGTTCATGTCGGCCCGGCTGCGCCCGTCACCCTGCTGGAGGATGAGGGAGCCGGTGCCCATCAGCCGCCCATCGGGGCCGATGAGGGCGGCGCCGCTCCAGAACGGGTGGGCGGGCGCGGTGAAGATCGCGTCGTCGAGCAGGTACTCCCAGTAGCCAGCGAATTCCTGCCGGCCGACGACCTTGGTTTCAATTGCCTTCGCCGCCCCGCCGCCGGCCGCCATCACGGCGGTGGTGCCGATCGGCATAGTGTCTGAATCGCCGAGTTCCAAAGGCGGTGCATCGAGGCGGCCGAGTGCGACAACGAGGCCGAAACCGGTCGCCTGGTCGAAGGCGAGCGCGTGGCCCGGCACGGCGCGGCCGGCGTGATCGACAAGCCAGACCGTCTCCGCCTCGGTGATCAGATAACCGATCGTGAGAACCAGGCCGTCCGGCGTGCCGGGCGCCGTGATGGCAACGCCGCTGCCGGTCCGCTCGGTGCCCAGGGTCTCGGCGGTGAAGGCATCGCCGGGCACGGCCGCGCGCAGTTGCACCACGGCACGCAGCGCCGCCTTCAGATCGAATCGATAATCACTCGAGTCGGGTTGGAGATTGAGCGGTATCTCCCAATCCTGATCAGTCATGGAAAGGCTCCGGCGTCGTCGTGTCGGGTCGATGCAATGTCATCCCTCTATAATGGGCATCGCGCGACCACGCACAACCGAAGGCTTGCACAGCTATCGCAGGCTCAGCGCTGTGCCAGCCGCGCCAGCAGAAAGTCCCGGAACACCGCCACACGCTTCGAATTGCGCAGCTCCTCGGGGTAGACGAAGAACACATCCACCTTCGGCGCCTTGAGTTCCGGCAGCAGGCGCACCAGGCCATCGGCCTCGGTGTTCATGTAGTCCGGCACCGCTGCGATGCCGAGGCCGGATTTCACGGCCTGCAGCATCGCAGTGAGGCTGTTCACCTCCAGCAGCGGCTTGCGCGGGCTGCTGGGCCTGCGACCGACCTCGGCAAGCCAGTCGATGTCGGGAACCGGCGGGCGGTAGTTGCCGAACAGGATGATGCGGTGGCTGTCCAGATCCTCGGGCCGGGTCGGCGTGCCCATGCGCTTGATGTAGTCGGGCGAGGCAACGATGTGCCAGTCCATCGCCAAAAGGTGGCGCTGCACCAGGTCGGGTTGCTTGGGCGGATGCATGCGGATCGCGACATCGGCCTCGCGCATGGCAAGATCAAGGTCGGTGTCATCGAGCAGCAGGGTCATGGAGACATCGGGGTAGGCATCCAGGAACGCCTGCAGCCTTGGTGCCAGCCAGGCGGCCCCGAAGCCCACCGTCGTGGTCACCTTCAGACGGCCGGCCGGCTTTTCCTTGCTCTCGGTGAGCAGCGCCTCGGTCATGGCGAGCTTGGCGAACACCTCACGCACCGTGCGATTGAGGCTCTCGCCCTGCTCGGTGAGGATGAGGCCGCGCGCGTGGCGGTGGAACAGCGGCACCTGCAGCGCCTCCTCCAGCGCCGAGATCTGGCGCGAGACGGCGGATTGGCTGAGGTTCAGCGTGTCACCGGCATGGGTGAAGCTGCCGGCCTCGGCAACCGCATGAAACACCCGCAGCTTGTCCCAATCCATCGTTCTGGCATCCTCGTTTGTCAGGCGTCACTCAGCCGGCGACGATTCGAGCAGATGGGCCGAATCGGCAGCGTGTTCAGCAACCCACTTTTCGGCTTCCAGCGCCGCCATGCAACCAGTTCCAGCAGCCGTGACCGCCTGACGCCACACTTTATCCTGCACATCGCCCGCGGCGAACACGCCCGGCACCGATGTGCGCGTGGTCCCGGGGGCTGTGAGGATATAGCCGTCGCTGTCCAGATCCACATGCCCCTGGAACAATTGGGTGGTCGGCGTGTGGCCGATCGCCACGAACACGCCGTGAACGGGCAGATGGCTTTCACTGTTGTCCAGCCTGCTGCGCAGCCGCACGCCATCGACGGACATCGCCCCGGTGACCTCCTCCACCACGCTGTCCCACACCACGCGCACCTTGGGATGGGCGAACAGCCGCTGCTGCAGGATCTTCTCGGCGCGGAGTGTGGAGCGGCGGTGGATCAGGGTGACGCTGGCCGCATGATGGGTGAGATACAGCGCTTCCTCGACCGCGGTGTTGCCGCCGCCGATGACAGCCACATCCTTGCCGCGGAAGAAGAACCCGTCGCAGGTCGCACACGCCGACACCCCGGAGCCCTGCAGCCGCCGCTCTGACTCAAGCCCGAGCCAGCGCGCCTGGGCGCCGGTGGCGATGATCACGCTGGCCGCCTCATACACATCGCCCGAGTCGCCGACGCAGCGGAACGGCACGCGGGCGAAATCCACCTCGGTGACGATGTCGTTGATGATGGTGGTGCCGACATGGCCAGCCTGCGCCTGCATCTGCTCCATCAACCACGGCCCCTGGATGGCCTCAGCGAAGCCCGGGTAGTTCTCCACGTCCGTCGTGATCATCAGCTGCCCGCCCGGCTGTAGCCCCGCCACCAGGATCGGGTTCATGCCGGCGCGCGCCGCATAGATCGCAGCCGTGTAGCCGGCCGGCCCCGCGCCGATGATCAGGACAGGTGTGATGTGGGTTGACATGAAACGCTCCAAGCGGCCTGCAAAGCGGGGATATCGGCCAAGATCGCCGCATACGCAAGCAAGCGCATCGATCAGGTCTTGCAGCAGGGCTCGCACGGAATAATATTTCGTGCGAAGGGCTCCAGCAGACGAGTCCGGCACCGGCGCTGCCCAACAGGGGCTGCGTGCCGTTTGAAGGTAGTGTCCGGTTTCATGAAGACCATTCCAGAAGAGCCCGCCCTGCTCGACCAGATCGATCGTCGCATCCTGGCCGAGCTGCAGGATGACGGGCGCATGACCAATGTGGAGCTGGCGCGCCGCGCCGGTATCTCCGCCCCACCCTGCCTGCGCCGGGTGCGAAGGCTGGAGGAGGCAGGGATCATCCGCGGGTATCACGCCGACAGCGATCCGGAGAAACTCGGCTGGGAGATCACGTTCTTCGCCATCGTCGGGCTGGAAAGCCAGAAGGAGACGGTGCTGGGCGGCTTCGAGCGCATGGTCGCGGAATGGCCGGAGGTGCGCGAGTGCCACATGATCCGCGGCGGCGGCGATTTCCTGCTGCGCTTCGTGGCGCGCAACACGGCGCATGAGAATCAGCTGACGCAGAAGCTGCTGGATGCCGCCCATGTCAGCCGCGTGCAGACGCTGCAGACCATCCGCACCAGCCGCGCGCTGGCGGGGGTGCCGCTCTGAAAACATGGGTCTGGGCCGGGCTTGCCGCGCTGACGGCGCTGCGGCTGGCGGTGGCGGCGCTCTCGCCGATGGCACCGGATGAGGCCTATTACTGGGTGTGGTCACACGCTCTCGCGCCCGGCTATCTCGATCATCCGCCGATGGTGGCGCTGTGGATCAGGGCCGGAACGAGCCTGCTCGGCGAGGGCAATCTCGGCGTGCGGCTGCTGGCGCCGCTGGCGGCAGCCCTTGGCACGCTGCTGCTGGCCCAGGCCGCCGAGGATCTGTTTCCGGGGCGCCGCGC
>CAIQQQ010000059.1 GCA_903873995.1 uncultured Rhodospirillales bacterium
CCGAGACGCCTGGCTGCGCAAGGGCGAGCTCTTTTCAACGGCCACGCAGTCATGCAGCAGCACTGCTGCGGCCAGCACCGTCCCATCGCCGCCTTCCGCCGCCAGGATCGTCATCGCATTCCGCCACACGCGCATCAGATGCGCCATGTCATGCGCCCCATCCGGCTGGCCAGAGACGACATCCGCGGTCAGCCCAAGCAGGGTCTCGGCCAGGTCGTCATGGGGCGCAAAGCCCCCTGCGTAATCCGGCGCAAAGCCCCCTACATCAGCCATCTCGCGCTCCGGTCGGTTGGTGAACCCGTCTCATCGCGATGGCCAATGCCCGAAATCGGCTACCAGGTCATCCCCACCGGGGCCCTGTTGGCCTGATTGCGCCGACGCTGCAGGTTCTCCCATTCCTGAGTCGGCATGTAGCGCGGCGCCAGAAAATGATAGGTCCGCCCCAGCAACTGCCAAGTACGTTCATCAATCTCCAACGGCGCGCGCGACCAGTCGAGCAACACCTCGTCCCACGCCCTGGCGCTTTGATAAAGCCAGTCCCGGTTCTCCCGGATGAACCGGCACTGCCGCTCCGCGTGACGCAGCGTCGAGATCACCTCGCCGGTATGATCATCCACATGCTGGATGCGCGCCTCGATCTGGCGCAGCGCGATCGTCGCCAGCCGCTCAACCTGCTGCTGCATCTCCCCGCGCGTCGCATCGGTCGAGGCGCGGGCCGGGCGCAGCCGGATCACCTGCTGAACGACCTCGCGCACCCGCCCCAGCAGCCGGTCCCGCATCGCCTCGATATAGGACAGCTCGGTGGCCAGAACCTCGATCCCTTCGATAACGGCGCCCTGCCCCGAAAGGCCCAAAGTCAGCGCGGCCTTGGCAAACGCCGCCTGGATCTGGTTGCGCATGTCGGGATCTTCATCCAGCGCAAGCAGCACCTCCGGTGCCAGCATCTCCGTTGATTCGTCAGGCCGCAGCCACACCAGCAGCTGCCGCTGAAGCCGGGCTTTGGCGAGCCTGAGATGAGCCGGATCCGGCTCCCAGCTCGCCCCTCCATCCAGCACCTCCCGCGGCAGCCTGTCGCCCATCGTCAGGCAGTCGGTGAAGTCCAGAGCCTTGATGATCAAGGCCAGCATGCGCCCGTCCGGCGTGTCATCCTCGATGCGCAACTCACTTTGCAGCGCGCGGATCGGCACCGCCGCTTCACGCTCCCCCAGCGGCACCATCACCACGGGGGTCCCGTCGGTGGGCGATTTGCGGAAAGAGATATTGCCAAGCGCGCCGAACGCCTTGTGGCTCAGCACACAATACTCAGGAATCGAGGCAGGGACAGACTGGGTCATGCTGGAACGGAGTGTGCCGCCGCCAGGATTGCCAAACCGTGAACGGCCCGCCGGCAATTCCCCAAGGCACTTTCATGGTGTCGCGCCACAAGCCATAAGTCTCAAAAATCATCACGCGCCCTAATTTTCGAGCCGCGCATTTACCTTTCTTCAACCGAAAGGCTCGATAACAAGACTACACGTCAATAACGAGACACCCCATGCTCGCAAATATCGCCGATCCAGACGCAAGCCAGCCGATCGTCACGCAAGACGGCGCCGCAACGCGCGCCGGCCGATTCCGCCTCGAGCCGGATGGACGGGCCGAAGCCGCCCAACGGCGGCGGCTGCAGCGCGACCTCGAAGAGGCCACGCGCGAAAACGCCTTCGTGCTCCACTACCAGCCACGCCTGTCGCTGGCCACTGGTGAGACGGCCGGTGCGGAGGCTCTGATCCGCTGGCCGCACGGCAAGCGCGGTCTGGTGCCACCGGCCGCCTTCATTCCGCTCGCCGAGCGCACCGGACTGATCACCGCGATCGGCGGCTGGGTCATCCGCACCGCCTGCGCCGCCGCCGTCCACTGGCCGCCGGACTGGACCGTCTCGGTCAACGTCTCCGCCCGCCAACTTGATGACAATGCCTTGCTGCAGCAGGTCGCAACCGCCTTGGCAGAGTCCGGACTGCCGCCAGACCGGCTCGAGCTCGAGCTCACCGAATCGATGCTGGTCGACGTCAGCCTCGACACCCTGCTCACGCTGTCCGCCATCCGCGATCTCGGCGTTGGCATCGCGCTCGATGATTTCGGCACCGGTTTTGCCAGCCTTGCCATGCTCAAACGCCTGCCATTGACAGTTATGAAGCTGGACCGTTCCCTGGTGCGCGACCTGCCGGGCGACCGGGAGGACGCCGCGATCGTGCGCGCCGTGGTGCAGACCGGCCACGCCCTCGGCCTGTTCGTCGTCGCCGAAGGCATCGAGACGGAACAGCAGCGCGCCTTCCTCTCCGGCATCGGCTGTGACGAAGGCCAGGGCTATCTGTTCAGCCACCCCGTGCCGGAACAACTTCTGTGCAAACCGCGTGGCCCGATGTCAGACCACGCCGCCATTCGCGACTGACACGGCACGCCTGACCGGTCCGGCCGGACGCGTCGCTTGCAGTCCCTCGGAACTTGCGGCAGCGTCCGGCCATGCAAAACAAACGGTCCTACGCCATCATCGGCGCCGGCGTCGCGGGCCTCGCCTGCGGCCTCCATCTGGCCGAAGCCGGCCACACCGTCACACTGTTCGACAAAGGCCGCAGGCCCGGCGGGCGGATCGCAACCCGCCGCGCCACCGGCCCACTGGGCCCGCTCGTCTTCAACCACGGCGCCCAATACGCCACATCGCGCGGCGCCAACCTTCTGCCGTTCCTCAAAACCCTGCACGAAGAAGGCCACGCCGGCGCCTGGCCGGCAGCCCAGCGAACCGAGATCGCCTGGGTCGGAATGCCCGGCATGTCCACCCTCACCCAGGCCCTCGCCGACCGCGCCACGACCAGCGGCGCCACTCTCCTGTGCGATCGCCATGTGTCCTGGCGAGACGATTCCGGCCGTCTTCGCCATCTGCCCGCCAGCGACGCGCGACCCGGCCAGGTGACCGAGACCGGCGACATCACCGAACCGTTCGATGCCGTTCTCCTGGCGCTGCCGGCTCCCCAGGCCGCCCCCCTGTTCGCCACAACTGGGCACGACTTTGCGGACAGCATGGCAAGGATCGTCATGGCGCCTTGCTGGGCCACCATGATCGCGTTCGAACACCCGATCCCTGGCCCAGATATCCTCCGTCCAGACACCGGCCCACTTGCCTTTATCGCCCGTGAGTCCTCGCGCCCCAAAAGCCCCCACGGCCCCGATCGCTGGATGCTCCACGCCAGCGCAGGCTGGTCGCGCACGCATCTGGAAGAGCCGGCCGAACAGGTCCAGCAAACCCTGATCGCCTCGTTCCAGGCGACCATGGCGACAACCGCCATCCCCAATTTCGTCGCCTCGCATCGCTGGCGCCACGCCCAGGTCGAGCAGGCGCTGGGCCTGCCGTGCCTGTGGGACCCGAACGCCCGCCTCGGCTATTGCGGCGACGGCTGCATGGGCCCGCGGATCGAGGCCGCGTTTGACAGCGGCGCAGCTCTCGCCCAGGCCGTCCTGGCTTCCGCATGAGCGATCCGGACCTGATCGAAGCCGAGATCCTCCGCCTCACCGCGGCAAGGGGGCCGGAAAAATCGATCTGCCCGAGCGAGGTCGCCAAGGCCCTGGCGGACAGCGCTGGATCGGCCCAATGGCGCCCGCTGCTCACTCCAGTCCGCTCCGCTGCGGCCCGCCTCGCTCGCGGCGGCCAGATCGATATCCTGCGCAAGGGCCGCCCGATCGACCCTGGCCATATTCACGGCGTCATCCGCCTGCGCGTCTACGTCCCGAAAACAGATCCTGACACCTGACACCGGCCAGTCTTCCGCCTATCTCCACCATTCACGACCCGACAAGCGGCCCAGGAGCAGCAACTTGCCATCGATCCAGCGCCTTCCCCGCGACACCTGGCATCTCGCCCATCCCTACTTCTGGTCCGAGGAGCGCTGGCCGGCCCGCATCAAGCTGTTCGCCACGATCGCTCTCAGCCTCGCGCTCGTCGCGATGAACGTGGTCCTAAGCTACTGGAGCCGCGCGTTCTACAACGCGCTCCAGAACAAGGACTGGGACAGCTTCATCGGCCTCCTGCTCACCTACAAGCGCGATGCGAACGGCTTCATGCCCGGCTTCATCGGCCTTGCCACAGTCTACATCATCGTCGCCGTCTATCGCCGCTATCTCAGCCAATGGCTGCAGATCAGCTGGCGCCATTGGATGACCACAAGGCTGCTCGGCGATTGGCTGGCCCAACGCGCCTATTACGGCATCGGACTGCGCTCCGCGACGGACCCGTCGGTGACAGACAACCCCGACCAGCGAATCGCCGAAGACCTGCGCAACTATGTAGACCAGACGCTGAGCCTCTCGCTCAACCTGCTGTCCACCATTGTCACCCTGTTCAGCTTCGTCACCATCCTTTGGACGTTGTCCGGCCCGGTCACGGTGTTCGGCATCAACATTCCCGGCTACATGGTCTGGGTGGCGCTGGTCTATTCCGCCGCCGGCACGGCCCTCGTCCACGGCGTCGGTCGCCCGCTGATCCGGCTGAACTTCCTCCAGCAGCAGGTCGAGGCGGATTTCCGCTTCTCCCTCGTCCAGGTGCGCGAGAACGCCGAGGCGATCGCCCTGTCCGCCGGAGAAAGACAGGAAGGCACCCGCCTCGGCTCGCAGTTCCAGGCCATCCGGGACAACTGGCGCGCCATCATGACACGGACCAAGCTGCTGAACGCGCTGACATCGGGCTTTGACCAGATCTCCTCGATCTTCCCAATCGTTGTCGCCGCCCCGCGCTATTTCGCGGGCATGCTCGACCTTGGCGGCCTGACCCAGACAGTCGGGGCCTTTGGCAGCGTCCAGGGCGCGATGTCCTGGTTTGTCAGCTCCTATACCGAGATCGCGTCGCTGCGCGCCACCATCGACCGCATTCTGTCCTTCCAAGGCGAGATCGCCGAAGCGCGGCATATCCAGGAGAGCCTCAGCGTGGTGCATCCGGAGGGCGATGAGTTCATCCTCGACCACGCGAGCCTCCAGTTGCCGGACGGGCGCGCGCTGCTTGACAACGGCACCATCAATTTCCACCGCGGCCAGTCAACAGCCCTCAGCGGTCGCTCCGGCAGCGGCAAATCGACGTTGTTCCGCGCGCTGGCCGGCATCTGGCCCTTTGGCTCAGGCACCGTCCGCCCTGGTGCCGGCAAGCGCATGTTCCTACCGCAGCGTCCCTATTTCCCAAGCGGCACACTGCGCGAGACGGTCTCTTATCCCGCTCCTCCCAACGCCTACAGCGATGCCGAAATCGAGCAGGCGCTGTCCGCCGTCGGCCTGTCCGGCCTCGCCGCGAAATACGACGCCAAGGACAACTGGGGCCAGCGCCTGTCCGGCGGCGAACAGCAGCGCCTGGCCCTCGCCCGCGCGCTGCTCGCCCACCCCGACTGGCTGTTCCTGGACGAGGCGACCTCGAGCCTCGATCCGGCCAGCGAGCGCGCCATCCTCGCGGCGCTGCAGGAGCGCCTGCCCGCCACCACGGTCATATCGATCATCCACCGGCCCGACGTCGCGGCGCAGTTTCCCCGCCGCCTGGTTTTCGTGAGAGACGAGAGCACGCCAGGCAAGATCATGGACGTGACAGGAGACTGACGCCCAATCATGATCTTCGCCTCATTCGAATTCCTCTGCCTGTTCCTACCCGCCTTTTTGGCGATCTATTTCGCAACGCCACAGCGCCTGCGCAACTGGCCGATCCTGATCCTGTCATGGTCGTTCTATGCATGGTGGCGGGTCGATTTCCTCGCACTGCTGGTCAGCGTCACCGTGTTCACCTACGTCGTGGCACGCGTGATGGACGGTGCTGCGCCCCGCGCGAGGCACCGCTTGATGATCACCGGCATCATCGGCAACCTCGCGGTTCTGGGTTATTTCAAATACGCCAATTTCGGCGTCGCGACGTTCAACGACATGGCCTCACTCACAGGCGCTGCGGGCCTGTCCTGGACGAACATCGTCCTGCCCGCCGGTCTGTCGTTCTATGTCCTGCAATCGGTCAGCTACCTCATCGACATCGACCGCGGCAGCATTCCCGTCAGCCGCCGCTTCATCGATTATGCCGCCTACAAGGCGATGTTCAGCCAGCTCATCGCCGGCCCCATCGTCCGCTACGCCGAAATCGCCGGCGAACTGCGCACCCGCCGCCACAGCCTCGCGCTCTTTGGCGATGGCGCCCGCCGCTTCATGGTCGGTTTCGCCCTGAAGGTGATCATCGCCGACACGCTGAGCCCGATGGTGGACGCGATCTTTACACTGCCGCGCCCCACGGCGATCGAAGCCTGGTCCGGAGCACTTGCCTACACCCTGCAACTCTATTGCGACTTCGCCGGCTACTCCGCGATGGCGATCGGCCTGGCCCTCATGATGGGCTTCCATTTCCCCGAGAACTTCGACACGCCCTATATCTCCCGCTCCATCCGCGAGTTCTGGCAGCGCTGGCACATCACCCTATCCCGCTTCCTGCGCGACTACCTCTACATCCCTCTCGGCGGCAACCGCCTGGGCCCCGCCCGCACCTACACGAACCTGCTTGCCACCATGGCGATCGGCGGCTTCTGGCACGGCGCCAGCTGGAATTTTCTCATCTGGGGCATCTGGCACGGCGGCCTGCTCGCAGCCACCCGCGCCTCACCCTTGCGCACCCCACCCGCCTGGCTCGGCATGGCTTTGACCTTCCTTGCCGTGCTTGTCGGCTGGGTGGTGTTCCGCGCGCCCGACCTCAAAGCCGCCGGCGCCATCTACGCCGGCATGGTATTCCTCCACGGCACCACCCTGTCAGACGACCTCGCCTGGCAGATCACGCCCGATCAATGGTGGATGCTGGCTATCGGCACGGCGGTGATGGTCCTCCCGCTGCTCCGGCTGCGCTGGCCCGCGATCCTACAGGCTTCAGCTCCGTTTGCCGGGTTTCTCCTCGCGGTCGCGTTGCTTTACAGCCGAGCCGCCGTGCCATTCCTGTATTTCCAGTTCTGAGCACGCCATGTCCGCCCCCATTGCCCCAAGGCTGACCGGACTGATCTTCCTGGCGGCACTCGCCTGGGGCACCTCGCAGGGCATACAGGCTCTGTCCACCCCAGCCGCCCGCACGCGCCTCGCCGAAACCCTCACGCCCGCGGCGTTCCTCGCGGGACGCACCACAGCAGCCGTCAATCGCGTCATGGCGCATTACCTGCCGGCCGACCCCTGGCTGCGCGCCGCAGGCGGTGTCTGGCGCTGGGCCTTGTTCGGCTCAGGCGGCCCCCAGGTCCGCGCCGGCTGCGGCAACTGGCTGTTCCTCACAGAAGAGCTGCGCCCCTGGCCAGGTGCGGATGCCGCGATGGCCAGCCGGGTCAACGCGCTGGCCCAACGAACGGCCGCTTTGGCCCGATCGGGCATCACACTGCGCATCGTGCTGGTGCCCGACAAATCCCGTGTGGCGCAATCCGAGCTCTGCGGCGCCCCAAGATCAGCCCAGGCCAAGTCGCGCCTTGCCGCCTTCCGTACGCTCGCCACAGGCCAAGGCCTCACCTACTTGGACCTCGAATCCATCCTGCGCCCCGAAGATTTCCGCCACACCGACACCCATTGGACCTCAGGGGGCGCCGCCCGTGCGGCAAACGCCATCGCAGCCGCGGCCATAACGCCCGCGCCGAAGACCGAAGCGCCGGTCACGGACTGGGGCGATCTCGTCCGCCTGATGAGCCTCGATGCCGCGCCCGCAGCATTCCGTCCAGCCCCAGATCAGCTCCACCGGCTGATCTACCCAAAGCCCGAGGCATCGGGCGGCCTGCTCGATGACACGCCCGCCCCCCGCATCACGCTGATCGGCACCTCGTTCTCGCGCAACGGCCAGTTTGACGAAGCCCTCGCCACGGCCTTTGGCGAACCCGTCCTCAACGTCGCCCGCAGCGGCGGCGGCTTCGCCGAGGCCGCCCGCGCCTATTTCACCTCAGATGCCTTTCGCGAGACGCCGCCCGCACAGATCATCTGGGAGATCCCCGAACGCGTCCTCGGCCAGCCGATCGGCCCCGAGGAGGCCGCCTTCCTGCACCCATCCGATTGACCGGGTTGCCACCAAAGCGAGCCAGTCGAACTATCATGCCAAAGCATAATTCCCAGGAGGCCCGCATGCGGATCGCAGCCCTGATCCTGTTCCTGCTGACCAGTGCAGCCGCCCGCGCCGAGGACCTGACCATCTTCGCCGCCGCATCGTTGACCGACGCGCTGCGCGACATCGCCCCGCTCTGGGAGTCCGCCGGCCACGCGGAGCTCCGCTTCAACTTCGCCTCCTCCGCGACCCTGGCGCGCCAGATCGAACAGGGCGCGCCCGCCAACCTGTTCGCCTCAGCGGACCAGAAATGGATGGACTGGGCCAGCCAGCGCCACCTGATCGCCGCCGACACGCGCCGCACGCTGCTCGGCAACACGCTCGTGCTGGTCATGCCCCGCGCCAGGGTCCACCCGGTCACGATCTCCAAAAACCTGGACCTCGCGTCCCTGCTCGGACCGGACGGCCGCATCGCCACCGGCGATCCCACCAGCGTGCCAGCAGGCATCTATGCAAAACAGGCTCTCACCGCCCTGGGCCTCTGGCCCCTGGCCGAACTGCATCTGGCCCGCTCGGACAGCGTGCGCAGCGCGTTGCTGCTGGTGGAACGCGAAGAGGCCCCGCTCGGCATCGTCTACAGCACCGACGCTGCGGTTGCGCCCAACGTCGCCATCGCCGGCACGTTTCCCGAGGACACCCATGACCGGATCACCTACCCCTTCGCCGTGACCCAGGCGGGCGACACGCCAGAGGCCCGCGGCTTCCTGTCCTTCCTCAACAGCCCCGGGGCACAGGCGGCCTTTAAGCGCCGCGGCTTCCTCACCGTTCCGCAATAAACCCTTTTCAGCCCATCGAGCCGGAGCGATACTTCCCGCACCGAAACCACGCTGTGGCGAAAGGGCTCCACCACGATGTCCGACTTGACCGCAACAGGTCTGGCCACGGCGTTCCGCAAAGGCGCGATGTCGCCGGTTGAGGCCACGCGCACGATCCTGGCCCGTATCGAGGCCACAGCATCGCTCAACGCCTTCTGCCATGTCGATGCCGAAGGCGCGCTTGCGGCCGCCCGCGCGTCCGAAATTCGGCACGCCCGCGGCGAGGCGCTCGGCCCGCTCGACGGCGTGCCCGTCGGCATCAAGGACCTGATCGTCACCCGCGGCATGCCAACCCGCCGCGGCTCGCGCTCAACAGCGGCCGACGCCCCCATGGAGCACGACGCGCCGGTCGTGGCCCGCCTGCGCGAAGCCGGCGCCGTCTTGCTGGGCAAGACCACCACGCCCGAATTCGGCTGGAAGGGCGTCACCGACAGCCCGCTCACCGGCATCACCCGCAACCCCTGGAACCAGGCGCACACACCCGGCGGCTCCAGCGGCGGCGCCGCCGCACAGGTCGCAGCCGGCCTCGGCCCGATCGGCATTGGCACCGATGGCGGCGGCTCCATCCGCATCCCCGCCAGCTTCACCGGCGTCTTCGGCTTCAAACCGAGCTTCGGTCGCGTGCCGGTCTGGCCTTCGAGCTCGGTCGGCACCCTCGCCCATACCGGCCCGCTGACCCGCAACGTCGCGGACGCGATCACGACGATGTCGATCATCTCCGGCTGGGACGCGCGGGACTGGACCTCCCTGCCGCAGCAGGAACTCAGCTGGCACGCGGCCCTCCAAGGCTCGCTCGCCGGCCGCCGTATCGCCTACAGCCCAGATCTCGGCTTCGCCAAGGTCGATCCCGAGGTCGCGGCCCTGGTCCGCCGCGCCGTAGGCCTGATGGAACAGGCCGGCGCCTATGTCGAGGAGATCGACCCCGGCATCGGCGCCCAGGAGGCGGCGATCACCGTGCTGTGGCGCGCCGGCTGCGCCCGCGGCATCTCCCGCATGACCGAGGAGCAGAAGGCGCTGCTCGAACCCGCCTACCGCGAGGCCGGTGAGCACGGCGCCCGCTTCACCCTCACCGACTTGCATGACGCCAATGACGCCCGCGCGGCCCTCGGCGCCAAGATGCGAGCGTTTCACGAGACCTATGATTTCCTGGTCACGCCAACCATGCGCATGACCGCCTTCGAAGCTGGTCAGAACGCCCCGCGCAACCCGGATGGCAGCTTCGACTTCGGCTGGAACGCGTTCTGCTACCAGTTCAACATGACCCAGCAGCCCGCCGCCTCGCTGCCCTGTGGCCTTACCTCAAAGGGTCTGCCCGCCGGCATACAGATCGTCGGCGCCATGCATGACGACATCGGCGTCCTGGCTGCAAGCCACGCGCTCGAACACGCGCTCGGCCCGACCGCCTTCCCGACCCTTGTCTGACACTGGAACTTACAGAACCACCCCGTACCCCGGAATCCGCCGCATCGTCTCGATCACCTGTGCTGCCGTGATCAGGCGCGTGCACTCGAACTGCCGCGGCGTGCCCGCATGGCGTGGGCACCACATATAGTCGTGATGGTCGAACCGATGCTTCGGATCGTTCCAGCACGAGTTGCAGGCGTGCCAGTTCACCACGCGAAACGGCGTGGCAAACTCGTTGGTCGGATGCGTGAACCCGCTGATCAGCACCACCGGAATACCGCAGCCCCACGCGAACCAGGACAGTCCGCTCGACAGCCCGACAAAGAACGCCGCATGGCGCAGCCACCGCGCCCGCTCCTCGATCGGCCGATCGCCGGTCTCGTCGCGCGCGCCGTTGGGAATATGCGTCCAGCTCAGCCCCTGGCCATGCACCGGCTTCTGGTCGATGCACGCCACCTCAGAGCCGGCCTGCTTCAACGCCCGCACAACCTAATGCCAGCCATACGGCTTGTTCCGGATCTTGCACGCGGTCGAGGCCTGCACGGCAATACAGACACAAGGCGCCTCCAACGGACGCGTCTCACCTTCAGGGGCTGCGATCCGCGGCGCCTCCTCGGCGGGATCGATACCCAGGATGTACCCGGCCGTCCGGTGGAGCCCGACATGCCGGAAATCGGTCGGCAACCAGACATTCGAAATGTCGTCGAAGAACAGACCGATCGAATAGGTGGCATAGAACCGGTCGGTCTTGACCTGCTCATGCGACAGGAACGTCACATCCGGATAGACATCGGCAAACAGCCCGATGAATTTCTCGGCCAGCGCGATCGTCGGCCGGCAGCAATGCACCGCCTTGAACCGGATCGTATAAGGCAGCCACCCGATCGTGTCGCCCAGCGTTCCCACCGGAAACTGGATCAGCACCTCCCGGTCCCGCGCGGTGAACTCATGATGCAGAATGCGCTCCGCCCCCTCCCAGATCTCAACCCCGAACCGGACATAGAAGCGCTTGGCACTGTTCACGAAGGCGCCTTTGGTGTCCGTCTCGAACAGGATATCCCCGGTATCGAGGTCCGACAGACGCACCTTCCAGGTGCCCTCCGGCACCAGCACGCGGGCGCCCAGATTGAAATCGAAGGAAATGCCGCGCGGTCCCTGCTGGGTCGGCACGCCAGCGGCCGCCGGATAGGCAGACTTGGCTGGCTGGGCTCCGCTTCCAGAGGCGCCGGCGCGGCCGTGCCGGGATTCAACGATGTTTCTGCCTCGCCCATGACAGCTCCCCTGCGGGCCACCCGCCCTGGAATACCCAAGCAATCTACCCCACCATGGAGCCAACGCGGCAATGTGTTGCTGGCGGAACCATTGCCACCCAATGGAGCTGGTGGCCAGAGCCAAAAACCCAGACCAATGCAAGTCGTCGGTTTGTAACTCCTTAATCACTCTCAATGACTATGAGCAGATCGACGTCAAAGGGGCCAGAGATGGCGGGTCAACTCATTCCGAACGGAGGCACGGTGGCATTCCGCCTTTCGCATCTGCTGTGGGCGTCAGCAGGCGTCAGCATGGCAGCCGGCGCGGTGCTGGCTGTTCTGGGACCACAGATCGGCGCGGCATTGCCCGCAATGCTGTTCGCCCTGTTCGCTGCTTACACCGCAAACGCAGTCCATCACACGGCTATCGCCGCCAAAACCCTGGCTGACCAAGACGTCGCCTGCGACTTCGCAGCGCCAAAATCCAGGCTGCTGCCCCGAGGCGTGGTCAACGCCCTGCGGCGCATCCATGACGCGCGATGCGACGATCGAGGCAGAATCCGCTCGGCATTGCAGGGTGAGCGCCAGCAAGGCGACCTCGTCCGTCTGGACGCGGTCATGAACCTTGCCGAAACGGTACAGAACGAAACCAGCAGCACGATTGCAAGCGTCGGCATGCTGGCCCGCTCGATGGTCGAGGCATCCAATGCGCTCACCGGTGCCGCCGAACGCACCGGCGAAAACGCCACCCGGGCGACGGACGCCGCGACGGTGTCGCGCGCCGGCACCCAGGCCGCGGCCGCGGCGGCGGATCAGCTGGCCCGCTCCATCCAGAGCCTCACCGCACAGATCAGCCAGTCCAACGCCATCGCGGCACATGCTGTCGCCGGCAGCGCGCGAACCCGCGCCACCATCATGGAGCTGAACAGCAAGGTGTCGGAAATCGGCGCCATCGCCGCCGTCATCGGCGATATCGCGGCCCGCACCAATCTTCTGGCGCTCAACGCCACGATCGAAGCCGCCCGCGCCGGCGACGCAGGCCGCGGCTTCGCGGTCGTCGCCTCCGAAGTCAAGCAACTCGCCAATCAGACCGCGCAATCGACCAAACAGATCGCACACCAGATCGCGGACATCCGAACGGCAACCGCCCGCGCCGTGGCAGACGTGCAGGACATCGAGCAGACCATCGGCTCGCTGGACGCCATCACGTCCGCCATCGCCAAGGCTGTAGCGGAGCAGGACACCGCCACCGCGGCCATCGCGCATATCGTGTCCGAGATCCATGCGTCGGCCAACAGCGTCACTCAGCGCATCGCAACCGTTGCCGATGACGCCGAACACACCGGCCTGCTCGCCGCCGACGTTGAAAGCACGGCCGATGGCCTGGCCATGTCGATGGAAAACCTGAAGGACATGGTCGTCCAGATCGTCCAGATCGCCAAATCCGAACTCGATCGCCGCACGGCGCGGCGCTATCCTGTCTTGCTGCCGCCAACGACGATCGTGGTCAATGGCCGAAGCCTCGCAGCACCGATCATCAATCTCTCAACAGGCGGTGCGGCCCTGATCTCCGAGATACCTCTCGACATCGGCACCGAAGGCACCTTGCACATTGCAGAGATCGGCGTGCCGCTCGCCTTCAACGTCAGGGGATGGAAGAACGGCATGCTGCGCGTCGCATTCGTCGTCGAAAGGGACGAAAGCAGCCTCCTCGCGAAACTGATAGAGGGACTTGCAGAATCGGACCCGGCGGCCGCCTGACGCGCGAGATCACTTCGTCAGCGCATCGATCTCCATGAGTTCGGACTCGCTCAGCGCCCACCCGCCGGCCTTGACGTTCTGGCCGATCTGCTCGGGCCTGGTGGCCCCGGCGATGACGCTCGACACCGGCTTCTGTGCCAGCAGCCAGCTGAACGCCAGTTCCAGCACCGTATGCCCACGCGCTTCGGCAAAATCTGCCAGCTTCTCAGAGACCTCCCAGTTCTTGTCCGTCAGGTAGCGATCCGCAAGCCGCTGCGTATTGGTCAACCGCGCCCCCTCGGGCATCGGTTGGTTGCGCCGGTACTTCCCCGTCAACAGCCCGGAGGCGAGCGGGAAATACGGCAGCAGCCCGAGGCCATACGCATTCAGCGCCGGCAGCAGATCCGCCTCATGATCACGCTTGACCAGGCTGTACTCGTCCTGCGCCGAAACAAACCCCGGCAGTCCCAGCAATTTCGCCGCCCATTGCGCCTCGACCAGCCGCCAGCCGCTAAAATTCGAGCACCCGAAATACCGGATCTTCCCCTGCGTCACGAGATCGGACAGCGCCCGCAAGGTCTCCTCGATCGGCGTCAACGGATCCATGCGGTGCATCTGGTAGAGATCGATGTGATCCGTCCGCAACCGCCGCAACGAAGCCTCGACAGCGCTCATAATATAGCGCCGAGACCCGCCCTTCAGAGTCTCCGCCGCATCCATCGGCATGCAGAACTTGGTCGCCAGAACGATGCCGTTGCGCATCTCGCCAAGAACCTGGCCCATGAGCGTTTCAGAGCCGCCCTTGTCGCCGTAGACATCCGCGGTATCGAACAGCGTGATGCCCGCATCGAACGCCGCATGGATCACAGCACGGGTCTGCTCCAGATCGAGCCGTCCCCCGAAATTGTTGCACCCAAGGCCGATCGCTGAAACACGAAGACCGGATTGGCCGAGATTGCGGATGTCCATGCTCATGCTCCTGCTGCAGGGCAAGTGTGGCCCCGCCACAGGCGCGCTGGCAAGGCATCAGCCCCAGCCTCCATCACCCCGCCCGTAACACTCCTGCCAGACCCGCAATTTCGCTGATCAGCTTGCGCGCCATGGCCTCGC
>CAIQQQ010000060.1 GCA_903873995.1 uncultured Rhodospirillales bacterium
CCATGCCAGCGGCTTCCAACGCCACCGAGGGCGCATCTTCGCCGTCGATCTCGAGTCCGGCGGTTTTGTCCCGTCCGACATCGTGGTGAACGCAGCCGGCGGCTGGGCGTGGCAGGTGGCATCCTGGGCCGATATCGACCTGCCGATCCGCCCGCGCGCGCGCCAGGTCTTCACCTTCTCCTGCCGCGCCGAATTGCCGGGCTTTCCCCTGCTGATCGACCCCACCGGCATCTGGGTGCGGCCCGAAGGCAATCTCTATCTCACCGGCTTCTGCCCCCAAGACGGCGAGCCGGACCCCGACGAGGCGCCGCTTGCGATTGACGAGACCGTATTCGAGGAGCGCATCTGGCCAGTGCTGGCCGCGCGGGTTCCCGCGTTCGAGGCGCTGAAGCTCACCGGCGGCTGGGCCGGCTATTACGAAATGAACCTGCGCGACCAGAACGGCCTGGTCGGCCCCCATCCGGACGCGCCGGAGCTTATCCACGCCGCCGGCTTCAGCGGCCATGGCATGCAGCACGCCCCCGGAATCGGGCGCGGCGTGGCCGAACTCATCGCCGAGGGCCAGTTCCGCAGCCTGGATCTGTCGCCGCTCGACACGGGTCGGCTGGTATCGGGTGCTCTGCTCCGAGAGCGCTGCGTGATCTGACGCGGGTCTGGCCTGCGTTCAGAGCGGGCAAAAACCGCCTTTCGTATGCTCTCTCCGGCACTGATCCTGCCGAGAATCGTTCTGATACCGGGCGAAACCCGCAATCGCCGGCACATTACCGTCCGAAAAAGCTTGTTTTGCATTGCACAATAATCATCCCGCTCTGTTGGGGTTGATTTCGCGCGTGCCAAGTCCCTTGACATGCAGCGAGGGCAGCCGTCATATTTTATTGACACTTAAAGGTGTCAGTAAAACCTGACACTCAGAGGTGGACATTCATAGAGTGGACACTTCGCGAGTGAGAGGCCGACCAAAACGCGCCCCAAGCGCGTCGCAAGACGAAGATCGGGCAAGCGCCGTGACAGTCCTGGGAGGCGCGAGGCCTGGGGCCCATGCGGCGGGACGCTGGTTCGAGATTCAGGTGCCGGAGTTGATGTGGCGTCCACCGCAACTCAAAACCCGCGTGCGGGGCTCTGCACGAAATACTCGCGTCTCACAGGGAGCAAAACTGTGACAGAAATCGCTGAAAAAGTCTACCCGTCAGGGTTGACGATGGCCGAAGCCGAGGACCTGCACAAGCAACTGCTTGAAGGCACCCGGATCTTCGGTGGTATCGCGCTGTTCGCTCACCTTCTTGCATATGTGTGGTCCCCATGGCTTCATTGATGGACTTCGAATACGCTAACGCAAAGCTTTGGCTTTACGTGAAGCCCTCCGTTGGTCTCCCCGTCTTTCTGGGCGCGGTGGCCATTGTTTCTCTCATCGTCCATATCGGCGTGCTCACCCACACCAGCTGGTACCCCAAGTTCCTTGAGGGCAACCAGAAGATGAAGGTGTCGCAAGTCGAGACGACGCCGGCCGTTGCCGCTGTGGCTCTGCCGCAGCAGGTCACCCTGGCCTCGAAGTAAGATCATCGCAGCCCGCGGTGTTCTGTCATAAGGCCGGGGCAATCGCGTCCCGGCCTTTTGATCGTCAAGACCGCCTCAGCAGGGACTTCGCCGCATGAACCGAGTCAGTCGCAAGGCCATGCAGAGCTGGGTCGCGATGGGCCCCAAATTCCTGCCCTTCGCCGATGCCGCAACCGACGATCTGCCGCTGTCGCGCCTGCTGCGCCTGTCGCTGTTCCAGGTATCGGTCGGCATGGCGCTGGTGCTGATGATCGGCACGCTCAACCGCGTGATGATCGTCGAGCTCGATGTTCCAGCCTCCCTCGTCGCGATCATGATCTCCATGCCGCTGCTGTTCGCGCCCTTCCGCACCGTGATCGGGTTCAGGTCGGACAATCACCGCTCCGCCCTCGGCTGGCGCCGGGTGCCCTATATCTGGCGCGGAACCATGATCCAGTTCGGTGGCCTTGCCATGATGCCGTTCGCGCTGCTGGTGCTGTCGGGCACCAACGAGGCGGCGAACGCCCCGGTCTGGATCGGCCAGCTCGGCGCCGGCGTGTCCTTCCTGCTCGTTGGCGCTGGCCTCCACACCATCCAGACGGTGGGCCTGGCACTCGCCACCGACCTCGCCCCCGTCGAATCCCGCCCCAAGGTCGTGGGCCTGATGTATGTGATGCTGCTCGTCGGCATGATCGTGGCCGCCGGCATCTTCGGCCTGCTGCTATCTGATTTCACGCCAATGAAGCTGATCCAGGCCATCCAGGGGGCGGCCGTCACCACCATCGCGCTCAACATCGCAGCCCTGTGGAAGCAGGAGCCGCGCAATCGTGCCCGTGCTGCCGAGCCCGTGCAGGAGCGCAGCTTTCGCCGGTCCTGGGACAGCTTCCTGGAAGGTGGCCAGGCCGTGCGCCGGCTGATCGCGGTCGGCCTCGGCACCATGGCCTTCAGCATGGAGGACGTGCTGCTCGAACCTTACGGCGGCCAGATCCTGCACCTGCCGGTCAGTGCCACCACCGCGCTGACGGCCGCCCTTGCCGTCGGCGGACTGTTCGGCTTCTGGCTCGCCTCGCGCATCCTCAGCCGCGGCTACGATCCGTTCCGCATGGCGTGCTGGGGTGCGGCTATGGGCATCCCCGCCTTCCTGTCGGTGATCTTCGCCGCCCCGTACGCCTCGGCGATCCTGTTCGGCTGCGGCGCGCTGTCCATCGGCTTCGGCGCCGGCCTGTTCGGCCACGGCACCCTCACCGCCACAATGAACATGGCCCCGCCCGGCCAAAGCGGTCTCGCCCTCGGTGCCTGGGGTGCTGTGCAGGCGACCGCGGCCGGATTGGCCGTTGCCGCCGGCGGCATTATCCGAGACGTCGTGGCCGGGATGCCGGCCCATCAATGGATGGGGGAAGCCACCGGCTACGTGACGGTCTACAGCTTCGAGGTGGCACTGCTGTGCATCACGCTCATCGCCATGGTGCCGTTGCTGAAGCAGGGCAGGGCGCCCACTCTTGATTTAAAGGCGTCGTCGTCAGTCGTCCTGTGACGATCGCCGTGCGGTGTCCGGCCCCGCCTCGGCTGCCGGGTCGGCATCGAACCTGATCCTCCCGGCGCCAGACAGGCACAGGAACCGGCGGCCCTTGGCCCGTCCGATCAAGGTGAGCCCGGCCTGCTGCGCGAGCTCAACCCCCCAGGCCGTGAACCCGCTGCGGCTGATCAGGATCGGGATCTCCATGCGCACGCATTTGATCACCATCTCGGACGTCAGCCGCCCGGTGGTGTAGAAGATCTTGCCGGCTGACCCAACGCCGTTGAGCGCCATCCACCCGGCGATCTTGTCGATCGCGTTGTGCCGGCCGACATCCTCCATATACACCAACGGCCGGTCCTGCTCGCACAGCACGCAGCCATGTATCGCACCCGCCTCCAGATAGAGGCTCGGCTTCGTGTTGATCTTGCGGCTTAAAGCGTAGAGCCAGCTTGTCCGCAACTCGGCGTCCGGATCGAGCCGGATACCGTCGAACCGGTCCAGCAGATCGCCAAACGCCGTGCCCTGCGCGCAGCCTGAGGTCAGTGTGCGCTTGCGCAGCTTGGCCTCGAAATCAGTCGGCGTCGCCGTGCGCACCACAACCACGTCAAGCTCCGCATCGAACTCGATCGCCTCGATGGGCTCCCCCGGCGCCAGCATCGCCTGGTTCAGCAGATAGCCTATCGCCAGGCAGTCCGGCCGATCCCCGATCGTCATCATCGTGACGATCTCCTGGCCGTTCAGATACAAGGTCAATGGCCGCTCGACCGGCACCCGCGAAGTCGTCTCCGCCCCCGCGTGATCGATCCCCACCACCGCACGCGTGAGCGCCGGGTCCGAGGGATCGGGGGCTACGATCCATTCATCCATGCAGCAGCCCCATCGCTATCACCGGCGCCGTATCGCCCGGCCGCAGCTCCACCATCTCCTCCGGCAGCACCATCAGCGCCTCGCCTTCGGTCAGCGACGTGATGATCCCCGCACCCTCCTTCGGAAACAGCCGCGCCACGCCATCGCCATCGAACGTCACCCGCACATATTCCCGCCGGCCCGCCTTCTTGCGATACGCAAACCCCGACACCGCCCGCATCGCCGGCGGCGGCGCATAGACAGCGCCAGACAGCCGGTCGATCAACGGCCGCCCCAGCGCCGTGAACGTCACAAGGGCCGCCACCGGGTTGCCCGGCATCCCAAGCAGCGGCTTGCCAGCCACTTCACCACCGCCGATTTCCCGGGTGCTTATCTCGCCAAGCGCCACCGGCCGCCCCGGCTTGATCGCCACCCGCCAGAACGCCAGCTTCCCCACAGCCTCGATCGCCGCGCGAACATGATCCTCCTCGCCCGTGGACACCCCGCCCGAGGTCAGGATCAGGTCGCAGCCAGACGCCGCTTCCCGCAACGCCGCCGCTGTCGCTTCCATCCGGTCCGGCAGGATGCCGCCATCGACCGCGAGAACACCAAGCCGCGCCAGCAGCGCCAGCAGCATCACCCGGTTTGCGTCATAGATCTGCCCCGGCATCAGCGTGGCCGGTGGCTCCACCAACTCGTCCCCCGTCGAGAACACCACAACCCGCAGCCGCGTCCGCACCGGCACCCGTGACAGCCCGATCGCCGACAGCAGCGCCAGATCTGGCGGCATCAGCCGACGCCCCGCCGACAACGCCCGCGCCCCCGCGGCCAAATCCTCGCCCGCCCGGCGTGTGTTCGCACCTCGCCGCAGCCCGCCCGGCAAGGTCACGCTGGTCTCCGTCGCCGTGCAGTCCTCCTGCATCATCACCGTGTCCAGCCCGCGCGGCATCACGGCTCCGGTGAAGATCCGGCTCGCCATGCCTGCCGCGACATTCGCCGGCCGCTGCCCTGCCGCCGTCCGCCCCTGCAGCGGCAAAACCGTCTCGCCGGACCCCGCCAGATCGGCATGCCGAAACGCATACCCATCCACAGCTGAATTCCCCTGCGGCGGCAGATCGATGCGCGCGGTTATTTGGCTGGCCAGCACCCGCCCCACGGCATCGCGCAGATCCACGGTCTCAATTGCCGTCACCGGCCGGAACATCGCGGCAATCTGCCGCCGCGCCTCCTCCAGCCCCAGCAGCGCACCCCCGAAGGCAAAGCAGTCGTCGCTCAGCTGCGCCATGAAATCCGCCCACCTGTCCCGCCGGCTGAGTGGGCGTCCCGGTCTGATCCTGTCAAGCCAAGCTTGCGCCACGCGTCAGGACATGGCGTGGTCGCGTTCATGAGCGAACCGATTCCTGCGCATCACAACGATCTCGATGCGATCCTGCCAGCTGCCTTCCGCCTGTTCTCCCGCGGTGTGGCTGATCGCCGTTCGGCGTTCCACACTCCCACCATTGCCACGATCGCGCACGGCCTCCCCGCCTTGCGCACCGTGGTGCTGCGCGGCTTTGACCCTGTGTTGCGCACACTCACGTTCCACACCGACGTCCGTTCAGCCAAGGTTGCGGCTCTGATCGCCAATCCGATGGCGGCGCTGCATGCCTACGATGCCGGCCAGAAGATCCAGATCCGCGCAACCGGCCCCGTCACCTTACACGAAGCCGACGACGCGGCGGACGGCGCCTGGGAGCGGTCCAGCCCCCCGGCCCGGCGCACCTACGCCATCTTGCCGGCGCCGGGCACGGCGATCGCGAGCCCCGCGGACGCCGATCTGGATGGCCAGGACCTGGCTGCCACCCGCGCGGTCTTCCGGCGCGCCGATCTGACGATCACACACCTCGAATGGCTCTATCTGGCCGCCACCGGCCACCGTCGCGCCCGTTTCACCTGGACAGACGACGCGCTATCCTCGACATGGCTGGTCCCCTGATCCGGGGATTCGCCGGGAGAGAGCAACGACCATGACGACAGACCTCGAGATCGCGCACGCCCACACCCTCGTGCCGATCTCCCAGATCGCTGCCCATGCCGGCATCCCGGCCGACGCACTGGAGCCCTATGGCCGCTTCAAGGCCAAGATCGGCGCGGAGTTCATCGCAGGCCTCTCAGACCGACCGGACGGCGCGCTGGTCCTGGTCACCGGCATCAGCCCAACCCCAGCCGGCGAAGGCAAGACTACCACCACCGTCGGTCTCGGTGACGCACTCGCGGCGGCCGGCAAGCGCACCATGATCTGCCTGCGCGAGCCAAGCCTCGGCCCCTGCTTCGGCGTGAAAGGCGGTGCCACAGGCGGCGGCCACGCCCAGATCGTGCCCATGGAGGACATCAACCTTCATTTCACCGG
>CAIQQQ010000061.1 GCA_903873995.1 uncultured Rhodospirillales bacterium
CCGAAGCCGCCCCAGCGCAGATAGCTCTCGGCGCCGAACAATATGCGCGCGAAGTTCGATCCGGTCGGCTTCCCATCCATGCTGTCCGTCTCCACGGCGGCGGATGCCTCTTGCCGCGAAAGAATGAATTTGCTTTCGAATGTCGTGCAATGAACGTGTTTGTTACCTGACTGACACGGAGTCCTGGCAGGTCGGGGCGGCGACTGTGCTGAGCGCCGGACGGATTCTCATCGAACCTGCCGCCGTTCGCCGAAGCGCGTCACAGCTCTGTTCGGGCCGCGATTGCGCCCACCAGCCGAACCTGGTGGAGCGTGCCCCGGCGCAGCCGCGCGAGCCGCGGCATCCAGCGTTCGGCCTCGATCAGCAGGGCGCGACGGGCTTCGGCCGGCAGAAAGGGCGCGCCGCCACCACGGCCAAGCTGGGCGGCGAGGCGGCTCCACCCGGCGATCACGTCGCTGACATGGTCGGCCGAGCCGTCCTCGACAGTCTCGACCGCGCAGCGCAGATGCCGCAGCACGACCGGCAGACGCTGGAGATCGGCGACACCGGCATCGATCGCCAAGCGCCCGCCAGGCCGTAGCGACAGGGCTACCGCGGCCAACATGTCCTGGCAGACCGCGTTGTCCGGCAGGTCGAGCACGATGGCGATATCGAAGGTCTGGCGGCCGAAATCCGGCGCGCCGGCGGCAAAGGAGCGTGCGCCGCCCAGCAGTGCCAGCAGCGGATCGGACTCGTAGGCGTGAATGTCGGCACCGGTCAGGCCGGTCAGCAGCCGCTCGGCCCCGCCCGGCCCGCCGCCGATCAGCAGCACGCGGTCAGCCGCACAAAGCCCGGTCGCCTCGGCCAGCTCCGCCGCGCGGGCCGGCCCGAACGGAGAGACGAGACCGTGGCCCCACAAGGCCGCGGCGACCGCAACCGCCGGCAACGACCACGCGGACACGAGCGGCGCGTCGTCCGGCCTCGAACTATTGCAAACGGCGGCTGCGCGCGCCCCGGAGGGCACGAGAAGACCTGACAGGCTCATCGTCCCTCCTGTGTCCCCATCATGCAGTGCCCAGGATGTAGCGTGCAAAGCTTACCGGATGGTTGACGCCGCCACCTGCAGGGCCGATGTCCGCGCCATCCTGGAGACCATCATGCCATCTACCCCGCCCTTCACCCCTTCATCCGCCCCGTCATCCGCCCTTTCATCCGCCCGGGGGCGCAAACCGATTGAATTCACCTTTGCCGCCTTCCTCGTCATGTGTTTCGCCACCTGCGGGCTGATCGGCCTGTTCGCGAACTTTGCAACGCCGGTCCCGCTGTATCGTCTCGCCGCCCGCGAGGTGGCGCTCGATGACGCCACACGCGCACTGGCCTCGCCCGATCCACAGGCGGCGATCGAGGCGCTGCGCCCACGGCTTGACGAGAGTGCCGATGCGCTGCTGCCGCTGCGCGCGGACATGCCCTCCGTGATTGCCGCTGAACGCGCGGCGATGCGCGAGCGCATGCTGGCCGATGCCCATGCCGTAAGCCAGCGGATGATCGTGATGATCACCACCATCACGGCGATGGCGGCGATCTTCGGGGTCGCGATGTTGGGGCTGAGCCGGCGCTGAGCCTGTCTGGGCGGATTTTCGTGGCTGTGTTTACGCCGAGCTCTCCGTGCGCTTTGCCGACATCGAGACGCTGAATGCCATGCTGGATGGGGCACGGATCACCATCGCGCCGATGCCGCGCCCGGCTTTGTTCCTGGCCGGCAAGGCGCATCTTGCCTACCGGAGGGCCGGCGGCATGCGCAGCGGCGTGCTGCCCGATTTCTTCATCGGCGCCCACGCCGCGATCATGGGACTGGCGCTGCTGAGCCGCGATGCGGCGCGCTACCGATTGTATTTCCGAACCATTGCGGTCACCCAGCCGTAACCCGGCTCGTTGTGCCGATGAGATGAAATCGCGGAAATCCCATGCCGAAAACGCGGATGAGCGTTGACGTGGACGCGGGAGACTGGTGCACTCCGCGACACGAAAACGTCATCGCCGCATCTGGCTGAGGAGCTGTCATGGAACCGGACGACATCAAGGACCTGATCGACCGGGTGAAGCAGGGCAGCCTGCCGCGCCGCATCTTCATCAGCCGGATGGCGGCCGTGGGGCTGACCGCACCGCTCGCCACCCAGCTTTTGATGCGCGCGGGCGTGGCCCAGGCGGCGCCAGCTGTGGATTACAAGCCGACCAAGGCCGGCGGCGGCGGCACGCTGAAGCTGTTATGGTGGCAGGGGCCGACCTTGCTCAATCCGCATTTCGCCACTGGCACCAAGGACCAGGACGGCTCGCGCCTGTTCTATGAGCCGCTGGCCGGCTGGAACTCCAACGGCGATCTGATCCCGATCCTGGCGGCAGAGCTGCCGACCGTTGGCAATGGCGGTCTGCCGCCGGATGGCAAGACGGTGATTTGGAAGCTCAAGCAGGGCGTGAAATGGCATGACGGCATGCCGTTCACAGCCGACGACGTGGTGTTCAACTGGGAATATGCCCGCGACCCCGCCACCGCGGCCGTGACCTCCGGCAGCTACAACGGCATCGTCGTCGACAAGATCGACACATACACCGTGCGGATCGTGTATCCCAAACCCGCGCCGTTCTGGGCCGACGCCTTCGTCAGCGCGCTGGGCATGATCATTCCCAAGCATCTGTTCGCTGAGTATTCGGGCTCGAAGTCGCGCGATGCGCCCACCAAACTCAAGCCGGTCGGCACCGGGCCATATCTTTTCAAGGAGTTCCGCCCAGGCGATCTGGTCACCGGCGTCATCAACCCGAACTACCACCGTCCCAACCGGCCGTATTTCGACGCTGTGGAGATGAAGGGCGGCGGCGATGCCGTCTCGGCTGCGCGCGCCGTGCTGCAGACCGGCGAATATGATTTCGCCTGGAACCTGCAGGTTGAGGACGAGGTGCTGACCCGCATCGAAGCGGCCGGCAAGGGCGCGCTGCGGGTGACCGAGGGCGGCAGCGTCGAGCATATCCAGGTCAACTTCACCGACCCCAACACCGACGTGGATGGCGAGCGGTCCAGCATCAAGACGAAGCATCCGTCGCTGTCTGATCCTGCGGTGCGAAAGGCGCTGTCGCTGCTGATCGACAAGGATTCGGTGCACAAGTTCATCTATGGCCGCGGCGGCAACGCCACGCCGAACTTCATCTTCAATCCGGAGCGTTTTGCCTCCAAGACCACAAAATACGCCTTCAACGTGGATGAGGCGATCGCGATCCTGGACAAGGCCGGCTGGAAGCCGGGGCCGGACGGCATCCGGGTCAAGGACGGTCATGCGCTGAAATACCTGTTCCAGACGTCGATCAACCAGCCGCGCCAGAAGACCCAGGCGATCATCAAACAGGCCTGCAAGAAGGCCGGCATCGAGATCGAGATCAAGGCCGTCACGGCCTCGGTGTTCTTCTCCTCGGATGTGGCGAACCCGGACACATATCCGCATTTCTATGCCGACCTGCAGATGTACACGACCGGGCCCAACCAGCCGGACCCGGCGGTGTTCCTGCAGCTGTTCCTGTCGACCGAGGTCGCCCAGAAATCCAACAAATGGCAGGGCCGCAACATCACCCGCTGGCAGAACGCCGAATGGGACAAGGTTTATGCAGATCAGGCCGCGGAGCTCGATCCGATCAAACGCGCTGCCCTGCTGATCAAGCTGAACAATATGGTGATCGAGGACGTGGTCGTGATCCCGGTCGTCACCCGCCCGAGCGTTGCCGCGGTCACCAAGGGGCTCGCCTGCGAACTCAGCGGCTTTGACAGCTATATCTGGGACTATGCCAACTGGTACAAGGAGGCATAGGGGGCCGGATGTCCGCCTCCTATCTGCTCCGGCGGCTGCTGCTGGCGCTGCCCAGCCTTCTGGGCATCAGCATCGTGCTGTTCACGGTGCTGGCACTCGCCCCGGGTGATCCGTTCGGCGAACTCGCCACCAACCCCAACGTGCCGCCCGAGGTGCGGATGGCGCTCAGGGCGAAGTTCGGGCTCGATGATCCGGTGTGGCAGCGTTACCTGCACTGGCTGCTGGCGATGCTGCGCGGCGACTGGGGATTCTCCTTTGTCAGCCGCGTGGATGTGGACACGCTGATCCTGCAGCGCCTGCCGGCGACCATCGCCGTCATAGGCGCCGCACAGTTGGTGGCGATCATGGTGGCGGTGCCGGTGGGTGTGCTGGCCGCGACCAAGCCCTATTCGCTGTTCGACCAGATCGCCAACACCCTCGCCTTTGTCGGCTTCTCGCTTCCGACGTTCTTCACCGGGCTGCTGCTGATCCTGCTGTTCTCCGTCCAGCTCGGCTGGCTACCGTTTGTCTATCGCACCGATCTGAAGGAGACGGGGCTTGCGTGGTGGGGCGAGGAGATCCGCCAGTCGCTGATGCCGGTGATGGTGCTGGGTCTGTTCCAGGGCGCCTCGCTGGTGCGGTTCGTGCGCTCCTCCGTGCTCGATGTGATCAGGCTCGATTACGTGACCACCGCGCGATCCAAGGGGATCGGCGAGCGGGCCGTGATCACGGGGCATGTGGTGCGCAACGCCATGATCCCAGTCGTGACCCTGGTGGCATTGCAGCTGCCGACGGTGTTCAGCGGGGCGATCGTGACCGAGCAGATTTTTCGCGTGCCCGGGATCGGCTCGCTGCTGATCGCATCGATCCTGGCGAACGACACGCCGGTGGTGATGGCGGTGTCATTCGTGTTCGCAGCCCTTGTGATCCTCTTCAACCTTATCGCGGACATCGTGTATGGCTGGCTCGACCCTCGCATCGCCTATCGCTGAGGCGGCAGGGCGGGCGGTCGCCCGGCCTTCGAAACCGATCTCGCCCGGCCGCGAGGCGTGGCGGCGGTTTCGCAGGCATCGCATGGCCGTGC
>CAIQQQ010000062.1 GCA_903873995.1 uncultured Rhodospirillales bacterium
ACAGATCGAGCCCCTTGTAGGGTAGCAGCCGCCCGAAGAAGAGCAGGCGCACCGGGCCGCCATGGGCGCGCGAGGATATCGAGGTGCGGATCGCAGGACTCGGCCCCGAGTCGCACGAGCTTTCGGCGTTGCGCGCCCTGCCGGGGGTTGTCGTGGAGAACCGCTGGGTGCCCGAGGACGAGGTGGCCGGGCTGCTTGCCTGGTCGGACGCGCTGGTGCTGTCCCATCTGGAGGCGAGCCAGAGTGGCGTCGCGGCCGTGGCGGTGGCGGCGCGGCGCTGGCTGGTGGCAACCGATGTCGGCGGGCTTCGCGAGCAGCTTCGCGATGAGCCCCTCGCCCGGCTCTGCCCGCCGGACGCTGTCCGGCTCGCTGCGGCGATCGAAAGCCTGATCACCGCACCGCCGCAGGACACCGGCCCACCGCGCGATCCGCGACAGGGCTGGACAGATCTCGCGTGCGATCTCGTTGCGGACATGCGGCCCCTGCTCGGGCGCTGATCAGCTCCGCATCGGTGCCGCGTCCAGCGCCGCTGCGATCGCATACCACAGCTTCTTGCGGTCGAGCGCCGCATCGAGCGGCAAGGCCCGATGGTCGAGCTTGTCGTCGCGCGGGAATTTCTCGTTAAGCCAGGAATGGCGGTCCGACAGGCCCCAGGTCAAAACGCCCAACACGGCGGGGCAGGCCAGCACCGGATCGAGCCAGGCCTTGGCATGCGCCGCCACCGCCGTGTCCCGCGAATCGATGTCGCCCGGCAGGCGCTGATCGCGCACATCGAGCTCGGTGACGATGATGCGATAGCCCATCGATGCGATATCGGTCACAAACCGCGACAGAACCTTCTGATCGATCGGCTCCGCCGCATCCAGATGCGCCTGCAGCCCGACCGCCTGAACCGGCACCTTGCGCGCCCGCAGATCCGCCAGCAGACCCAGAAACGCGACCCGCTTGCGCTCCTGCCAGGCCAGCGGATAATCGGTGCCGAACTCGTTGATCACCCGCAGGGCGCCCGGATCGCAGGCAGCCGCCTCCTGAAAGGCGATGTCGATATAGGCCGGACCCAGCGCACGCAGCCACAGCGAGGCGCGCAGATCGTGGACCTGCTTGTCGTCCGGCTGCACTACCTCGTTCACCACATCCCAATGCGCCAGCCGGCCGGCAAAGTGCTTCGTCACGGTCTGGATATGCGTGCGCAAAATCCCCTCCGCCGTCCCCGGCTTCAGCGCCGGCTCCAGCCAGTCCGGATTGCCCTCGTGCCAGGCCAGCGTATGCCCGCGCACCCGCAGCTTGCGCGCCTTGGCAAACGTCATCAACGCCTCAGCGCGCGCAAAGTCGAACTTATCGGGCTCGGGGTGCACATCCGCCCATTTAAACTGCGCCTCACCCACGACAATCCCGCAATCCGCGTCGATCTTGTCGAGATACGGCTTGTCCTTGGTCACCGTGTCGTCGTTGACCGCTGCCCCAAAGAACAACCCCCGCCGCCGCGCACGTTGGTTCAGGCCCAAACCAGGAGCCTCCCCCGCCGCCATCGCCACCAACGGCGCGGCCATCAAGCAACGGCGAGGAATCGAACGCATCGGAAATCCCACATCAGACACGCCGCTTGGTGGCCCGTTCGGGGTGCGGCGTCAACGCGGGGGAAGGAAGGCCAGGGCTCTGCCCCTGGACCCCGCCAGGGGGCCGCGCCACCTGGACCCGCATGAGTCTAGTGTCGACTGATTCTGAAATTCGCAGGGCGAATTTCA
>CAIQQQ010000063.1 GCA_903873995.1 uncultured Rhodospirillales bacterium
AGGCCGCTTCGCAGGCTCACCAGGCGACCCTGGAATGGGTGCGCCGGCCCGTGGGGCAGGTGGCCTTCCCCGTGCATTCCTATTTCGCCCTGCTCGGCAGCGAGGCCTCGGTCGGCCTCGTGAACGCCGGGCAGACCTGGTATGCCCGCACCCTGCTGGACGGCACACCTTACGCAGGCCTGCCGCTGCTCTCCGCGGCCGCTCCGTTCAAGGCCGGCGGCACCGGGCCGGACAGCTTCGTGGACATCGCCCCCGGACCCGTGGCCCTGCGCGACATCGCCGATCTCTACCAGTTCGCCAACACCCTGGTGGCCGTGAAGATCACCGGCGCCCAGGTCGCCGCATGGTTGGAGCGTTCCACCGGCGTGTTCCACCAGATCGATCCCGCGAAGGACGAGCCGCAGGATCTGCTGGTGCGGAACTTCCCCACCTATAATTTCGATGTCGTCAGCTGCGTCACCTACCGCATCGACATCACCCAGCCTTATCGTTTCGACAACCGCGGTGACGTGGCCCACCCCAGGGCCAGCCGAATCGTCGATCTGCGCTTCAAGGGCCAGCCGATCGATCCGGCGCAGGAGTTCGTGGTGGTCACGAACAACTACCGCTCCGACGGCGGCGGCCGTTTCCCGGGGCTCGACGGCAGCGGCGTGGTTCTGCGCGCACCGGACCTCAACCGCGACGCGATCGTGAAATACATCGAGGCGCAGGGCCGCCTCGTGGACGTGCCACCCGAAACCTGGCGCTTCGCCACACCTTCCCGCAAGCTGCGGCTGGCCTTTCGTGCAGCTCCGGCAGCAGCGCGCTACCTCGCCGATCACCCCGGCCTGCGGCAGGCAGACGGCCTCGACGAAGGCTATGCCCGCTTCGTTCTCGATCTTGGCTGATAAGCAGGCGGCAGGGGTGTTCTCGGCCACGCTTCCTGCTAGCAAGCCTCCGTATTCGTAACGCCACCCAGAAGGAAACCGCCATGGCCGCCGGTGACAAGCCAGAGACAGTGACGATAGATCTCGATGCCAGCGAAGTGGCGCTCGTGATCGGCGAAGAGGACGGCGCCATGTCCGTCCGCGTTGTGACCGGCAGCGACGTGTCGCCGGATGCCACCGAAATGCCGGCCGCCCCCGAGATCGTGCTGGCCCTCGCCATGCGTCTCCTGAAGGACCCGGATTTCCACGATGACGTGCTCGACTGGTACTACGAGCACCAGGACGAGGACGATGAAGACGAAGACGAGGAAGGCGACGAGGAAGAAGTCAAAGGCTGATCGCGTTCTCGCGCGCGGGTTGATATCCTCGGATTTGGTTTCCATGGATTTCCGCACGTGCTGATCAAACGCCTGCTGCGCCGTACCGCCGAAGCAGCCGCGTCCCAGGGCATCGCTTTGCCCCTGGCGCGGCTGCAAGGCTTTTTGGATGCCCGAAGCACGCGCCACGTGGCCGGCTGGGTTCGCGATCTGAACAACCCCGCCACGCGCCTGAACGTCGACGTGATGCTGGACGGCGCCGTCCTATATCGCACCACCGCCGACCGGTTCAGCCAGACGCTGGTGGCTGTCGGCGTCGGTGACGGCCGTTTCGGCTTTCACGTCACGTTCCCGCGCGAACTGTCAGAGGCCGAACGGGACCGTGTGCAGGTCATTCCCGCCGGCGCCCGGGCAGCCCTGCCGCACGCCCCGCAGCTCGATCTGCGCTATCAGCCCTGGATCGGCGACCGCGGCACCTATCAGGGGTATTTGGACGAACGCAGCACCCATCACGTCGCCGGCTGGGTGCGAGACACCGCGGCCGAGGGCCGGCGAGTCGCGATCGAGGTGGTCTTGCCCGGTCCGGACGGCGAGCGGATCCTGCATCGCGGCATGGCCGACCGGTTCAGCCGGCAACTCGTTGACATCGGCATTGCCGATGGTGTGCATGCGTTCCACATCCTGCTGGAGCCTCCGGTCACCGAGGCGGAGCGGGATCGTATCTTGGTTCGCCCGCAACGAACCGACAGCGCACTGGAACTGGCGCCGGCGCTGCGCACACAGTTCTGGCCGATCGCGCATGTGGCGCTGGACATCGTCAACAACTGCAACCTGCGCTGCCCGTTCTGCATCGTGGACTACGCCAACACCCGTGCGACCAAGTTCATGACGGAGGCAACGTTTAACGCCGCCTTGCGCCTGCTGCCCTATGTGAGCGAGGCCAATTTCTGGCTGTCCTGCCTGCACGAGGCCACGCTGCATCCGCAGCTGCTGGATTTCATGAATCGCGTGCCGCGCGAATACCGCACCAAACTCTTCTACACCACCAACCTCGCCAAGCGCATGCCGGCGAGTTATTTCGCAGCCCTGGCTGACTCTGGCATCCATCACCTCAACATCTCGATCGAGAGCTTCGATCCGGCTATTTACGAGAAGATGCGCGCCGGCGCGCGCCATCGCATCTTTCAGGAGAACTGGGACGCGCTGCTGAAAGCTCTGGCCGCAGGCTCTGCCCCACCTCGCCTGCGCTACAACATGATGGCCTATCGCTCCAACTTGGCCGAAATTCCGCACATCGTGCAGACGCTGCTCGATGAAAAGCGCGCCTGCCAGGTCGAGGTGCGCTTCACCTATGACCGCGCGCATATCCCCGCGGCGTTTCGCGACGAGGAATTCCTCACCACCGCCGAATGGGCCGAACTCAAGGCGGCGCTGTCGCACCACGACCCGGAGCAAGTGATCCTGGTGCTGCCGCGCGACGAGGAAGGCATCGACTCTGCCAACTACCAGGAACCGACCAGCCAAACGGTCGATGAGGAGCGGCAGTTCGAGCCGGCCACCGCCCCTTGGGACCGCGCGCCACGACCGTTCAACATCTCGATGAACTGGGAGGGCACCATGCGCGTTTATGGCTGGCAGCCGGGCGAGGGGCGGGAAGCAGATCGGTTCGTGTGCTACGCGCAGGCGAACATCAATATGTTGCCTGATCCTTTGAAATTCGTATTGGCTCTTTAGGGAAGAGCGGGGCTCTGCCCCGCCACACGCCCATGGCCCCACAAAGGGCGGAGCCCTTTGAGCCCATTCTTAAGAACGGGTTCTCAGGGCTCCGCCTTTTGCGGGAGACGGGGCAGAGCCTCGCGCTTAGTCTCCGGTGGCACCCATCTTCGCAGCCAGCGTCGGCATGACCGCGTGCCGCCGCGGCGACAGGCGGCGCTGCAGCCGATCCAGATACAGATACACAACCGGCGTGGTGTAGAGCGTTAGGATCTGGCTCAGCGCCAGCCCGCCCACCATCGCAAAGCCCAGCGGCCGGCGTAGCTCCGATCCGGCGCCGGTCGCGAGCATGAGCGGCAAGCCGCCGAGCAAGGCTGCCATTGTCGTCATCAGAATGGGCCGAAACCGCATCAGGCACGCCTGCCGGATCGCATCGAACGGCGCCAAGCCGTCCTTGCGTTCGGCGCTGATGGCGAAGTCCACCATCATGATGCCGTTCTTCTTCACGATGCCGATCAGCAGGATGACGCCGATCAGCGCCACCACCGACAGATCGTAGCCGAACAGCATCAGCATGAGGAAGGCGCCTACGCCGGCCGAGGGCAGGGTGGAGAGAATGGTCAGCGGGAGGATGTAGCTTTCGTAGAGGATGCCCAGGATGATGTAGACGGTGACGAGGGCCGCCGCGATCAGATAAGGCTGGCTTGCGAGCGAGGACTGGAAGGCCTGCGCGGTGCCCTGGAATGCGGCCCGCAGAGAGGGCGGAGCCCCGATCCGTTCCATCATTGCGTTGATCATCGTCACGGCCTGACCCAGCGCCACCCCCTCGCCGAGGTTGAACGACAGGGTCACGGCCGGGAACTGGCTCTGATGGTTGATCGACAGCGGCACGACGGGCTTCGTGTCGACTTTCACGAAGGAGGACATCGGCACGGCCTGCCCGGTGCTGGAGCGGACATAGAGCTTGTTGAGCGTGTCCAGCTTCCCCTGCAGCTCGGGGAGCACCTCAAGCACAAGATGGTAGGAGTTCACCTGGGTGAAATACTGCGTGATCTGCCGCTGACCGAACGCGTCATACAGCGTGTCGTCGATCACCTGCGGCAGGATGCCGAACCGGGCAGCCTGATCGCGGTCGATGGTGAGCGTGGCGGTGGTGCCGGCCATCTGCTGGTCAGACGCAAGGTCGCGCAGGATCGGCATCTTGCGCATCTCGGCCAGCACCTTCGGCGCCCATTCGAAGAGCTCGGACAGGTCGGCGTCCTGCAGGGTGTATTGATACTGCGTGCGCGCCAGACGGCCACCGACGGTGATGTCCTGACCGGCCTGAAGGAAGACGCGCGCGCCGGCGACCTTCTCGAGCTTCGGGCGCAGCCTGGCGATGATCTGCTGCGCGTCCGACGTGCGTTGATCAAAGGGCTTGAGCGCGATGAACAGGCGGCCGTTGTTCACCGTCTGGCCGCCGCCGCCGCCGATCGAGGAGGAGTAGCCGCCCACGTCCGGGTCTGCGCCGACGATTGCTGCCAGTTCCTGCTGCCGGCGTGACATCTCGGCGAACGAGATGTCCTGCGAGCCTTCGGTGATGCCGATCAGCACGCCGGTGTCCTGCTGGGGGAAGAAGCCCTTGGGGATCTGTGTGAACAGGAAGCCCGTCGTGCCGGCGGTGGCGAAGAACACCATCAGCGTGATGAACTGATACTTCAGCGCGATGTCCAGGGTACGGCGATAGCCGTTCAGCAGCGCCTCGAAGAAGCGCTCCACCACGCGGTAGAACCAGCTATGCGTGCCATGGTCGTGCGACAGGAAGCGCGCGCACATCATTGGCGTGAGCGTCAGCGAGATGAACGCGGACACGGCCACTGTGATCGCAACCGTCATCGCGAACTCGCGCAGCAGGCGGCCCACGATGCCGCCCATCAGCAGCAGCGGGATGAACACGGCGATCAGCGACAGCGAGATCGAGATGATGGTGAACCCGATCTCGCCGGCGCCCTTCAGTGCCGCCTCCAGCGGGTTCATGCCTTCTTCGATGTGGCGATAGATGTTCTCGAGCATCACGATCGCATCGTCGACCACGAAGCCGACGGCAATGGTCATGGCCATCAGCGAAAGGTTGTCCAGGCTGTACCCCAGCATGTACATCACCGCGAGCGAGCCGATCAGCGCCAGCGGCACCGTGATGGACGGGATCACGGTCGCCCAGAAGTTGCGCAGGAAGATGAAGATCACCATCACGACGAGCGCAATCGAGATCATCAGGGTAAACTGCACATCCTCCACCGAAGCACGGATCGTTTGGGTGCGGTCAAGCACCTCTGTCACGCTGATCGCAGGCGGGATGGAAGCCTTCAGGATCGGCAGATTCGCCTTGATGCGGTCCACCGTGTCGATCACGTTGGCGCCCGGCTGCTTGAAGATCAGGAGCTGGATGCCGCGCTTGCCGTTCTGCCAGCCGGCGAGCTTGCTGTTTTCGGCGGCATCCACGGCCGTGCCGATGTCGGAGATGCGGACGGGTGCGCCGTTGCGATAGGCAAGCACCAGGTGGCTGTAGTCCTTTGCCTTCGTGATCTGGTCGTTGGCGAACACGTTGAACGCCTGGCGATCGCCGTCGATCACGCCTTTGGGTGAGTTGGTGGTCGCGTTCACCAGCATGGTGCGCACGTCCTCCATGGTCAGGCCCATCGCAGCGAGGCGCGCCGGATCGACCTGCACGCGCACCGAGGGCCGTTGCTCACCGCCGATCTGCACCTGCGACACGCCGGTGATCGTCGAGATCTGCTGGGCGAGGATCGTGTCGGCGAGCTCGTCCACGTCGATCAGCGGCATCGTCTCGGACTGCACGGCCAGGATGAGGATCGGGCTGTCGGCCGGGTTCACCTTGCGAAAGGTCGGCGGAGACGGCAGCGCTTTCGGCAGCTGGCCGGAGGCGGCCTGGATGGCGGCCTGCACGTCGAGAGCCGCGGCGTCGATGTTGCGATCGAGATCGAACTGCAGCACCACCTGCGTGCCGCCTGAGACCGAGGTCGAGGTCAGCTGCGCAAGCCCCGGGATCTGGCTGAACTGGCGTTCAAGCGGGGCGGCAACCGACGTCGCCATCGTGTCTGGGCTGGCGCCGGGAAACGAGCTCGTCACCTGGATCGTGGGGAACTCCACGCGCGGCAGCGGAGCGACCGGCAGCAGCGGATAGGCCACAAGGCCGATGAGCAGGATCGCCGCCATGATCAGGGACGTTCCGACGGGCTTCTTGATGAACGGTGAGGAGATGCTCATGCCAGGGTCCGATCGAGCGTGGTGTTGGAGGGGCGGGGCAGGGCGGTTTCCGCTGAATCGGAGTTTTCTAGGAAGCCGGGGCGACGATGCGTGCGCCGTTGGACAGTCTGGACTGCCCGGTCAGCACAAGATTGCTGTCATCTGTCAGCCCCTTGCCGACCACGGCCACGGTGCCGTTGTCCTGAATGACCTCGATCGGCGTGACCTGCACTGTCTGGTCAGGCTTGGCAGTGAACACAAACAACCCGGCCTGGCTGTGCTGCACCGCGGCGCTCGGCACCGTCAGCGCATTGCGCCGAGTGTCAACCAGAACGCGGGCGTTGATGAACTGGCCGGGCCAAAGCTTGTTGTCCTTGTTGGCGAAGGTCGCCTTTACCTTGATCGTTCCGGTCGTCGTGTCGATCGTGTTGTCGATCGTCAACACTTCGCCTTGCCCGAGCTCCTGCTTGTCGTCACCGGTGGAGGTATAGACGGTCGGATGCCCCTTGCTCATCGCGGCCGAAATCGTGGCCAGAGAGTCCTGCGGCAGCGTGAAGGTGACGCTGATTGGATGGATTTGACTGATATTGACAATACCCAGGGCAGTATTGTCCGCAGCCCGAATGAAATTTCCCGGATCGGTCAGACGCAGGCCAACGCGCCCGTCGAACGGTGCGCGGACCTGGCAGAATTCAAGGTTCAGCCGCGCCGCCTCGATTGAAGCGTCGTCGCCCTTGATGTTGGCCACGAGTTGGGCGACCTGCGAGGTGTTCGCATCCACCGTTGCCTGCGTCTGGAACTGGTTGCGCGCCAGTTCCGAGGAACGGCCCAGGGACAGTCGCGCGTTCACGAGGCTTGCCTCGTCCGCAGCCTTTTTGGCGAGAGCCTGATTTAACTGTGCCGCGTAGGGCCGTTGGTCAATCACGGCGATCAGCTGGCCAGCCTTCACCTCGTCACCCTCGGTGAAAAGCACCTTGTCCAGCGTGCCATCCACGCGCGGGCGGATCACCACCGCGTTCGAAGCGGCAACCAGGCCAAGTCCTGACAGCAGCACCGGAACATCCATGTGGGTCGGCTTGCCGAGCGTGACCGGCACGGCGGCGGGGCCGCCCTGCGCGAGGGCGTCATGTCCGTGCAGCAGTCCCAGCAATCCGGCCATGGCAGCAAGACAAAGGCGCGAAGTCAGCATGTTTCGGCGATCTCCAAAGTAGGTCGTTCGCATGAGGCGGCCCTGACGGACCATCGGCGGCCGTGAAGCATTAAAATCCTAACGGCGCGACATACACCGTTCAAAGCATCTGATACCCGAAAGCTGAACACGTCAGGCGGCCACCGGATCTCACGCGACTGAACGGTGCCAAACCCGGAGTCGTCGTACCTCTGGGTCCCCTCGCCAGGGAACCAATGCACGAAAGGCCCGGCAGATATTCGAAAACCGCTGAGCAATGTAACATCAACCTTTCGAAAGATTGATACGGAATCTCTGGGCCACCATCTTTTTTTCGACCCTCGTCAGACACTTCCGGATGCGGCCTGCGCCCTGCCTTGCAGGGCCGGCGAAGCCGCCTTAATCCGTACTGAAATGACATGAGGTGCCGTGATGGATGTGCCAGCCCCCCTGCCTGACGCGGGCCTCAACACGGCCTTTCAAGCAGGCGATACGACACATGCCGAGATCCGGTCCGAGGTGGCCCGGCTGTGCGCGCGTTTCCCCGGCGCCTACTGGCGCGCACTGGACGCCGAGCGGGGTTATCCCAGCGCGTTCGTGGCTGCTCTCACCGAGGCCGGATACCTCGCGGCCCTGATCCCGGAGGAATATGGCGGGGCCGGCCTCTCGTTGTCCGCCGCGGCCGCCATCCTCGAGACCATTCACGCCGAAGGCTGCAACGGTGCGGCCTGCCACGCCCAGATGTATATCATGGGTACCATCCTGCGACACGGATCGGATGCGCAGAAGCAGGCCTATCTTCCCGCCATCGCCAGCGGCGCGTTGCGGCTGCAGGCTTTCGGCGTCACCGAGCCCACCAGCGGCACGGACACCACGGCGCTGCGCACCACCGCGCGGCGGGACAGCGACCGCTTCATCGTCAACGGCCAGAAGATATGGACAAGCCGGGCAGAGCATTCCGACCTCATGCTGCTGCTCGCCCGCACCACGCCGCGCGACCAGGTCGCCAAAAAGACCGACGGCCTGTCCACCTTCATCGTCGACATGCGCACGGCGCTTGGCCACGGCCTCACCATCCGTCCGATCCGCACGATGATGAACCACAACTCCTGCGAGGTGTTCTTCGACGATCTGGCGGTGCCGGCCGAGAACCTGCTCGGCGTCGAAGGCCGCGGCTTTCGCGCCATCCTGGACGGCATGAACGCCGAGCGCCTGCTGATCGCGGCCGAGTGCATCGGCGATGCCAGATGGTTCACCGCCCGCTCCACCGCCTATGCCGCAAGCCGCCAGGTGTTCGGCCGCCCGATCGGCCAGAACCAGGGCGTGCAGTTCCCAATCGCCCGCGCCTACGCCCAGATGCGCGCCGCCGAACTCATGGTCCGCGAAGGCATCGCCCTGTTTGACGCCGGCAAGCCCTGTGGGCCAGAGGCCAACATGGCCAAGATGCTCGCCGCCGAAGCCTCCTGGGCGGCCGCTGAGGCCTGCGTGCAGACGCATGGCGGGTTCGGCTTCGCCGAGGAGTATGATATCGAGCGAAAGTTCCGTGAAACGCGGCTCTACCAGGTGGCGCCGATCAGTACGAATCTGGTGCTATCCTACCTGTCCGAACATGTTCTCGGCATGCCGCGAAGCTACTGACACCCAATCGAACCGAGAGGAGACCCGCCATGCGGTCCGTTCTGCTGCTGGCCACCGCGATCACGCTTGCCGGCTGCGGCCGCTTCAAGGAGGTCAAGATGGTCGACCCGCGCACCGGCGTGTCCGTCGTGTGCAAATCCGACCGCTACAACGTCCTGACCACCAACAACGTGGTGCAGGAGGTGAACGCCTGCGTGCAGGAGCTCACCTATTACGGGTTCCAGGACGAGCAGGTGTTGCTCGCCGCGGCCAGGCGCTAGCGGGGTACCTGGGGGACGCCGAGCGCCTGAACCTCGAGGTCTTTTATACCGAAGTCGCAGACGCACGTGGAGACTGGCGCAGATCGATGCAATGGCGCCAGAATTCCAGGATGTCCAAGCGACTCTGGTGGTGGCGCGATGAAACATCCAGCGCCTGAAGCTGCCGAGAGGTGGCTCCGGGTTGAGATCGACCGCCGCCTGAAGCTGGAATTCCACAGAACCCGAATCACGTCCGACGCCGGATTGCTCGCATATCGTGAGTTGGACGACGCGCTCGGTCTTTCCAATTCGGCGGGTGCCGTGTGTGGTCTCCGCGTCCGATACGAGGCCGTCAACGACTCCGACCGTCTCGCCCATGTTGCTGCGATGCGTGCCGCGGTGGATCGCATCGGTCTGGGGCGTCAGTCCGCCTGGACCAGCCAGATGGACCGTTCCTCGACGCTGCCCTGGCGCAGCGTCCGCTGCCGGTCGTCCGATGCTAATACCCTGGCCAGCCTGACCGCCGCCAGGAGAGGTGCGTCCCGTTGCCGGCGTGGCGTGGCCGAGTCAAAGCGATGGAATGACCGCAGATCGGAGAGTTAAAATGCTGGATCGCAAGAAAGCGTGATCACGGTGCCTCGGTTGTTGCCGGCCGCCGGACGATGCGGTTCTAATAATTGTAACATTAACGGATTCGCAGAGCGGATAGGACATGCCGGTCCTCGGCGTGACACCCTGGGCGGCTTCAGACCATTCGAAATGTTGATCCGGTTCCGGTTGACCGCTTGTTGCAGTAGCGCCACAGTCTAGCTGCGTGACGACGATGGCCTGCAAGACAGGCTGTCCCTCGACCCGCATAACAACGGCGATAAACGCCGGAGGGAGAGACGTAAAATGCATATCAGAAAAACACTGATCAGCTGGGGTTTCCGCGCGACCCTGCTGGGGGCATTGGCCGGGACGGCCATGCTCACGACGACCGCGCCGGCAGCGGCGCAGGGCCTGAAATCATACGATTCGAGCAAGCCGAGCTTCTGGAAGAACCCTCCGCCGGATTGGTTCCTCGGCGATGAGACGCAGGCGCAGAAGGGTCTGGCTCCGCCAGTTGGCCCCGCCACGCCCACGCCGCTGGCCGAGCTAGAAACCAATCTCAAGAACATCAAGCTGCCGGCCGGCTTCAAGATCGAGGTCTATGCCAGCGGTCTGCCCGAGGCCCGTCAGATGGCCTGGGGTGCCAATGGCACGCTGTTCGTCGGGTCGTTCGGCGCCACCAACGTGTATGCCGTTACCAACGCCAACGGCAAGCGCGAGGTCAAGACCATCCTCAAGGGTCTGACCATGCCGACCGGCCTCGCCTTCCGCAATGGCGCGCTTTACGTGATCGCGATCGACAAGCTGCTGCGCTACGACAACGCCGAGGCCAATCTCGATCATATGCCCAAACCTGTCGTGGTCTATGACGACATGCCGTCCTACGTTGCGCATGGTTGGAAGTATCTCGTGACCGACAAGGACGGCGCGATGTACATCCCCTTCGGCCCTCCGTTCAACGTCGGTATCCCGCCGACCTCGGTCTCCCAGATCCGTCGCGTGCATAGCGACACGGGCCTGGCTGAGCTCGTGGCAGTCGGCGTGCGCAACTCGGTCGGTGGCGACATCGATCCACGCAGCGGCGATTACTGGTTCACCGAGAACGCCCGCGACTGGATCAGCGACGATCTGCCCAGCGACAAGCTGAACCATATCAGCCGACTTGGTCAGCATTTCGGCTATCCGTACTGCCATCAGGGCGACCTGCCGGATCCGAAATTCGCCATGGGCCATTCCTGCTCCGAGTTCACGCCGCCGGTGGTGAACCTCGGCGCGCACGTGGCGCCGCTGGGAATGAAGTTCTACAACGGGGCGATGTTCCCGGCCGAATACAAGAACAATATCTTCGTCGCGTTCCACGGCTCCTGGAACCGCCATCAGTACCAGGGTGCGCGCATCGAGCGCATCGTGGTGGACGCCGACGGCAAGAACCCCCACCAGGAGATTTTCGCCCAGGGCTGGCTGACCGGCAAGCAGGACTATTCCGGCCGTCCGGACGACATCCTGCTCGCGGCCGATGGCTCGATGTTGGTGTCTGATGACTGGGCTGGTGCGATCTATCGCATCTCCTACGCGAAATAAGCACTGACACTTGGTTAATGCGGTCTCGCCCTCTTTCTTGCGGGGGGCGAGACATGCATGACAAGAAGGTACGATCCTTTGACATTGATTTCTTTTCGCGACTTCATCCGGTGCCTGGCAGTGTTGTTTGCTGCGCTGTCCCTTACACCCACCGCCTGGGCGGCTGCGGGCGATGTCGAGGCTGGGCGGGCGCGCGCCCAGACCTGCATGGTGTGCCACGGTGCGCAGGGCATCTCGCAGATGTCGGGCGTGCCCCATCTCGCCGGCAACGGCGATCAGTTCCTGCAATGGCAGTTGGTGTTCTACCGCTCGGGCCGCCGGCAGAACCCTGTCATGAATGCGTTGGCGACCAATTTGACGGACGCGGACATCCGCAATCTCGGCGCGTATTTCGCGTCGCTGCCGCCGCCCGGGACGAGCCCAGTGGCGAACCCGGACGCTGGCCTGGTCGCGCAAGGCCAGGCGATCACCACCCAGCGCAACTGCGCCGTGTGCCACACCGATACATTCGTGGGCGCGGCCGCCGCGCCGCGCCTTGCCCGGCAGCGGCCGGAATATCTGGCCAAGGCCCTGAGCGATTATCGCTCCGGCACCCGCCCCAGCCTTGGTCTGGCCGCGATGACGGAGGCATCCGCCGGGCTTGGCGACGCCGACATCCTTGCCGTGGCGCAATTTCTGGCAACCGTGCCGTAAGGCGCACAGGAGCACACATGTCCCATCTTGCACGCATCGCCGGGCTGGCCGGCCTGTCGCTGGCTGTCCTTGGCGCCCCGGCCGCAGCCCAGACCCAGACCGCCGTCGCTTCTGAGAAGCTGGAGCGGATCGAGGGGTTCCAACGGAGCTACGCCGCCTCGTTCTTCATCTTCGACGCCTGCGCCGACGGCCTGGCCGGACGTATGTTCCGCACCGCTCTTGCCGAGCGCTTCGCCCAATGCCCGTTTTCAGATGCAGCCCGCGCACATTGGCGCGCCTGGAGCACCGCGCAGCGCCGCGTCTCGACCGACCGGATCAAGACCATGGTCGAAGATCATGGCGGTCTGCTCGTGAAGGTCGAGGGCATGACCCAGACCTGCCACGAGCGGAACACCAGCGCCGACTACATCGCCTACCGGGCGAAGCTGCAGCAGGCGGCCCAGCATATTCTGCCTCCGAGCGATGTGGTGGCCGAACCCTGCGACGCTCCGGTGGAACCGCAGTGATACGACTGGCAGGCCATGCCCGCCGCGGCATGCGGTGTGGGGCAGTGCTGGCCGCGCTGCTTGGGCTGGCGCAGGCGATTGCGCCAGCCAAGGCGGCAAGCCCCGAAGCGGAGGGCTCTCTCTACGCGCCGCTGCGCTATAACGACGATGTCGCGCGCATCCAGACCTCCTTGGGTCCGGATGACATCTGGAACCGCTTCAAGCACATCCAGCTTGGCGAGGATCCGCAGACCTGGCTAGGCCTCGCCGGAGAGATGCGCGAGCGGCAGGAGGCCTATGTCAACCCCTCCTTCGGCATCAAGGCGCCGGCCAGCAACTCCTACATCCTTCACCGCCTGGACGTGTTCGCCGATCTGCATCTCAGCAATTCCCTCCGCCTGTTCGGCGAGCTGGGCGATGCGCTGCGCTTCAACCGGCGCAACGTGGCCTCGACCACCGATGTCGACCGGCTCGACCTGCAACAGGCCTTTGTCGAATATCGCCCGCCCGGCTCGCCCTTGATCGCGCGGCTCGGGCGCGAGGAGCTGAGCTTTGGCTGGCAGCGCCTCATCGCCCAGCGCGAAGGCCCTAATGTGCGGCGCGCCTTTGACGGCGGGCGGCTCACCCTTGCAACGGACAATGTCACGGTTGATCTGTTCGGCGTCCGCCCGGTCAACAACCATCCCGCCTATTTCGATGACACGGTCTCGCGCACCCAGCTGCTGTGGGGCGCCTACGCCACGATGCCGGTGGTGGGGCCGTTGAAGGCGGATGTCTATGTGCTGGGCTATCAGAACACCACGGCGAAATACCGCGGTCTTACCGGCGTCGAGCGGCGCCTGACCGGCGGCGTGCGGCTGTTCGGCAAGACGCCGGATTTCGATTGGAACCTGGAGGCCGCCAAGCAGGGCGGCACCTATCGCAACCTGAACATCGACGCGTGGATGCTGGCCGCCGTCACCGGCATCACCTTCGCGGAGCTGCCCTGGTCTCCGCGGCTGGGGCTGGAGGGCAACATCCTCAGCGGCGACACCGGCGGGAGAAGGCCCATCGGAACGTTCAACGCGATGTTCCCGCGCCTGCCCTATTTCGCTGAGATCTCGCTGCTGGTGCCGTCCAACGTGATCGAAATGCGCCCGACGGTGACGTTCGCGCCGGTTACGGACGTGTCGGTGGTGGTGGGCTGGGCCTTCCTGTGGCGCAAATCGCTGCGGGACGGGCTGTATAGCAGCGGGCAGGTGTTGATCGCCGGTACCAACAAGGTCACGGCCGGGCGGATCGGCAATGAGGCGTCGTTGGATGCGCGCTGGCGGTTCAACGAGCATCTGACCTTTGGTGCCAGCTACGCCCGCTTCAACGTGGGGCCGGCGCTGACCGAGGTACATGCGAAGAACGTCGATTTCGGTGTCGGATTTGCGACGTTCAAGTTCTGAGGACCGCCGTGTCGGGGAGGGCGGCTGCGTCGACATGATCGCAGGAGACTGAAACAGCCCGAGGCGTGAATCCTGCGAAAAGACAAAGATCCAGAGCAGATCTGCCGCACCTACCAACGGCAGACGTGATCTCGAAGTCTCCTTGAGATTGGGACACATGCCCCACGGACCGTAACCGTCGTGAACGCCTCCAATCTCAGTGACACCGAAATCTAACGGGTGCAAAGGCTCGGCCCTTTGCGGGGTCACGGGGCAGAACCTCTGGCTCTCCCGCCCTCCGGCGCTCGCAGATCTGCCGCCCAGAGGTGCTGAGCGGCATAGGCACGGTAGGGGCGCCAGCATTCGGCCCGGGCAATCAGGGCCTTGGGATTTCTGGGTGTGCCGTCCAGTCGCGTCATGGTGCGCAGCAGGGCCACGTCGCTGGCAGGGAAGGCGTCGGGCTGGCGGAGCGCGCGAAGCGCCACGTAGTGGGCAGTCCAGCGGCCGATCCCGGGAATGGCGCAAAGCCGGGCAATGGCGATGTCGAGGTCGGTGGCTTCGGTGAAAACCATTGGATCGGCGGAGGCGACGGCGCGCAGGGTGTTGCGGCGTGCGGCAGGCATGCCGAGGGCGGTGAGGTCGGCCGCCAGAACCTCGTCCTGTGTTGGGAAGCAGCCGGAGGTCGTGGCCAGCGCCACCAACTGGCCGCCGAGGGCGCGGGCGCTGCCGACGGTGATCTGCTGGCCGAGCACGGCGCGGATGGCGATCTCAAAGCCGGTCCAGCCGCCGGTCGGCCGCAGGCCGGGGCGGGCGGCCACCAGGGGCGCAAGCACCGGGTCCCGCGCCAAATGGCGCCCAATTGCGGTCATGTCGATGTCGAGGCCGAACACGTGGCGGACGCATTTTGAGACCGCCGCGGGCGCCAGATCGCCCTTGATCTCGATGACAAGTCCACGCGTGACCGTCACTGCACCCATCTGGCCGCCGAGGCGCAGGCCACGGTGGTAGCGATCGGGCATGACGGTCTCCACGCCGTCGATCGCACGTGCCGCCAGAAACGCCAGAGCATGCGCCCAATCGAAGGGCGCCGGCGCCGGCAAAGACAGGTGCGTGATCAGGGGCGCGTGATCAACGGCCGGTCAGGATGCGTTCGACCAGTTGCTTTACGGAGGGAATGAAGTTGTTGCCGTAGAACGGGTCAGACGCAAAGCGATAAGCGTTGTGGCCGGAGAACATCAGGTTGTGCTCCAGCGCCTCGTCGCTCTCCTGGTGACTGACATCCTGCAGCGTCTTCTGGATGCAGAAGCTGCGCGGGTCGGCCTTCTTGCCGTTGCTGAAATCCGGCTCGTGCTGGGACCAGTTAGAGAACCGGCACTGGCTGAGGCAGCCCATGCAGGCCACCTGGTCCTCGATGATCGAGGCAGCGCGCTCGGGCGTGACAAAGATCAGCGTGCTGTCCGGCGTGCGCATCGGCTCGGTGAAGCCCGCCGCCTCCCAGCCGTTCACGCGCACCAGATCGCTGGGCGTGAGATAGACCAGCCGTTTGCGAGGCCCCACGCCAAAGGGTGCGGTGTGCTCTCCTACGGGCTCTGACGCGAAGGCCACCTGGTGCTCGGAGCGGTCGCGCAGCTCCTGGATGAAGCCGTTGTTGACGGCGGAAGAATAGAACCCGGTCGGGCTGAAGCGATTGAGGAACACGTCCCCCTCCTTCAGCGTTGTCAGGCGCTGCTTCCAGGAGGCGCTGATCGGGCTCTCCTTAGTCAGCAGCGGGCGCGTGCCGAACTGGAAGGCGATCGGGCCGAGCTCGGGATTGTCGATCCAGTGCTCCCACTCCTCAAGCCACCACACGCCGCCGGCCATGATGATCGGCGTGTCGCCGAGGCCGAACGTGCGCAGCGTCTGGCGCAGGGCGAGGACGCGGGGGTAGGGGTCTTCCGGCTTGGTGGGATCCTCGCCGTTGGACAGGCCGTTATGGCCGCCGGCGAGCCACGGATCCTCATAGACGACGCCGCCGAGCAGGCTGGCCGCCTTGTGATAGGCGCGCTTCCACAGCGCGCTGAACGCGCGTGAGGAAGACACGATCGGGTAGTAATGCACGTTGAACTTCTGGGCGATCTCGGCAAGCCGATAAGGCATGCCGGCGCCGCAGGTGATGCCGTTGATCAGGCCTTTGGCCCCTTCCAACACGCCGGTGATGACGCGTTCGGCGCCGCCCATCTCCCACAGGATATTGGCGTGTAGGCGGCCCTTGCCGCCGCTGATGTCGAACGCGCGGCGGGCCTGGGCGATGCCGCCCTTGATGCCGAACGCCACCAGCTCCTCATGTCGCTCGCGACGGGTGCGACCCTTGTATTCCTGCGGCGACGGCTGGCCGTCGGCGTCGAAGAAATCGGCGTTGACGGCGCTGTATGTGCCGGCACCGCCAGCGGCGGCCCAATGGCCCGCCGTGACGCCTGTCGAGATCGAAACCCCCTTGCCGCCTTCAACCAGGGGAAGAACGTCCACCCCACCCATGCGGATGGCGTTGATAGGCTTCATCGGTTCCGGTCCTCTTGGCGTTCAACAGCGCCCTTATGTGGTGACGGTTTCTTGATCGCAAGCCATGCCACACACAACATCGTTTGCAACAACAGCGTAACCGAACGGGCATGCCTCTGACCAGAGACATGCCCGCCCGAGTTTCAAAGGCTACTGGTCCGCCCGGCCTTCCCGACCACCATCTCGACCGCCGCCAGCCTTGGGGCCAACCTGGTCGGAGATGTCAGCGCCCGTAGCCTGATCGACCACGCGCATGGACAGCTTCACCTTGCCGCGGTCGTCAAAGCCGATGACCTTTACCTTCACAGCATCGCCCTGGGCCACGACGTCGGTCGTCTTGTTGACGCGGCCCTGCTGAAGCTCGCTGATGTGCACAAGGCCATCCTTGGAGCCGAGGAAGTTCACGAACGCGCCGAATTCGGCCGTCTTGACCACCTTGCCGTTATAGATCACGCCGATTTCCGGCTCCGCCACGATGCCGCGGATCCAGGCGATGGCAGCCTGCGCCTTGGCGTCGTCGCTGGCCGCGATCTTCACCGTGCCATCGTCGTCGATGTCGATCTTCGCACCGGTGTTCTCCACGATCTCGCGGATCACCTTGCCGCCGGTGCCGATGATGTCGCGGATCTTCTCCTTCGGCACGGAAATGATGGTGATCTTCGGCGCCGTCGCCGCCACATCGTCACGGTTGGACGTCAGCGCCTTGGCCATCTCGCCCAGGATATGGATCCGCCCGTCGCGCGCCTGCTCCAGCGCCACCTGCATGATCTCGGGCGTGACCGAGGCAATCTTGAGGTCCATCTGCAGCGCCGTGATCCCCACCGACG
>CAIQQQ010000064.1 GCA_903873995.1 uncultured Rhodospirillales bacterium
AGCCACGAGCTCGCCCACGTTCGCGAGCTTGTTGGCTTCGCGTGCGCGGATCTTCACGCCCATCGCTTCCTCGACCTGGAGGATGATCTCGATGTAGCGGAACGAGTCCCATTTCGGGATGTCCTTCTGCGACGTCTCGGGTTTAAGAACGATCGCGTCATTGGCAAGGACGCTGCGAAAGATCGGCGTCAGCGCCTCGAAAATGTCCTGGTCGGTCATGATGTCGCTGGCTCCTGAGACCGCGTGCCGCACATAGGCGGGGATTTCGCGTACCGGACCCGAATTGATCCGATCTCCTGAAAGCCTTTTTTCACGGCATGGGTCTTGGAGCAATGGACTTGTCGGACCGTTTCTCGGGAACGGGCGTCAATGCGGCGGCGGTCGTCCGGTGGTCAGCACATGGCGGACGGCGCGCTCCACCTCTGTCAGGCGTGACCAGGTGGTGCCGTCGAGTGCCTCGACCCGGCTGTCCACCGCAACGAAGCGGTAGGAAAGATCTTCACGCACAGCAGCACCGTAGAACACGCCGCCGATATCGATCACGTGGGATTGCATCATGTCGCTCTCCTGCGCCGGCAATGAACAGGCTGGCGGTATCGGGCCCAGGCTGGACGCATCCAGCCCGCGACTTGGCGTGGCGCGCGGCTCCGGTCAACACTGGAGACCAGCACGCTTTTGTGACCCGCCCACATCCAAGACCCGAAAGGCCCGGCATGCGCATCGCCCTCATCCACGCCCTCCGTCACTCGCCGCCTCCTGTGGAGGAAGCCTTCGCGCGGCTGTGGCCAGGGATCAACTTGGTGAATCTACTCGATGACAGCCTGTCCGCAGATCTGGCGCGGGACGGGGCGCTGACGCCAGGGATGACAGAGCGGTTCCTGACGCTCGCCCGCTATGCGGTCAAGACCGGGGCACAGGGGATTCTGTTCACGTGCTCGGCGTTCGGGCCTTGCATCGAGGCGTGCCAGGCGGCCTATCCGGATCTGCCCATCCTCAAGCCAAATGAGGCGATGATCGAGGAGGCGGTGGCACCGGGGCGGCGGATCGGGCTGCTGGCGAGTTTCCCGGCGACCCTTGCCTCGATGCCGCGGGAGTTTCCCGACGATGTCACGGTGGTCCCCTGCTTTGCCGAAGGGGCGCTGGCAGCGCTCGATCGCGGTGATGTGGCCGAGCATGACCGGCTCGCGGCCGAAGCGGCCAGGGCGCTGGCTGACTGCGACGTGATCGCGCTGGCGCAGTTTAGCCTCGCACGCGCCGCCCGGCGGGTGGCCGAGGCCACCGGCAAGGCGGTGCTGACGACGCCGGACAGCGCCGTGCGGCGGCTGCGGGAGATGCTGGGTTAAACGAGCTTCAGCCGCCTTGTTCCCAGCAATGTTTGGCGACCTGCTCGTGGGTGGCGAACCAGACCTGCTTTGTGGCCTTCATCTCCTGGATCAGTCTCGCTAGCAGCGGCAGGCGGCTGCGATGGCCGATGATGTGGGGGTGCATCGTGAGCAGAAACAGCCCGCCTTCGGCCATCGCGCCTTCGAACTCGGCGCGAAAGATCGCCTCGACGGCCGCAGGCGGCGTGTAGGGGCGCAGGCCGCCGAAGCGGTGGAAGTTGAAATAGACCGCGTCGTCACGGATCCATTCCGGCGGCAGCTCGACAACGCCCGTCGGCTCGCCGTCCATGGTGAGCTCGTAGGCGTCGTCATCGGCCATCAGCGAGCTGTCATAGAGCAGGCCCATCTCCTTGATGATGCGGAGCGTGTTGGGCGAGAAGTCCCAGCTTGCGGTGCGCATGCCGACGGGCACGCGGCCGGAGAGGCGGGCCAGCACGTCCTGCGCGCGCATCGAGAGGTCGCGTTCAGTGTCGTAATCGAGCTTGGTGTTGAGCTCGTGGATCCAGGAATGGATGCCGATCTCGTGGCCTTCCTCGGCCACGCCGCGGACCTCGTCGGGGTGCAGCAGGGCGGCGACGGCGGGGTAGAAGAAGCTCGCCGGCACCTGGGCCTGTTGCAGCAAGGTGCGAATGCGCGGCATGGCGGCGCGGGCGCCGTATTGGCCCTGGCTGATGCGCATCGGGCTCGGGTCGTTGTCGCGCAACGGGATGGTTTCGTGGTCGGCGTCAAACGAGAGCGCGACCGCGCACCGGGCGCCGCCGGGCCAGGTTGCGGGGCGGAGCGAGCGGCCGGCGCGGGCGCGATCGACCATGCCGCGCCAGATGGGCTCGGGCCAGGCATGGGGTTCGGTCTGGGCGTCCATGGTGGGTTTCCTTCGCAGCGGTTGCTGCGCCATGGTGCCTTCGCGTTTTGAATGCGGGAAGATGCGATGAGCGAGCTTGCGACCATGACGGCCGAACAGATGCTACAGCTTTATGCCAGTGGCGCGGCGAGCCCGATCGACATGCTGCAGGCGGTGACGGAGCGGGTGGCGCGGCACAATCCGCAGATCAACGCGTTCGCGGTGATGAACCCGCAGGCGCTGGCGGCTGCCGGTGAGAGCACGCAGCGCTGGCGGGCGGGGCGCCCGATGGGCGCGCTCGATGGTGTGCCGGTGACGGTGAAGGATCTGGTGGACATTGCAGGCCTTGCAACACGGCGCGGCAGCAGGCTCACCGATCCGGGGGCGGTGGCGGATGACGCGCCGCTGGTGCTGGGGCTGAAGGCGGCGGGGGCGGTGATCGTGGGCAAGACCACCACCACGGAATATGGCTGGAAATCGCCCGGCGACTGTCCGTTGCACGGCATCACGCGCAATCCTTGGAACAGGCATCACACGCCGGGCGGGTCGAGCTCGGGGGCGGCCGCTGCGTGTGCGGCAGGATTCGGGCCGCTGCATGTCGGCACCGATGCCGGCGGGTCGATCCGGATTCCGGCGGCGTGGTCCGGCGTGGTCGGGCTGAAGCCGAGCTATGGGCGGGTGCCGCAATGGCCGCTGGGCGCATTCGCCTCTGTGGCCGTGGCGGGGCCGTTGACGCGGACGGTGCGGGATGCGGCGCTGATGCTCGGCGCGATGGCGCGTTTCGATATGCGTGATCCGTTCGTGCTGCCGGAGGCGCCGCGGGACTGGCTGGCGGGGATCGAGGATGGGGTTGCCGGGCTGCGCGTGGCGGTGCTGCGCCATCCGGGGTTCGAGGCACCGGTGGATTGGGAGGGGAT
>CAIQQQ010000065.1 GCA_903873995.1 uncultured Rhodospirillales bacterium
ATCCGTTTGTTGCATTGAAGAGGTGGGGTGCGGAAGTGCACCCCACCCTACGGTTGGGATTCAGGCGGCGGCTTGTTGGTATTGGCGGGCTTCGTTTGGTCGGCCGAGGGCTTCGTAGATTGTGGCAACCCTTTGCAGGCAGCCGGCGTGGGCGCCGGGGCGGGTGAGGGCGGCAAGCGCGCAGGCGAGGGCGGATTCGTGGTCGCCGGCGGCGGTGTGCCAGTGGCCGAGCGTGTCCAGGCTGACCAGGGTTTCGGGGTAGAGCGTGTTCATCCGCAGGGCCACGGCGCGGGCGCCAGCGAGATCGTTGCTGTTCAGCAGGGCCCAGAAGCTGGCGTGCAGATCGGTGAGGGTTTCTGCGGCGGGGGTGGGTTCGGCCGGAGCGGGCTCGGCTTGGGCCTGGTAGCTTTGGACCATGTGGGACGTGACCTTGCGGACCAGAGCTGGGTCGACATGGGTGTTGTCGGCCTCGAAGGCGGTGGTGCCGAAGGAGGTGACGATCTCGTAGCTCGGGAAGTAGTCGACATGGGGGTGATCGCGCACCAGCATCTCGGCTGCGACGCGCAGCACGGATTTCGAGTAGCTGTTCGACATCACGATGTTCTGCGGCATGAACGTGGCTTCGACGGGCACCGGGCTCACCGTCAGCAGGATGCGGGCGCGGGAGGCTTCCTGCAGCAGGCCGATCGCCTTGGACATGCGCCCATAAACCTGCGGCACGTCCATCTGGCGGAACTCGAACCGCGTCGGCTCCCGCTGAACCAGCGCCCGGCTCGGCGCCTTGTTGAGGTAGCAACGCGCCTCCCGGTCCCACCAGCATTCCACGAGACCGAGTGTGATCACCACGACATCGGCCGTGGTCAGCGCCTGGTACACCGCTCGGATCTCGGCGCGGCGTTCCAGCAGCCGCGCCAGCGGAACGGGCGGGGTGTGGATGTGCAGGAACAGGTCGATGGCACCGTCCGGCGTGAGCTCCACGCCCATGTCGTCCTCATGGTCGAACAGCCCAACCACGCTTTCGATGCGCTGTACGATGGTGCCGGCATTGTATTCGTTGAGCAGATGCGGCGCAGGATGCGGGAACTCGCCCGGCGGAAGCGTGAATCCAGCCACCGGAACGCGAAAGCCGCTCTCCAGCAGCACATGCTCGACATGGCGGGCGAAGCACGAACCGATGGTGAAAATCGTCTCGCCCGGGCGGATGTGGAATTTCGGCGCCAGGATCGGAAAGATCCCACCCTCCCGACATTGACGCTCATCCGTCTTGGCCGGCATCCGCACGGTGCGCGCGCGGGTGTTGCGCACAACCTGCTCGTAGGCGCTCAGCCCCGATGACACGTACATTCGCCGGCCTCCTGCCAGAACTCCACAGGCGGACGGTCGCACGCAAAGCTTAATTAGCCGCTAAATCTGCATGCCTGCGGACAGCGCCATGCGCCGATGCCACCACCAGAACGGCAGCGCCAGCGCAGAAAGCGCGCCTGCGGCCAGAAACGCGCCGGAGGCACTGCCGGCCATATCCGCCGCCCAGCCGCAGATCGCCGGCACGATCGTGCCGCCAAGATAATAGGTCGTGTAGAAGATGCCCATGCCCACGGCGCGGTTCTCGGGCCGTGCGGACATCGCGCCCCAGCCCATCACAATCCCGGCATGCACCGAGGCGAGCGTGCCGAACAGCACGCCCCACACCAGCGGCCAGTCCACGATCCCCATGCCGGCCACAGCCACAACCTCCAGCACGGCGCCCAGGATGAAAACCCGCACGGCGCCGAACCGGGCCGCCACCACGCCGCCAAGCACGATTGCCGGCAGATTGCCCCAGGTGGCGATCGTCAGCACCAGGTCGCCCATCCACAGTGGATGGCCGCGCTGCGCCAGCGCACTGGGCAGGTAGCCGAGGAAGTTGAAATACCCGGCGTTGAACGCCGTCCAGGTCAGGCCCGACAGCACCAGCAGCGCCTGCTCGCGCGGTGACGGCCAGGACCAGGCCGCCCCCTTCTGCTGCGCCGCGCCGGGAACGCGCCGCCAGCCAAGCAGGAACAGCGCCGCACCGGCTGCGGCCAGCACGGCGCCGGCCAGAAACGCCGCCTGCCAGCCGAACGCCTCGGCCAGGCGATGATGGGTGATCTGGCCAAGCCCGATCCCAATCGGAAACGAACCCACCAGCACGCCCATCGCCAAAGTGAACCGGCTGCCGCGAAACCGGTCCGCCACCGCCTTGGGCTGCAGCACGGTCAACGCCACGGCGCCAATGCCGGAGACGGCGCGCCCGGCACCGATCACAACGGGCCCCATCGTCGCGTCCGGTGGGGCTGAGGCCGAAATCAGCGCCCCCACCACCATCAGCAGCATGCCGGCCACGATCGCCGTCCCGTCGCCAAAGCGCCGCCCGAGAAAGCCCGAAGGAATGGCAACCAGCACGCCCGGCAGCAGATAGGCGCCCATCAGCGTGCCGAGGGTTGCGAACTCGATGCCGAACGCGCTGCGCAGTTCGGGCCCAAGGCTTGCCACGGTCTGGAGCTGGTAGCTGAACGTGATGCGCGCCAGCGCCATCGCGGCCAGCGCCGCCCATGGAGAAAGGCGATGGACCTGGGGAGGTGCAATCGTGCCGGGGCTGGCGAGGGACACGCATCTCTCCATGTTTTGGCGAGCAAAGACGGCCCGGTGCCGCGCCACAAGGCGCGTTTCGGCAGACCTGCCGTTCCCTGTGGGAGTGCTGCGCGCAGCTGTGGTAATATTAGGCCATGAGCGCCTCGAAGCTGCCCGCCATGACCGCCGATGAGTTCCTCGCCTGGGCGATGGAGCAACCCGAAGGTGCGCATCATGAACTGCAGGACGGCGCAGTGGTCAGCATGGCGCCGGAGCGTTCGATCCACGCCTTGACGAAGCTGAGGATCGCTTTCTTGCTGTCGCAGTCGATCGCCGCGGCAGGTCTTGAGTGCACAGTATACCCCGATGGCATGGCCGTCCGGATCGACGCGTCCACAGTCCTGCAACCGGATGCTATGCTGCGCTGTGGTCCGCCCCTGCCAGACGACGCGGTGGTGGTGACGGACCCGATGGTGGTTGTGGAGGTGCTCTCTCCATCAAGCGGCACGCAGGACCGGCATGACAAGCTGCTGGCATATTTCAGCCTGCCCGCCATACGCCACTATCTCATCGTTGACGCGCAACGGCGTGTGGCCATCCACCACGCCCGCGACGAGGCAGGGATCATCATCACCCGCATCATCCATGACAGCGCCGTCACGCTCGATCCTCCCGGCATCGTGATCGCCGATCTGTTCGGCTGACGCGACGTATCTCTGTGCCTCGGCACAGGTGGCGTTTGCCGCCGAGCACCTCTATCCTCGCCCCATGATTGACGTTCCCGCCTTTCTGGACAGCGGCCGCCCAGACGTGCCCGCCACCGTCACCCCTCGCGGGGTCACACCCTTTCATCTGCCCGGCCAGCCGGTGCGCGGACGGCTGATCCGTCTCGGCGCGCTGACCGACGCGCTGCTGACGCGCCACACGCATGACGACGCGGTCAGCCAGCTCACCGGCCAGGCCCTGGCCCTGGTCGCGGCCCTGGCCAGCGCGTTGAAGTTCCGCGGCTCGTTCAGCCTGCAGATCAAGGGCGATGGCCCGGTGCGGATGCTGCTCGCCGACTGCACGGACACCGGCGAACTGCGCGGCTATGCCGCCGCTGACGCCGAACGCGTCGCAACCCTGCTCGCCACCACGCCGGCGCCTGATGCCGCAACCCTGCTCGGTAGCGGATTTCTGGCGTTCACCGTGGACCAGGGGCCGGACATGGACCGCCACCAGGGCATCGTCTCGCTCGAAGGTCGGCTCCTGCAGGACATGGCGCTGCATTATTTCGACACCTCCGAGCAGATGCCGTGTTTCCTGCGCCTCGCCTGCCGCCACACGCCCGCGGGCTGGCGCGCGTCGGCGTTGATTCTGGAGCGGGTGGCCGGCCAGGGCGGCATCGATCCGCAGCAGGACGCCGTGGCGCAGGACGAGGCCTGGGGCACCGCCATCGTGCTCGCCAGCACCGTCAAGGACAGCGAGCTGCTCGATGACGGGCTGGCGCCGGAGCGGCTGTTGTTCAATCTGTTCAACGATGTCAGCGGCGAGATCGCAGCCGACCTGTCCCGCCCGCTCGCCTATGGCTGCCGCTGCTCGCGCGCCAAGCTGGCGGGAATCCTCGGAACGTTCGGCGCTGAGGACATCACTGAGATGGAAGAGGATGGCGCGATCACCATGAATTGCGAGTTCTGCAACCTGGGCTTCCGGTTCACCCGGTCAGATATCTCGCAAGGCGCCTCGACCTGAGACAGCACCGGCACACGCGCATTCGTCAGAGGGGCATCAACATGCGGCGATCTGGATTTCTTCGGGTTCTGGCCGGCCTCGCGGTGATGGCCACCCTGTCCGGCTGCGGCGGGGGGGACACGCCGCTCGTGTCCTACGCGCCGCCCAGCTACGACTATCTGACCAAACTCCGCCTCAATGTCGCAACCGTGGACATCGATGACAGCTGGGCGCCGCGGCCCGAGAGCCACGATCTCGGCATGATCTCGCCCACCCACCCGGTGGATGCGCTGCGGCAGATGGCGCGGGACCGGCTGGTGGCAAACGGCAACACCGGCCACGCCTTGTTCGGGATCGACGAGGCGAGCCTGGTGCAGGTCCGAGACCGCTACGAAGGCCGCATGACCATCCATCTCGACATCGCCAGCGGCGACGGCAGCCGCACCGGCTATGCTGAGGCGCGGGTGATACGCTCCCGCGCCATCGAGAACGACGCGCCGAACGCCACGCGCGCCGCGCTCAATGAACTGGTGACGCAGATGATGGAGGACATGAACGTGGAGCTGGAATTCCAGATCCGGCGCTCACTGCGCAGCTACCTCCAAAAGGGCGCGCCTGCAGCCCCGGTGCCGGCGCCGGTGCAACAGGAGGATCTGCCGGCGTTGCCGAAGGGGTGATCGAACGATCGGGCCTTTCGACCACATCCCGCACTCCTGTCCCTGATCTGAAGGCCCCAGGACAACTTATCCCAAAGCGAATTCGATCGCCTGCAACGTCTTCCAATGTTTGCTAGAGCACGTTTCGACCGATTGAAGCCAATCGGTCGAAAGTCGTGCTCTAGAAAACATAGAC
>CAIQQQ010000066.1 GCA_903873995.1 uncultured Rhodospirillales bacterium
CCGGATGACTTTGCCGCCGCCGAATTTCACCTCCTCGCCGTAGATGGTGTGGTCGTGCTCGACGGTGATCCAGAGCTCGGTGTCGGCGAGGCGGACGCGATCTCCGGTGGTGGGGCCGTACATGTCCGCGTAGGTGCGGCGTGAGATGCGGGTCATTTGAGGTCTCCCATCACGTCTCCGCGGAAGCCGAAGATTTTTCGGTCACCCTGGAAGGGGATGAGGGTGATCTCGCGGGTCTGGCCCGGTTCGAAGCGCACGGCGGTGCCGGCGGCGATGTCGAGGCGCTGGCCGCGGGCGGCTTCGCGGTCGAACGCGAGGGCGCGGTTGGTTTCAGCGAAATGGTAATGGCTGCCGACCTGGATGGGCCGGTCGCCGGTGTTGGCGACGGTGAGGGTGGTGCGGGGAAGGCCCGCGTTGAGCTCGATGTCGCCTGGCAGGGTTTCGATTTCGCCGGGAATCATGAGGACACCTTTGCGGACTTACGAAGCTGGGTGACAAGAAGACCGACGAAGACGACGGTGGTGCCGACCAGGAGACCGAATGCTCGGTTGCGAGGGACCTCGCCCTGAATCAGAGCAGAGAAAAGATAGACAAACGACATCACGCCGACGCTGTGACGGAGCAGGGCGAAAACTGCGGCGGCCGTCATTGTGGAAGGCAATATCGTCGCTCCCGTGGCTTTGCGATCATCGGATCGGTTCATGGACGGTGACGAGCTTGGTGCCGTCGGGGAAGGTAGCTTCGACCTGGACGTCGTGGATCATCTCGGCGATGCCTTCCATGCACTGGTCTCTGGTGATGACATGGGCGCCTTCCTGCATGAGGTCGGCCACCGTCTTGCCGTCGCGGGCGCCTTCGATGACGAAGTCTGCGATGAGGGCGATGGCTTCGGGGTGGTTGAGCTTCACGCCACGGTCGAGCCTGCGGCGGGCGACGATGGCGGCCATCGAGATCAGCAGGCGGTCTTTTTCACGCGGGGTCAGGTTCATCGGTCACCTCTGCAACGATGTTAAACAGCGGCACGGCATCTGGTCACCCATTGAAATGACGTTTGTAGTCCTGTTCGTTCTGCTGGCGGAACGCGAGGATGAAGACAGTATCGATGGCATCGATATATCGGTAAAGTGCCAGGTAGATATTGGGACGTCGGCCGATGATCAGCTCACGCAGGCCGGGTGCGAACGGTCGGCCGATCTGCGGGCTATGGCTCAGGACGGAGAGAGACTCGACAATTCCGATCACGCGGCTGCGGGACTGGGAAATTTCGAACGACCTCAGGTGATCGAAGAACCTATCGAGATCCTCGATGGCTCCTGGTGTCAGCTCGATCCGTGCCACTGGTCAGTCTTAGAGGGATATAAGGCGCGGGGTTGGCTTCGGACGGTCTTCCCCGTCTGCACGGGCCAGCAGCCATGCCTTGGCATCCTCCCAGGAGACCGACATCCCGGTTTCACAGAGTGTGGCCCAACGTTCCTCTGCCAGGAGCCGAAACCGTTGATCTTGCTCGGCTTCCTCGACTATTCGCGCGATTGCTTCGATCATGAAGGCGTGAGGCGTCTTGCCGACAAGTTCGGCGGCGGCAGCCACGCGGGTTTTGAGATCGTCTTCGATTCGGATCGTTGTCGTACTCATGCGGCTGAACCTCCTTCAGGGTGAGTAGCACATTTGTGCCTGCGGAGTTCAGCAATTCCACACACGCGGCAAGGCCCGCGGGGCCCGGAGGCATTGCAAGGCGGTGGAAAGGGCGTGGCGTAGAGCGACGGAGTCTGTGGCGAGGAGGCGTATAAGGAGGATGCCCTGGGTGAAGCTCGCTCCAGCTTCGAACGGCGACAATCTGTCGCGCAGTTCGTCAAGCAAGGCTTCGGCCGAGGGGGAGACATGCATCAGCGTCGTCATGGCCCGTGCGCCGTTGGCAACCGGAGCGCTGAAGAGAACGGGCGGACCATCGAGCCTGATTGCGTCGTGCAGCACGAGGCGGCCTCCGATGCGGACGCGGATCACATCGCGCAGGCGGATGGTTTCGACCGTTTCGCCCATGGCGGTGCGGCCGAAGACCAGGGTTTCGAGGCCGAGGAACCAGGCGTTGTCGGCGAGGTCGATGTCGAGTTGGCGGTCGAGCGCGCTTTGGTCGAACAGGATGCTTTCCTGGGGGAGGTATTCACAGGCGGCACCCTCCGCCACGGTGATGCGGGTGCGGAGCTTCGCGGGGGCGTCGGTGGGCAGCGCGCGGTAGAAGCGTTCGGCCGCTTGGGTGGCGATCGTGGCTTGGGCACCCGGTTGGAGGTCAATGGTGGTGGCGATCCTGTCGCCGCCGGCCACGCCGCCGGAGGTGTTGAGGGTGATGGCTTCCAGCCAGTGCGTCGGGCGCGGGAATCTGGCCTTGGCGCAGCCTTGCTGGCGGAGGTCGGCTATGGCTGTGGTGCCGTTGCGGTCCTTGAAGGCGAGGTGGAGGCTGCCGGTGGCTCTTTAGTGGGTTTCGGGCAAGGCGCCTGCATCTCCGATTTTGCTTTGGGTCAGGGAGCGCCTCAAGGACAAGCCCCTGCGGGGTCGCTTCGCGATCCTTGACCCGCTCCCCTGCCCCAAAGCAAGCGGCCAACATGCAGGCAAAGGCCGGATCTGCGCCTTGTTTCGATGTGAGCGCCTTCTGTGGTCTGGCGCGACGGGTCACGGATCGCGCGGCGACCGCGCTCTTGCGCGGCCTGTCCTTGAGGCGCCCCGCCAGACCACAGACAATGGGTCACACGGACAGGCGCCTGCGAACATCTTGTTCGTCAAGATCGGCGCGCAGGCTGTTCACCACGATGTCGCCGCGATCCATCACGATCAGGCGGCTGCCGAGGTCGCGGGCGAAGTCGAAATACTGTTCCACCAGCACGATCGCCATCTCGCCGCGGCCGCGCAAAAGGTCGATCACGCGGCCGATGTCCTTGATGATGCTGGGCTGGATGCCCTCCGTCGGTTCGTCCAGCACCAGCAGGCGCGGCTTCATCACCAAGGCGCGGGCGATGGCGAGCTGTTGCTGCTGGCCGCCGGACAGGTCGCCGCCGCGCCGCCCCAGCATGGATTTGAGGATGGGGAAGAGCTCGAACATCTCTTCCGGGATGCGGCGCTGGCGGCTGGGCAGGACGGCAAAGCCGGTCTCGAGGTTCTCGCGCACCGTCAGCAGCGGGAAGATGTCGCGCCCCTGCGGCACCCAGGCGATGCCGCGCTTTGCCCGCTCGTAGATCGGCAGTTTCGAGATCTCGTGGCCTTCCCAGCGGATCGAGCCCTTCGAGATCGGGTGGGCGCCGGTGATGGCACGCAGCAGGCTGGTCTTGCCCACCCCGTTGCGGCCGAGGATGCAGGTGGTCTCGCCCACCTGCGCCTGCAGCGACACGCCGCGCAGGGCTATGGCCGCGCCATAGAAAAGCTCCACATTCTGAACTTCGAGCATGCTCAGCGCCCCAGATAGACTTCGACCACGCGCGGGTCGCAGCTCACATGATCGATCGAGCCCTCGGACAGCACCGAGCCCTCGTGCAGCACCGTGACCTTCACGCCCAGCGCACGGACGAACGCCATGTCGTGCTCCACCACCACCACCGAGCGGGTTCGGTTGATCTCGCGCAGCAGCTCGGCGGTCTGTTCGGTCTCGCTGTCGGTCATGCCGGCGACCGGTTCGTCCACCAGCAGCAGCTTCGGTTCCTGCGCCAGCAGCATGCCGATCTCGAGCCACTGCTTCTGGCCGTGCGACAGGCCGGCGGCTTGGCGGGTGCGGAGCTCGCCGAGGCGGATGATGCCGAGGATCTCCTCGATGCGGTCCCGCTCCTCGGCCGTTTCGCGCGCCCAGAGCGAGAAGCGCGGGCGGCGGTCGCCGGCCAGAGCGAGGAGGACGTTGTCCCAGACGGAGAGCGGTTCGAACACTGTGGGTTTCTGGAATTTGCGACCGATGCCGAGGGCGGCGATGGCGGGTTCGTCGAGGCGGGTGAGGTCGGTCTCGGCGCCGAAGATCACCTGGCCTTCGTTGGGCCGGGTCTTGCCGGTGATGATGTCCATCATCGTGGTCTTGCCCGCGCCGTTGGGGCCGATCACCGCGCGCATCTCGCCGGGTTCCAGCACCAAAGAGAGGTTGTTGATCGCGCGGAAGCCGTCAAAGCTCACCGACACGCCGTTGAGATACAGCAGCGAGCCGGACACCGGGCCGATGGTCATGATCTGGCCCTTTGCAGCAGGCCCAGCACACCCTTGGGCAGCAGGAGCGTGACCAGGATGAACAGGAAGCCGAGCGCGAACAGCCACAGTTCGGGGAAGGCGCCGGTGAGATAGGTCTTGCCGGCATTGACCAGCACGGCGCCGAGGATGGCGCCGACCAGGGTTCCTCTGCCGCCGACGGCGACCCAGATCACCGCCTCGATCGAGCCGGCGGGGGCGAACTCGCCGGGGTTGATGATGCCGACCTGTGGCACGTAGAGCACGCCGCCGATGCCGGCCATGATCGCGGAGAGGACGAAGACGAAGAGCTTATAGCTTTCCGGGCGGTAGCCGAGGAACCTTGTGCGGGCCTCGGTGTCGCGCACGGCGATCAGCACCTTGCCGAAGCGGGAGGTGACGACGAAGCGGGCGACCAGCAGGCAGGCACACAGCATCACCGCACTTGCGACCAGCAGGCCCGCGCGCGTCGCGTCCGCCTGGAGCGGCAGGCCGAACATGTCCTTGAAGTCGGTCATGCCGTTGTTGCCGCCGAAGCCCATGTCGTTGCGGAAGAACGCCAGCAGGAGGGCGTAGGTCAGCGCCTGGGTGATGATCGAGAGATAGACGCCCGAGACGCGGGAGCGGAACGCCAGCCAGCCGAACACCAAGGCGAGCAGACCGGGGACGAGCACCGCCATCAGCAGAGCGAAGGCCGGGTTGTCGAAGCCGTGCCAGTACCAGGGGAGGTCCTTGTAGTTCAGGAACACCATGAAATCCGGCAGGATCGCGTTGCCGTAGACGCCGCGGGTGCCGATCTGGCGCATCAGATACATGCCCATGGCGTAGCCGCCGAGGGCGAAGAACGCGGCGTGGCCGAGCGAGAGGATGCCCGCGTATCCCCAGACGAGATCGAGCGCCAAGGCGAGGATCGCGTAGCAAAGATATTTGCCGACGAGAGAGACGGCGTAGGTGGGCACGTGCAAGGCCGAGCCGGCATCCGTGGCGAGGTTGAGGATTGCCATGAGGCTGGCAAGGCCCAGGACAAGGATCACGCAGATGGTGGTGGAGAGGCGGTTCATTGCTCGACCGCCCTGCCCTTGAGGGGGAACATGCCGCGCGGCTTGCGCTGGATGAACAGGATCAGCGCCACCAGCACCACGATCTTGCCCAGCACGGCGCCGGCGAAGGGTTCGAGGAACTTGTTGACGATGCCCAGGGTGAGCGCGCTGACCACCGTGCCCCACAGATTGCCGACACCGCCGAACACCACGACCATGAAGCTGTCGATGATGTAGCTCTGGCCGAGATTGGGGCTGACATTGTCGATCTGGCTCAGCGCGACACCTGCCATGCCGGCGACGCCTGAGCCGAGGCCAAAGGTGAGCGCGTCGATCCAGGGGGTGCGTATGCCCATGGCTGAGGCCATGCGGCGGTTCTGCGTGACGGCGCGCATGCGCAGGCCCAGGGCTGTGTAGCGCAGCACCGCCATCAGCAGGCCGATCACGACCACCGCGAAGGCGATGATGTAGAGGCGGTTATAGGTGATGGTCAGGCCCATCACAGCGTCCGATCCGCTCATCCAGCCGGGGGTTGTCACGTCTCGGTTGGAGGAGCCGAAGATGGTGCGCACCGCCTGCTGCAGGACCAGGGACAGGCCCCAGGTGGCGAGCAGGGTCTCGAGCGGGCGGCCGTAGAGGAAGCGGATCAGGGTGCGCTCGATCAGCACGCCGATCAGGCCGGAGACCAGGAAGGCGGCGGGCACGGCGAACATGAGGCTGAAGCCCATCAGGCCGGGGGCAGCCGCGGCGATGGCGCTTTGGACGACATAGGTCGTGTAGGCGCCGAGCATCACCATCTCGCCATGCGCCATGTTGATCACGCCCATCACGCCGAAGGTGATGGCGAGGCCGGCGGCGGCGAGCAGCAGCACGGAGCCGAGCGACAGGCCGTAGAACAGGCCCTGCGCCAGGCTCCAAAGTCGTTCCATGCGCTCGATGGAGGCGATGGCAGCAGTGGCCTTGGCGAGGACGGCCTGTGGGTTGTCGTGCAGCGAGCCGAGCAGGGATTTTGCCTCGATGTCGCCGCGGGCGAGCAGGGTGGCGACGGCTGAGAGCTGGTCTGCTTCGCTGCCGGCATTGGAGGCGAGCTGGGCTGCCGCCTGGGCCTGCAGCAGGGCGGTTCGCACCTGGGCATTCGTTTCCTTGGCGAGGGCTGCGCCAAGCAGCGGCAGGCTTGTCGGATCGCGCGAGGTGAACACCTGGGCGGCGGCGCGCAGGCGGGTGGCGGGGTCGGGCGACACGAGATCCAGCGCGCCGCTGGCAGCTTCGATGGCGCGGCGGACGGCGTTGTTCACGCGGACATTGGCGAGGTCGTCCTCGACCACATCGGCGACCTTCTCGCCGGTGCGGGCGTTGGTGTAGCCATCATCGGTCTTGATCAGCAGCGCCTGATCCGGCGTCACGAACAGTGTTTCGTTCTGGAGCGCTGCGATTGTGGGGGCGGCCTGGGGGTTGCCGGAGGCGGCAAGCGTGGTGATGGCCTGCGCGATGTCCTCGAAGCTTTGCGAGGCGAGGCCGCTGTAAGGATCGGGCGCGTCGTCGGCGCGCGATGCCGCGGGCACAATCAGGAGGCCGATCGCGAGCGCGAGCAGCAGACGGCGGACGGATTTCATTCGGGCACCTCAGAAGCCCCGCACCGGGGGGGCAAAAAGGGGGAGCTTGCGCTCCCCCTCACTGGCGTCGGCGAGATCAGTTGGCGCCGCCGCACTTGCCGGTCTTGACGTTGAAGTTGCCGCAGGACATCGGCGCACGCCAGTCGGCGATCAGGTCCTTCGAGCCTTCCAGATACGGCGACCACTCGTTGGCCACCACCGTGCCCGGTGTGCTCCACACCACGTTGAACTGGCCATCGGCCTTCACTTCGCCGATCAGCACGGGCTTGGTGATGTGATGGTTCGGCATCATCGTGGACAGGCCGCCCGTCAGGTTCGGAACCGCCACGCCGACCAGCGCGTCGATCACCTTGTCCTGGTCCACCGTGCCGGCCTTCTGAACGGCCTTGATCCACATGTTGAAGCCGATATAGGCGGCTTCCATCGGATCGTTGGTGGTGCGGTTCGGCTTCTTGGTGAAGTCGTGCCAGGTCTTGATGAACGCCGTGTTGACCGGGGACTTCACGCTCTCGAAGTAGTTCCAGGCGGCGAGGTGGCCGACCAGCGGCTTGGTGTCGATGCCGGCGAGCTCTTCTTCGCCGACCGAAAATGCGACGACCGGGATGTCGGTGGCCTTAATGCCCTGGTTGCCAAGTTCTTTGTAGAACGGCACGTTGGCATCACCGTTGATGGTGGAGACTACCGCAGTCTTCTTGCCGGCTGAGCCGAATTTTTTGATCTCGGCGACGATGTTCTGCCAGTCGCTGTGGCCGAACGGCGTGTAGTTGATCATGATGTCTTCGGCGGCGACGCCCTTGGACTTCAGGTAGGCTTCAAGGATCTTGTTGGTCGTGCGCGGATAGACATAGTCCGTGCCGGCGAGGACCCAGCGCTTTACCTTGTCGTTGGCCATCAGGTAGTCAACCGCCGGGATCGCCTGCTGGTTGGGGGCGGCACCGGTGTAGAACACGTTGCGCTCGCTCTCCTCGCCCTCGTACTGGACGGGGTAGAAGAGGATGTTGTCGGTCTCCTTGAACACCGGCAGCACCGACTTGCGCGACACCGAGGTCCAGCAGCCGAACACGGCGGCCACGTGGTCGACGTTGATGAGTTCCTTGGCCTTTTCGGCGAACAGCGGCCAGTTGGAGGCGGGGTCGACGACGACGGCCTCGAGCTTCTTACCGAGCAGACCGCCCTTCTTGTTCTGCTCCTCGATGAGCATGAGCATCACGTCCTTCAGCGTGGTCTCGCTGATGGCCATCGTGCCGGAAAGAGAGTGGAGAATGCCGACCTTGATGGTGCCCTGGGCCTGGGCCTGTGAAGCGCCAAGCCCGGCGGAGCCAAGGAAGGCGGCCAGTGCGGTGGCGGCGATGCCGGCGCCCCGAAGCCAGCTGCGGACAGTTGACATGATGATTCCCTCGATTGAATGACGCGAGACGGCCGCAGCCTATGCCGCGGCCTGGTCGCGGTTAAGCAATCATCATGCCAGGCGTCCGGCGTGAGGGTTCGCAGGTTTCGGCGCGCGCATTGCTCGCCAGGCGATCATATTTGCCGTGTGGCGGCGGCGGAATGGTTCGATCTCGCGCATATGTGACGGATGGGCTGTCAGCCGATCGTTTTGGCGATGGTGGAAGCGATGGCTTCGGGCGACGTGGTGGGGGGAAAACGGTCCAGCACCGTGCCGTCGCGGCCGACCAGGAACTTGGTGAAGTTCCATTTGATGGCGCTGCCGAGGAGGCCGCCGCCCTTTTTGGCTTTGAGCTCGTTGAACAGTGGATCGGCCTTGGCGCCGTTCACCTCGATCTTGGCGAACAGCGGGAAGGTGATGCGGTAGCTGGTGTCGCAGAACTTTGCGATCTCGGCATCGGTGCCGGGTTCCTGGTGGCCGAACTGGTCGCAGGGGAACGCGAGGACCGAGAAGCCTTTCGGGCCGTACTGTTCCTGCAACGCCTGCAGGCCCTTGTATTGCGGGGTGAAGCCGCAGCGGGACGCGGTGTTGACGATCAGCAGGACCTGGCCCGCGTAGTCGCCCATGGACTGCACGGTGCCGTCGTTGCGGCGGACGCTGAGGCTGTGGATGTTCATGTGCGGCCGTCCTGTTCGGTGAGAAATGATCTGGTCTCGGCGGCGGCGGCGGCAAGACCGAGCCGCTGCACCTGCACGCCCTGGGGGAAGGCGCTGAGCAGGCGGGTGGGGGTGCCGCGGTCGAGCAGGACGAACACGCCGCGGTCGGTTGCGGTGCGGATCAGGCGGCCGAAGGCCTGGCGCAGGCGGAAACGCACCACGCGGTCGTCATAGGCGACGGGATTGCCGTCCGAGAGGTGGGTGCGGCGCTCGCGGTGCAGGATGTCCGGCCGGGGCCAGGGGACGCGTTCGAACACCACGAGGCGGAGCGCGCGGCCGGGGACGTCCACGCCGTCGCGCATCGCGTCCGTGCCGAGGAGGCAGCTGTCGATCTCGGTGCGGAACACGTCCACCAACGTGGCGTTGTCCATCGCGTCCACGTGTTGCGCGATGAGGGGGATGCCGGCGAGCTCGAGATCGGGGGCGATGCGGGCATGGACGGCGCGCAGGCGGGAGATGGCGGTGAACAGGCCGAGGCCGCCGCCGCCGGAGGCGAGGAACAGCGCCTTCACGGCGGCGGCGAGCGGGCCGATCTGGCGCGAGTCCACATCGTTGACCACGAAGGCGCGGGTCTGGGCGGCGTAGTCGAACGGGCTGGCGACGGCCACGCGGATGGAGGGGGCGGGCAGATGGCTGGCGCCCACACGGCCCTCGGCCACGTGCCAGGCCTGCTCGGCGTCATCCTCGCCGGTGTCACGCAAGGTGGCGGAGGTGACGAGCAGGCCGTGGGCGGGCTGGGCGAGGGTGGTGGCAAACGGGATCGTGGGGTCGAGCCAATGGCGGTGCAGGCCGACATCGCGGTCTCCATCCGCGCGGCGGTCGAGCCTGAGGAACATCACGTGGGTGGGTTTCGTGCCGGGGTCGGGGGCGAATTCGGCGGCGGCCTGGAGCATGGCCTGCCAGGCGCCCAGCGGATCGATGGCGCGGCGCTTGAGGGTGCGGCAGGCGGCCTCGATGCGGTTGCGCAAGGTGGCATCCATCTCGTCGGCTTCGTCTTCGAGTCTGGCCGCGAGGCGGTCGTGCAGGGTTTTGAGAGGCGTGGCGATGCGGGCCAGGGCGCGGGAGAGATCGAGGGCGGCGAGCGGGAGGGCTTCGATGGCGGGGTGGAGGTCGCATTCGTGGACGCCAAGGCCGGGTTCCTCGTCGCCGCTCAGGCGGGCGAGGACCTGACGGCGGGCGGCGCGAAGCAGGGTTTCGGTGGGGTTGGGGCGGCCGGGCTCCATCGCGAGTTCTTCGGCGGCACCGGACAGGCGGAGCGACCAGCCGGGGGCGGGGAGGTCTCTTGCGGCCTGGAGGGCGGCGGTCAATGGCGTGTCGAGATCGGTGCGGCCGGCGACCAGCTCCTCGACCCTGCGGTAGAGGCCGCGGGCGCGGGATCTGCCGCCTTCGGCGCCGAGCAGCCAGCGGCGGAGTTCCGCGGCCTCGATGCCGGAGAGCTCGGCGGAAAACGCGCTGTCCGCGGCGTCGAACAGATGATGGCCTTCGTCGAACACGTAGCGGAGCGGGACGGAATTGTCGTCGATGCCGCCCCAGGCGGCCTGGGCCATGACCAGTGCGTGGTTGGCGACCACGAGATCGGCGCCCTTCGCGCGGCGGATGGTGTGTTCGACGAAGCAGCGGCGCCAATGCGGACAGGCGGCGTGGATGCACTCGCCGCGCCGGTCGGCGAGCCCGCCGG
>CAIQQQ010000067.1 GCA_903873995.1 uncultured Rhodospirillales bacterium
CCCGGATCGCGGCTGACGGCCTTGATCTCGATGATGCCGTCATAGATCTCCGGCACTTCCTGGGCGAACAGCTTTGCGAGAAACCCTGGATGGGTGCGGCTGAGGAATACCTGCGGACCACGCGGCTCCTCGCGCACGTCGTAGATATAGGCGCGCACCCGGTCACCGTTGCGGAAGCTCTCGCGCGAGATCAGCTCGTCGCGGCGCAGCAAAGCCTCGGCGCGCCCGACCTCGACCAGCAGGTTGCCGTATTCGGTGCGCTTGACCACGCCGTTGATGATCTCGCCCACGCGGTCCTTGAACTCGTCGTACTGCTTCTTGCGCTCATACTCGCGCACGCGCTGCACGATCACCTGCTTTGCGGTCTGCGCCGGGATACGGCCGAAATCGATCGGCGGCAGCGGATCGACCAGATAGCCGCCGAGTTCCACATCCGGCTTGAACTTGCGCGCGATGTGCAGCGGGATCTGGGTCTCCTCGTTCTCCACGACCTCGACCACCTCGGTCCAGCGTGACAGGCGCACATCGCCGGTCTTGCGGTCGATCGTGGCTCGGATGTCCTTCTCGTGGCCGTATTTGGCGCGGCCGGCCTTCTGGATCGCCTGCTCCATGGCTTCCAGCACCTCGTCGCGTTCGATCGATTTCTCGCGCGCGACGCTCTCGGCGACCAGCAGCAGCTCAGGGCGTGCGACGGACGTGTCCATGGGATGTCCTCAATTCGGCTTGGTTGGGGTTGTGAAATCGATTAGCGCATCCGTCAGCACCAGCTTGGCGCGGCGGATATCGGCGAACGGGATCTCGTGATCCTGCACGCCCTCGCGCACGATCACCTTCGCGGCATCGGCCGAGATGATCGTGCCGCTGATGCGCTTGCGGCCGGCTACGGGGATCACCAGCTCGACGCGGGCCAAATGGCCGGCAAAGCGCACCCAGTCCTTCACCCGGGTCAAAGGCCGGTCGATGCCGGCGGAGCTGACCTCAAGCGTCCAGCGGCCGGGGATCGGGTCGTTGACATCCATCACCGCACTCACGTTGCGGCTGATGCGCTCGCAGTCGTTGACATTGATCAGGTTGCCGTCGGCGCGATCGGCCATGATCTGCACGGTTGGGCGTTCCCGCCCAAGAACCGCCACACGAACCAGCTCATATCCCAGATCGGCGATCCCAGGTGCAATGATGGCAGCGATCCGGGCCTCGAGCCCGGCATGCATCGGCATGTCATCGGCGAGATGGTCTTGCCCCAGCTCGTGCTCGCGCCGGTCGCGTTCGTCTTCGGAGTCGTCTGATGGGTCTTGCGTGTGTGCCAAAACAAAAAAGGCGGCCCGCAAAGGCCACCCTCCAGAAGTCAGGGAGAATGATGATGCAACACAGATACCGCTCGCGAGGTGGGGATGCAAGGCCCGCGTTCTGCCTCTATAGAGCCCGGCCATGACCATTGTTTCACAAACGCCTGTCCTCTGCGTCGTCGTGCCGGTGCTGAACGAGCATGACAACGTCGCTCCCCTGATCGCCGCGATGGACGCAGCGCTTGCCGGCATCGTCTGGGAGGTGATGTTCGTCGACGATGACAGCCGGGACGGCACGCGCAACGCGATCGCCGCAGTTGCCGCGAATGACCCGCGGGTCCGCATGATCCACCGCATCGGGAGGCGGGGCCTCGCCAGCGCATTCGTCGAAGGCGCCCAGGCCAGCTTCGCCCCCTATGTCGCCGCCATGGATGGTGATCTGCAACATGACGAGACGCTGTTGCCGAAGATGCTCGCCGCCCTTCACGACGGTGCCGACATCGCCATCGGCAGCCGCTACGTCGCTGGCGGCGGCATTGGCGACTGGGATGCGACCCGCGCCGGCATGTCCGATCTCGCCACCCGCCTCGGCCAGATCGTGCTGCGCACCAAGGTCGCCGATCCGATGAGCGGCTTCTTCATGATCCGCCGCGAGACCTTCAACGCCTCCGTCCGCCAGCTCTCGGCGATCGGGTTCAAGATCCTGCTGGACATCATCGCCTCCCTGCCCAGGCCGCCGCGCATCGTGGAGTTGCCGTTCCGCTTCCGTACCCGCCAATCCGGCGAAAGCAAGCTCGATGCCGGCGTGCTGCGCGACTACGCCCTGCTGCTGGCGGACAAGCTGGTGGGGCATATCGTGCCGGTGCGCTTCTTGATGTTCGCGTCTGTCGGCGTCCTCGGCATCGCGGCCCATATGATCGTGCTGCTGATGGCACTGAAACTGGTCCGGCTGGACTTCGAAACGGCCCAAGGGGTCGCGACGCTTGCAGCCATCATCGGCAATTTCGTGCTCAACAACGCCTTCACCTTCGGCGACCGGCGCCTGCGCGGCTGGTCCTTCGTGCGTGGCCTCGTCACCTTCGGGCTGATCTGCGGCGTCGGTGCGGCGGCAAACCTCTCCGTGGCGGCCGTGATGGTCAACGACGACGGCCGCGGTTGGGCGCTGGCCGGCCTCGTCGGCGCGGTGATGAGCCTTGTGTGGAACTACGCCGTATCCTCCGTCATCACTTGGCGGCGGCGCTGAGGCGGGCGCAGGATAGGCAGCGCCTGTCCCGAGGAGAGTGAGATGTCCCGACCCGTCGATGCCGTTCTGGCGCTCGCCGCCGAGTTCCTGGGCGAGCGCCTGACGACCAATGCAGCACTCCGCGAACAGCACAGCCATGGCGAGGACGCCCTGCCACACGCGCTGCCTGACGCGGTGGCGTTCGTGGCCAGCACGGAGGAGGCCTCAAAGCTCCTTGCCCTGTGCAACGCCCATGGCGTCCCGGTCGTGCCGTTCGGGGCCGGCACGTCGCTTGAAGGCCACGTGACGCCGGTGCGCGGCGGCATCACCATCGATCTCAGCCGCATGACCGACATCATCGAGGTCAACGCGGCCGATATGGACTGTCGCATCCAGCCTGGGGTGACGCGCCAGGGTCTCAACGCGCATCTGCGCGACCAGGGCCTGTTCTTCCCGGTCGATCCGGGCAGCGTCTGCACCATCGGCGGCATGTGCGCCACACGTGCCTCCGGCACCGCGGCCGTGCGCTACGGCACCATCCGCGAGAACGTTCTGGGCCTCACCGTCGTGCTGGCCGATGGGCGCGTCATCAAGACTGGTGGGCGCGTGCGCAAGTCCTCAACCGGCTACGACCTCACCCGCCTGTTTATCGGCAGCGAGGGCACGCTCGGCATCATTACCGAGATCACGCTCAGACTGCATGGCATCCCCGAGGCGATTTCGGCTGCCGTGTGCCAGTTCGACAGCATGGCTGGCGCCGTCGAGACCGTCATCGCGGTGATGCAGGCCGGAATCCCGGTGGCGCGCATCGAGCTGATCGACGAGGTGCAGATGGGCGCCAGCATCACCTACTCGAAGCTCGTCGGTCTCGCCCCGGTCCCCACCTTGTTCTTGGAATTCCACGGCACGCCGCAGGGCGTGGCCGAGCAGGCTGGCCTGGCTGAGGCGATCTCCGGCGATTTCGGCGGCCAGGGCTTCCGCTGGGCGACCGATCCTGCCGAGCGCACCCATCTGTGGCAGGCACGCCATGACGCCTATTGGGCCGGCCTCGCGCTCAAGCCCGGACATCGCGGCATGACCACGGACGCGGTTGTGCCCATATCCAGGCTCGCTGAAGCCATCCTTGGCGTGAAGGAGGACATCGCGGCCTCCGGCCTGACCGCCCCCATGGTCGGCCATGTCGGGGACGGCAATTTCCACACCATCATCCTGGTATCTGACGAACCCGGTGCCGTGGAGCGCGCCTTCGAGCTCGACCGCAAGATCGTGGCCCGCGCGCTGGCCCTCGGCGGCTCTTGCAGCGGCGAGCACGGCGTGGGCATCGGCAAGCGCGAGTTCCTTGAACAAGAACACGGCCCCGAAGCCCTCGCGGTGATGCGGAGCCTCAAGACCGCCATGGACCCGAAGGCGATCATGAACCCCGGGAAGCTGTTCCTGAATTAACGACGACGCTGCTGCACCCTTCAGATCAATCGATGACGATGCGCGGCCCCGCGGCCACTAGGGAGCCGACCTTTTCCCAAAGCCGCGCTGCGATGGCAGCGAAGGCGGCGGCGGCTGTCCCGCCAGGGTCGGCGGCCACGATCGGGTTTCCGGCGTCCGCCGCCGTGCGGATGTCGAGCAGCAGTGGAATCTCGCCCAGAAACTCCGTCCCCAGCCGCCCGGCCTCCGCCCGCGCCCCGCCATGGCTAAAGATGTTGGATTGGTGACCGCAATTGGGACAGCAGAAGTAGCTCATGTTCTCGATCAGCCCGAGCACCGGCACCTTCGTCCGCTCGAACATCCGCACGCCGCGCCGTGCATCGATGAGCGCGATGTCCTGCGGGGTGGAGACGATCACAGCACCAGCGAGAGCCACGCGCTGCGCCATTGTCAGCTGCGCATCGCCCGTGCCGGGCGGCATGTCCACCAGCATGATGTCCAGCACGCCCCATTCCACCTGGCCCATCATTTGCTCCAGCGCGCCCATCACCATCGGGCCGCGCCAGATCATCGGCGTCTCCTCTTCCACGAGAAAACCGATCGACATCGCCTTCACGCCCCAGGCGTCGAGCGGGATCATCCGGTCCCCGCGCACCTCCGGCTTGCGCGACAGGCCCAGCATGCGCGGCAGGGATGGGCCGTAGATGTCCGCATCCAGCAGCCCGACCCGCAGACCCATCTGCGCCAGGGCCACGGCAAGGTTGACCGCGGTGGTGGATTTGCCGACGCCGCCCTTGCCGCTGGCGACCGCGACGACCGCCTTGACGCCAGGCAGCAGCAGCGGCTTCGCCTCCGGGCCTTTGGCAGCGGCCGGAGGTGCGGCATGCGCCGTCAGCACCACGGTGGCGTTCTGCACGCCGGGCTCGGCCGAAAGCGCGCGTTCGGCCGCAAGCCGGATCGGCTCCATGGCGGTGGCCCGGGCGCGATCGGTCAAAAGGCTGGCCTGAACAAGGCCGCCGCGCAGCTGCAGGCCTTCCAGGAGCCCGGCCGAGACGATGTCACGCCCGGTTGCGGGATCGATCACGCGGCCAAGGGCGGCGCGCAGGCTGGCCTCTGTGGGGGCGGTGGTGGCCATTGCCTTGAAAACCTTTCCGATGCGGTCAATATGCGAGGTCGCTGCCGCATATGGCGGAGCAGACCGGCCGTGCCAATGGCAGGCTGCCTGGCCCGCAGGCCAGACACGCAACAGGAGCAGCCCGCAAACATGGTTTCCATCGCAGACGGTCAGACAGGGTCCGGTCCCTACGGGTCGCGGAATCTGGCCACCAATCCATGGGGCACGCCACCCGACCAGGAACCGCGCGATCCCAAGCCGCGCAACCCCAATGGATCCGGCGGCGGGCGTGGCCCATGGGGCCCCAACGGCCCCGGCAAGCGCCCCCCCGAGCTCGACGAGCTGATCCGCAACGCGCAGGAATTCGTCCGCGGCGTGTTCCCCGCAGGTTTCGGTGGTGGCAAGGGCTCGGGACCCGGCCCCAGCCTTGGCGGCTTCGGAGCCAAGGGCTTGGGGTTCGTGGTGCTGCTCGCCATCGGCGCCTGGCTCGCCAGCGGGTTCTATCGCGTCCAGCCCGACGAGCAGGGCGTGGTGCTCCGCTTCGGCGCGTTTGACCGCACGACGCTGCCCGGCCTCAACTACGCGCTGCCCTGGCCCATCGAGAGCGTGCTGCGCCCCGCCGTTACCCGCATCAACCGCGTCGATATCGGCTATCGCTCCGGTAGCGGCGAGACCCGCGCCGGGCGGGACGCGCCGCTGCGCGACATCGGCGAGGAAAGCCTGATGCTCACCGGCGACGAGAACATCATCGACATCAACGCCGCCGTGTTCTGGCGTGTGCGTGACGCCGGCGCCTTCCTGTTCGCCACCCGCAACCCCGGCGTCACGGTGAAGTCCGCTGCCGAATCGGTGATGCGCGAAGTGATCGGCCGCACGCCGATCCAGCCCGCGCTGACCGACGCCCGTGCCCAGATCGAGGCCGCCGTCACCAAGGGCGTGCAGACGATCCTCGATCAGTATGGCGCCGGCGTGGATATCACCCAGGTCCAGCTGCAGAAGGTCGATCCGCCCGCAGCCGTGATCGAGAGCTTCCGCGA
>CAIQQQ010000068.1 GCA_903873995.1 uncultured Rhodospirillales bacterium
ATCATCGATGCGCCCACATCAAAGCGGTAGCCATTGCGCTCAAAGTAGCCGCCACTTCCCCCCGCAATTAAATAGCGCTCAAGGACAATTACGCTTGCCCCCTTCGCCGCCAATTGCGTTGCGGTAACTAAACCACCAATCCCTGAGCCAATTACAATTACATCCGCATCGAGTGTTTGCGCCACCACATATTCGGCATAGGCGCCGCCGTTGGTGAGCGCGCACACCCGCTCGCCCACAGCGATCTTTGTCACATCCGCACCTATTGCCACCACCTCGCCCGACGCCTCCAGACCCAGGACGGGGCTTGCGCCGGGCGGCGGGTTGTAGCTGCCCTGGCGCTGCAGCACGTCCGGCCGGTTCACGCCCACCGCCTGCACCCGGATCAGCACTTCGTCAGCGGCCGGCACCGGCAGGGGACCGGTTGCGATGCGCATGCCGTCCGGCCCGCCTTCGGTGTGGGCGATGAAATTCATGGTCGCGGTAAGGGTCATGAGGGCACCACGGTTTGTGTCTCAATCGGCCGGGGCGAAGGCTCCGTCAAGCGCGTTGCCGGGCCGGTGCGGTGCCGCCATAGTCTCCAAAACGAACGGGAGATCGTCATGCGTCTGATACGTGGATTGCTCTGCATCGCCATGCTGCTGACCACCGCCGTGGCCCAGGCCCAGACCGCCACGAAGTTGGACGCGATTCAGGCCTCGGGCGTGCTGCGCGTCGGCATTCCCGGCGATTACCGGCCGTTCGCGGTGAAGGACGCATCCGGCGCGATCACCGGGCTCGATATCGACATGGCGGGCTCGCTGGCCGCGGCGCTGGGGGTTCGGGTGGAGCTGGTGGCGACGAAATGGAGCGATCTGCTCGCCGATCTGGCGGCCGACCGGTTCGATATCGGCATGGGCGGCATCTCGATCACGCTGGCGCGCCAGAAGCGCGCGTTCTTCTCGACGGCCATGATGCGCACGGGAAAGGCGGCGATCGCGCGCTGTGCGGACACGGCGAAATACAGCTCGCTGGCCGCGATCGACCAGGCCTCCGTGCGGGTGATCACCAATCCCGGCGGCACCAACGAGGCATTCGACCGCGCGAACCTGAAGGCGGCGACGATCGTTGTGCATCCCAACAATCTCGGCGTATGGGGCGAGCTGCTGGCGGGCCGGGCGGATGTGATGATCACCGACAATGTCGAGACGCGGCTGCAGCAGAAGCTCAACCCCGGACTGTGCGCGATCCATCCGGACGCACCGTTCGATTTCGGTGAGCTTGGCTACATGCTGCCGCGCGACATGGCGCTGAAGCTGTTCGTGGACCAGTGGCTGCACATCCAGGCCGAGACCGGCGAGCTGTCGCGCGCGACGGCGCGCTGGCTGAACTGAGGGGGTCGCCATGCCGGGAATTTTGGAGCGTGACAGAACGATCGCAGGTCCTGGCTTCAACCGATGGCTGGTGCCGCCGGCAGCGCTTGCGATCCATCTGTGTATTGGCATGGCCTATGGCTTCAGCGTGTTCTGGCTGCCGCTGAGCCAGGCGATCGGGATCACAAAGCCGGTGTCGTGCCGGGCCGGGTCGGGGCTGCTCAATGCGCTGGTCGCGGCTGACTGCGACTGGACGGTGGCCGAGCTCGGCTGGATCTACACGCTGTTCTTCGTGCTGCTGGGCTCGTCCGCCGCGATCTGGGGCGGCTGGCTGGAGCGGGCCGGCCCGCGCAAGGCAGGCGTCGTTGCGGCCGTG
>CAIQQQ010000069.1 GCA_903873995.1 uncultured Rhodospirillales bacterium
ATTAAGATTTCGTAAACAATTTATTTTGTCACTGCTGGCGCATTGAACCTATTGCGGTTGCGGTTGCGGTTGCGGTTGCGGTTGCGGTTGCGGTTGCGGTTGCGGTTGCGGTTGCGGTTGCGGGTCCGCGTCGGCGCGGAAGCGGTTGCGTGTCGACAGGACACACTCCGCCCCCTCATCGATACCTGTGCATCGGTGGCCTGCGCATGCGAACGGCTGATCTGTGCCATCACCGTCGTAAGCGGCGGTCCGCCTTGGGAGAGTGAACGCGCTTTGGCGGGATGGTCTTTGGCTCAACCTTGCACAGCCGTTCTTTTGTCCTGACCTGGCGGGCATCAGCCGTCGCACGCGGCTGGTCGAGAGCGGGGGGGACGGGTGGCATTATTTGGTTGTATTTTTTATAGGTTTATGTTCCTATATTAGGGATGAATGTGATCGCAGCCCCTGTTTTGAGCGACCGGTTCTCGATGATCCTGGATGGGTTGTATCGGGCCGTGGCAGCGCGCAGTGCGCGGGGGGCGATGGCGGTTGGGATGATCCTGCTGGTGTGTGGGCGGGTTCGGCGGGTGGAGCGGCTGGTGCTGGGCTTGCTTGTGCGGTTTCGGGCTGGGCGGCTTTGGGTTCGCAGGGCTGCTTCTGGGGGGCGGGGCGGCCAAGGGGATTTGGCGCCGTGCAGGGCTTCGGACGTGCGGTTGCCGGTGGGGTTTGGGTGGTTGCTGCCGATGGTGCCGTGTGCGGCGGCGGGGTTTGGGTCGCAGTTGCGGCATCTGCTGGAGGAGCCGGAGATGCGGGGGCTGCTGGCGCAGTCGGCGCAGGCGCGGCGGGTTCTGGCGCCGGTGTGTCGGATGCTCGGGATTTCGGCGGTGGTGTTGCGGGCTGGTGCTGAGGTGGAGGGAGCGGCTCTGGTGGAGGCGCCGGGGAATGTTCCGGTGGTGGTGGCGCGGGTGCGGATTGTTCGGGCGAAGGTGGATTTGGGGCGGATTGCGTTGCCGCGCGGGGTTTTGGCTGCGGCGAAACGGCAGGGTTTTGGAAAGGTTTGATGGGTGCTGCGTCGCGTTGTGTCGTGATTGTTCCGGGTTGTTGATGAATGGGGGTTCGTTGGGTCGGGTCAGCGATTTGGAGCAGCGGGGGGCGGGTTGTGGTGGGGTGCGGAAGGGCACCCCACCCTACGGCTCAGCGGTAGGGCGTTGCCGTCTCGCAGAATGGCGTTGGCCTCCGGCGTGTAGCCGTGGTCGTTGTGCAGGATCAGGCCGGTCAGGATCCGGGTGGGGGCGCGGCCGCCTTTGGCGGCGCCGAGCAGGACCAGTTTTGGGTCGCGGCCGGCGCGGGGCCAGAGTGGCAGGATCGTGTGGCTGCCGCAGCCGGCGGCGGTGAAGGCTGCGAGGCAGTCGCTGGTGGTGCCGGTGGCGGTGATGAGGTGGATTGTGCCGCGGTGGCGCAGCGGGGCTGCCAGTCTCGCCACCCAGAGTGTGAAGAGGGCGGGTTTGGCGCGTCTGGCGCTGTCCTGGGCCATGTCCGGGGAGGCGGTGGCGTCTGGGTCGTGCCAGGGGGGGTTGGCGATGGCGTGGTCGAACCGGCCTTCTGGCGTGATGTCGGCGATGTCGCCTTCGAGGATGTCGATCGGCAGGGCGTTGGCTGCGATGTTGTGGCGGGCGATTGCGGCCTGGTGCGGGTCTTGCTCGATGCCGACGCCGGTTGCGCTGGGGATTCGCGTTGTGAGGCAGAGCAGGGCGGCGCCGGAGCCTGTGCCGCCTTCGAGGACGCGCTCGCCGGGGCGGGCGGGGCAGGCGGCGGCGAGCAGGACGGGCTCGATGCCGGTGCGGTGGCCGGACTTCTGCTGGTCGTGACGCACTCGGCCGCCGAGCAGGGTGCCCTCGGTCAGACGCATTCGCCGGCTTCGCGCAGGACGCGGAGCGCCTGGCGCTCGTCGTCCTCGTCCACCGCGATGCGGCGGGGGATGGCGCCAATGCTGCCTTCGGTGGCGCTTGCATGCATGTCCAGCAGCAGTGTGGCCACGCCCGCGTCACGCAGCAGCGCGTCGCAGAAGGTGAGGCGGACCAGGCAATTGGTTATCAGCACAACCCGCATTCCACCCAGACCCCTGCTTGCCTTGACCCTGCCCGCTTACCTTGACCCTATAAGAGACGCGCCGATATGGTGCGCGTCGCTATAGGGCCAGAGAACACGGCCGTTTCGGGAGAGTCCAGTTTGGGCGTCGTTGCCAATGTGCCGCCATCGGACCTTCTGCTCCCCGAACAGGAGGCCGCACAGGGTCCGGATGCGCTGAGCCGGCTCGTGGCCCTGGTGGGAGACGATCTGCGGGCCTGCAACCAGACCATCATCGACCGGATGAACAGCCAGGTGGCGCTGATCCCGCAGCTGGCCGCCCATCTGGTGGCCGCGGGGGGGAAGCGGCTGCGGCCGTTGCTGACGCTGTCGAGCGCCAGGATGTGCGGGTATGAGGGCGACCGGCATATCGTGCTGGCGGCGTGTGTCGAGTTTATCCACACCGCGACGTTGCTGCATGACGATGTGGTGGATGAGAGCCTGTTGCGGCGTGGGCTGGCCAGCGCCAATGCGGTGTTCGGCAACAAGGCCTCGGTGCTGGTGGGGGATTTTCTGTTTGCACGGGCGTTTCACTTGCTGGTGACGGATGGGTCGTTGCCGGTGCTGGGGATTTTGTCTCAGGCGTCCGCCACGATGGCGGAGGGGGAGGTGTTGCAGCTGGCGACGCAGAACGATCTTTCGACCGATGAGGCGCGGTATCTGGAGGTGGTGAGCGGCAAGACCGCCTCGCTGTTCGCAGCCGCCTGTGAGGTGGGAGCTGTGGTTGCCGGGCGGAGTGCCACGGAGGCTGCGGCGCTGTCGTCGTTTGGCGGCAATCTGGGGATGGCGTTCCAGATGGTCGATGACGCGCTGGATTACGCGGCCGATCAGGCGGTGCTGGGCAAGACGGTGGGGGATGATTTCCGCGAGGGCAAGATCACCTTGCCGGTGCTGGTGGCGTATGCGGCCGGCAGCGAGGCGGACCGGGTGTTCTGGCGGCGGACGATCGAGGACAGCGAGCAGAGCGAGGCGGATCTGGATCATGCGCTGGCGCTGATCGAGCGGACGGGCGCCATTCGCGCCACGATCGACAAGGCTGCGGTTTTTGCGGACACCGCGAAGGCGGCGTTGGCCATCTTCCCGCCGTCTGACTGGCGGAGCGTGCTTGAGGATGTGGCGGATTTTACCGTCAGCCGCGTCCGCTGAGCTGCCTGGGGGTGTTGCGGTGAGCGATCTCACCGACGGGCTGCCGCCGGATCGGCGGCGCTGGGCGATCCTGGCGCAGGGTCTGGTGATCACGTTGGCGGTGCTGGACGGGTCGATCGCCAATATCGCGCTGCCGAGCATTGCCGTGGACCTGAACATCTCGGCTGCGGACAGCATCTGGGTGGTGAACGCGTATCAGATGGCGGTAACGGTGGCGTTGCTGCCGATGGCGTCGCTGGGCGACATCTATGGGTATCGCACCGTCTATAAATGGGGGCTGGTGCTGTTCCTGCTGGGTTCGCTGGCCTGCGGGCTGTCGGACACGTTGACGATGCTGACGCTTTCACGTGTGGCGCAGGGGTTCGGGGCGGCGGGGGTGATGTCCGTCAACACGGCTTTGGTGCGGTTCATCTTTCCGCGGGCGCAACTGGGGCGGGGGATGGGGATCAACGGGCTTGTGGTGTCAGTGTCATCCGCCGCCGGGCCATCGATTGCGGCGGGGATCTTAAGCATCGGGCCGTGGCCTTGGCTGTTTCTGGTGAATATCCCGCTCGGGCTGGTGGCGCTGGCGATGGTGCGGACCTTGCCGGTGACGCCGCACGCGACCTATCGGTTCGACTGGGGCAGTGCTGCGATGAATGCTGCGACGTTCGGGCTGGTGATCCTGGCACTCGATGGGTTTGGCCATGGCGGGTCACGGCTGTTGGCGTTGGGGCTGTTGGTGCTGGGCGTTGCCGTGGGGTTCGTGTTCGTGCGCAGCCAGTTGCGGCAGGCTTCGCCGATCCTGCCGGTGGATCTGTTTCGGATTCCGGCGTTTGCGCTGAGTGTGCTGACCTCGGTGTGTTCGTTCATCGCGGCCTCCATGGCGGCGGTGTCGCTGCCGTTTCTGTTCGAGGCGCGGGGGCTGGGGACGCTCGCGACGGGGCTGTTGATCACGCCGTGGCCGCTGATGGCGGGGCTGGTGGCGCCGTTGGCGGGGCGGCTCTCAGACCGTGTGCCGGCGGGGAAGCTGGGCGGGATCGGGTTGGCGGTGATGGCGTTGGGGTTGGGGGCTGTGTCGCTTGTGCCGGCGGGGGCGGCCTGGTGGGATGTGGCGTGGCGGCTGGGGATGTGCGGGGCGGGGTTCGCGCTGTTCCAGTCCCCCAACAACCGATTGCTGATCGCCTCGGCACCGCGGGAGCGGTCGGGGGCGGGCAGTGGCATGCTGTCCACCGCGCGGCTGCTGGGGCAGACCTTGGGGGCGGCTTCCGTGGCGCTGGTGTTCGGGTTGACGGCGGCGATGGGGGTAGAGGCGGGGGCGGAGATCACCATCACGCTGGCGGCTGGGTTTGCGGTGTTGGCGACCTTGGTAAGCGTGCTGCGCCTCAGGGTGTGATTGGGCGTCTGAGCGGCGGTTCTATTCGGCGCGCCGGCGTGCCATCCTTTGCGAAAATCACGGGAGCGGATCATGTCGGCAGCACATATCGGACGGCGCGCGGCCCTTGCCGGGACGGCCGCTGCGGGGTTTGGCGGATCGTCGCGTGCGCAGTTGGCGCCGCTGCGGGTTGGGGTGCTGACCGATCAGAACGGGCCCTATGCCGATGCGTCCGGCGCTGGGGCGTTGCTGGCCGCGCGACTCGCGATTGCGGATTTCGGCGGCGAAGTACAGGGGTCTAAGGTCGAAGCGATCATTGGGGACACGCAGAACAAGCCGGATGTCGCGGCATCGGTCGCGCGCGCCTGGTATGACACGCAGGGGGTGGAGCTGATCACGGATCTGCCGGTGACGCCGGTGGCGTTGGCAGTGCAGCAGGTGGCGCGGGAGAAGTCGCGCTCGGTGATCATCACGGCGGCGGCGGCCTCCGAGTTCACCTCTAAGTTCTGCGCGCCGACCAGCGTGCATTGGGCGGATGACACGCATGCGCTGGCGGCCGGTGTAGCGACGTCGGTCGTGGCCAATGGCGGCAAGAGCTGGTTTTTCATAACCGTTGATTTCGCGTTTGGGCTGGGGTTGGAGCGCGAGGCGAGTGCGGTGATCGGCGCCGGCGGCGGGCGGGTGCTGGGGTCGGCGCGCTATCCGCTGGGGACGAGCGATTTCTCGTCGCTGATCCTGCAGGCGCAGGCGTCAGGCGCGCAGGTGATCGGGCTGGCGTCGGTGGGCGGCGACCTGGTGAACCTGATCAAGCAATGCGGCGAGTTCGGGGTGGGCCAAGACGGCAAGCAGATTTTGGCGGGGTTTCTTATCTACATCACGGATATTCGTGCGCTGGGGCAGAAGGTGGCGGCCGGGTTCAGTTTCCCCTCGGGCTTTTACTGGGACCAGAACGACACGGCGCGGGCGTTTGCGAAGCGGTTCTATGCCGAGCGGAAGGCGATGCCGACGCGGGCGCAGGCGGGGACCTATGCTGGGGTGCTGCATTTCCTCAAGGCCATGGCAAAGGCGGGCACGCGCGATGCGGTGGCGGTGGGCCGTGCGATGCGGGCGATGCCGGGGGATTATCTTGGGCGACCTGCGACGGTTCGTGCGGACGGCCGGGTGCTGTATGATGTTTCGCTCTATCGCGTGAAGACCGCGGCAGAGACGAAGGCGTCTTGGGATTATTACACCTCTGCGGGTACGCTTGCGGCCAAGGATGCGTTTCTGCCGATGACCGCCGCGTGTGGTGCGTGATGGCATTCACCTGCACGATCCCTGCGGTGCCTTCGACGCAGCAGGACGATGACAATCTGCGCATCACGCGCTGGGATTTCGCGCCGGGGGCCGTGACCGGCTGGCACACCCATGGCTGGCCGTATTTCGTGGTGATGCTGACGGATGCGATCTTGAGCCTGCACAACGGCGCCGACGTGTCGCAGGTGTCGCTGGTGGCGGGGCAGTCCTATGACCGGGCGCCGGGGGTGCAGCATGACGTGATGAACAGCAGCCCGCATCCGGTGGCGTTCATCGAGATCGAGATCAAGCGGCCCGAGGCGGTGCGCTTCGGATAGGGGACATTGGGATCATGGAGCAGGAGATCGAGGCCGGCCGGAAAGTGGCTGTTGTCACGGGCGGGGCGCGGGGGATCGGGCTTGCGATCGGGGTATGGTTTCTGCGGGCCGGGTATGATGTGGCGCTGCTCGATATCGACGATGTGACGCTTCGGGCGACCGAGGCGGAGCTGGCGTTGCCGAAGCGGGTGCTGGCGATTGCCTGCGATGTGTCCGATCCGGAGGCGGTGGCGGGGGCCGCTTCGCTGGTGATGGGGCGGTGGGGGCGGGTGGATGCGCTGGTGAACAACGCGGGGGTGGCGGTGTTCAAGCCGGCGCTGGAGACCTCGTTTGCCGAGTGGCGCCATGTGCTGGGCACCAATCTGGATGGCGCGTTTCTCTGCAGCCAGGCGTTCGGCGCGATCATGGCGGCGCGAAGGAGCGGGGCGATCGTCAATATCGCGTCGATCTCGGGGCTGCGGGCGAGCACGTTGCGGGTGGCGTATGGGACCAGCAAGGCGGCGATCATTCATCTGACGAAGCAATACGCGGTGGAGCTGGGCAATTTCGGCGTGCGGGTGAACGCGGTGTGTCCGGGGCCGGTCGAGACGGAGATGGCCAAGCTGGTGCATTCGGTGGCGATCCGGTCGGATTATTACGATACCGTGCCGCTGGGACGGTACGGCACGACCGGGGAGATGGCGGAGCTGGTGGGTTTTTTGTGCAGCGGGGCGGCCGGGTATCTGACCGGGCAGGCGATTGCGAACGATGGTGGGTTCGACGCGGCGGGGGTGGGGCTGCCGACGTTCCGGCGGAACACGGGGCTCAACCTGGTGGGGGATGAGACGCACTGAGCCTTCGTGCCCGTTCTGGGGCATTATGGATTGATGTGGTGTTCTGAACTGCCATATGGCAGTCTCCAAGTCGCCAAATGACGGCTTGGAGGGTTCAAATGGGGCTCGCAGCGCAGCTTGAGGTCGTTCGGAGGGTTCCTTCGAGCGACGATGGCCGCATTGACGATGTCGCTGTGAAGTCGATGGGGCGGCTGTTCGCGGCCTGGAAGGTCAGTGTCGCCGATGCCGCCGTTTTGGCGGGTGTGTCCGAGCGGACCTGGAGCCGGATGAAGGCGGGCAACGTCTCGGCGCTCAACCAGGATCAGCGGATGCGGGCGAGCGGGCTGGTGGGAGTTTATAAGGGACTGCATCTGTATTTCAGCGACGCGCTGGCGGATCGCTGGGTGCGGCTTGCCAACCAGGGCGCTTTGTTTGGCGGCATGACGCCGCTGGCGTTCATGATCGAGGGTGGGTTGCCGGCGATCCTGCGCGTGCGGGCTGAGATCGATGCGCTGCGGGGCGGCATGTGACGGTTCCGGTCTCTGAGATCGCGCAGCAGAGAACGATTCGTCTGATCCCTTCCGCCTATTACAAGCCGCCGGTGCTGCGGGCGCTGGTGGATAGCGATGACGAAGTAGAGCTGTTGGCGCGGCTGGAGGGGCTGACGAGCCAGCGCCTGGGGCGGGAGGCGGTTCCGGCGCCGGTCGAGTATGAGCGGTTCGGCGGGACCATGATTGCGGCGGCGTTCACCTATCGCAGGGTGGGCGGCAACCGGTTCAACGATGAGACGCGCGGCGCCTGGTATGCGGCGTTCGAGGAGCGCACGGCGTTGAGCGAGGTGGCGTTTCACAAGGCGCGCGAGTTGGCCAACATTGGCGTGTTTGACGAGATCGCGGAGTATCGCGCACTGTATGCCTCGTTCATCGGGCGGTTTCACGACATCCGCACGCAGAACCCGCACCCGGATTGTCTGCATGTCGAGCCTGCGATCGGCTATCCGGCCGGGCAGGGGCTGGCGCGGGCATTGATCGCGGAGGGGTCCCGCGGGCTCGTCTATCCGTCGGTGCGGCGAATGGGGGGCATCTGCATCGTGGCGTTCCAGCCGAACGTGGTGCAGGACGTGGTGCCGGGGGCGAACTGGCGGATCGTCTGGAGTGGGACGGCGCAGTGGCAGGCGCTGGCGCTATGAACTGGCCAGCCAAAGCCTGCGATCGCAGGTGAAGGGCCGTTGGCCGGCGACGCGGATCCTCACCGCTTCCGGATGGCGCGGGTTCATCAGGATGTTCGGGCTTTCCGGCACGATGGTTGACGGCACGCGCAGGAGGGTGCTGCGGCATTCTGCGAGCCAGATGTCGCCAAATGCGCGGGGCTGGGGTGGAATCTGTCGGATTTCTTCGATGGCGATGTCGGCCAGATCGATCGTTACCAGCACATAGTCGTCCGGCAGGAGGTCTGGCGGCAGGTCCAGATGCACGCGCACCTCCAGGACCGCGAGGGCGGCCGTCCAGGCGGCGTAGATCAGGGGACGGCCGGGGGTGTTCCAGCGTCCGCCGTAGCGTCTCGCGCCTTCTCCGCTGAGATCGGCATACGGCGCGCGGCATAGGCGCCAGGCGAGCATTTCCTTGGCGTCAGGCGGCGATGCCGTGGCTGATCCGGCCGAGCAGGAACTCGACCTCGCGCGATACGGCGTCGGTGTCGAGCAGGTCGAGCGGGCGTTCGCCGCCGAGTGCCGTGGTGGGGCGGCGGAGCCAGAGGGCGGCCTTGTCCGGGTTGCCGAAGGTCTCCTCAGCGGTGGCCAGCAGGCGCGTCACGCGCAGGAGGCGGTCTGACTGCTCGGGCGTGAGGGTGCCGAGTTTGCGGCGATGGGCCAGCGTCTTGCGGGGGAGGACGATCTGGTCGAGCTCGCTGGCCGTCAGGCGGGCGTTTTCCAGGAGGAACTCGACCGCCTCGACCGGTAGGCCGCGCCGCACCTGGTGGACCCGGTCCAGCGGGTCGGATGTGAGGCCGCTCATCATGTCGGGCAGGCTGGTGGCAAGGGTCATCGGGACGCTCCGACAATATAGCCGCAACAAAGCGGCATATTGCCGGGGACTCAAGATAAAGGCAGTGGTGGGGTCCCGTTGCGCCAGAATATTGGCGGTTCGCCGATCGGGGCTGTGATCTCGTGCCAGCCGGAGGGAAGGATGCGGCCGCTCCAGCCGTGCACCCATTCTCCGGCCGGCAGATAGACCGCGCGCGACACCGCGCCGGCCTCGATCACCGGGGCCATCAGAACGTCCGGGCCCAGCAGCCATTGGTCCTGGATGTCCCAGGTTGTGCGGTCGTCCGGGTGGTGGAGGAACAGCGGGCGCTGAACGGGCAGGCCGGTGCTGGCCGCCTCGTCGGCGAGGTGTTGGAACAAAGGCAGCAGGCGGGCGTGGAGCTGGGTGAAGCGGACGAAATGGGCGAGGACCGCTGCGTCCTGGTCGATCTGGAGGTTGTCGCGGGGGCGGTTGCCTTCGTGGGTGCGCATCACGGGGGTGAAGCAGGCGAGTTCGGTCCAGCGTTGGATCAGCTCGGGCGTGCGGACGAGGCCGAACAGGCTGGTGTAGCCGCCGATGTCGCTGTGGTGGAACGCGTGACCGATGAGGCCGGCTGAGAGAGCGCCGGTGATGACGGTGCCGATGCCGTCATGGCGGGAGAAATCCACGCATTGGTCGCCGGCCCAGAGCAGGCGGTTGTGGCGCTGGCTGTCGGTGCCGGCGGCCCGCATGAAGAACATCGCGTCCGGCCGGTCGGCGGTGGCCAGGGCGTTGACGCTGGCCCAGAGGCGGGGCCAGTCATTGTGCAGGTCCATCGCGTCACCGTGGGCGAGCACGGCGTCGACCGGGAGGTATTCGCCGAAATCGGCCATCCAGCCGGACAGGCCGAGATCGAGCATGTTGTGGCGCAGGATGCGCTCGGCGAACCAAATGCGCGCCGTCTCCTGTGTGAAGTCGGGGATGCCGGCGGTGAACTCGCCGAAATCGACCTGGTAGGTCTGGCCCTTGCGGTCCTTTGCCAGCAGGCCGAGCGCTTCGGCCTCGGGGTAGAGCGTGCCGTCGGTGCAAAGATAGCAGCTGGCGTAGCCGAGGAAGCGGATGTTGCGTTGGGCGAGGGCGGCGATCTTGGCCGGCAGGTCTGGGTGTCGGGTGGGGTTCCACGCCCAGTCCCAGAACAGCCTGGTGCCGAAGCTGGTTGTGCGGATGCCGGCCCAGTCCTCGCACCACAGGGCGCTGACCGCGCAGCCGGCCTCGATATAGGTTTCCAGGCGGTCGAAGCTGTTGGCGCCGTCCTTGAGGCCGATGATGGCGCCGGACATGGCCCAGTCGGCGAGGCGGGGCGGGGGGCCGAAGCGGTTGGCGAGGGTCTGGACCAGGGTCAGCAGGTCTGGTGCCTCGAAGAATTCGATTTGGGAGGGGATGGACCAGAATTCGAGTTCGTGCGTGTCGGGTTTGGTGAAATCGAACACGCTGTAGGCGGTGGTGTCGGCGTGCACGGCGATGCGGCGCGAGGTGAGGTAGGTCGGCTGGGGGGCGTTGGTGGTGTAGTAGTCGCCGCCGGCGTGGCCCTGCGCGTCGGCCTGTTGGGTGATCTTTGTCGTTTTGTCGCGGCCGACGCCCGGTTCGCTGGTCCAGATCGGGAAGCGGCGGCCGCGCAGGTTGAGGTAGGACATCTGCTCGCCGCAGCCCCAGACCGCTTCGCCGGGCTCGGCATAAAAGCGCAGCCAGAGGCGGTTGAGGCCGTCCGGCGCCAGGATGCGCAGAGTGTCGCCGTCGATGTGCAGGTCCACGCCGTCAAAGCGGATCCAGTCGCCGTCGACCACGCACGTGCCGAGGTCGCGGCGCTGCACGAGGTCGTCCGCGATGTCGAAATTGCCCTGGTGCATCGTCATGCGGGCGAGGCCGAGGCCGATTGCGAGGGTCGGGTGCGCCTTGGTGTGGCGCAGGATCAGGTGGCAGCCCAGATGGAGCTCGAAGCCGTCCGGGATCGGATGAATGCGCATCAGTTCTGTGTCAGCCCCGCATCGACCATGAAATTCGCACCCGTGCAGCCAGCACTTTCGTCAGACGCCAGGAACAGCGCCATGCGCGCGACATGCGACGCCTCGAGCCGGAATTTCAAGGCCTGGAGGTCGATGAAGCCTTGGCTCACCTCCGGCCCGGCCCACAGCTTCTCCTGGCGTTCGGTGCGGATGGCACCGGGGACCAGGCAGTTGACGCGGATACCGGAAGGGCCGAGTTCGCGCGCCATCGTTTTGGTGAGGCCGTTGATGGCGGCCTTGGCGGTGGTGTAGCCGACCATCCCCGGCCTGCCGCGCATCCAGGAGATCGAGCCCATCATGACGATGGAACCTGCGCCGCGCTCGGCCATCGCGTGGGCGACCTCCTGGCTTGCGAAGAACTGGTGGTCGAGATTGACCGCGAGCGTGCGGCGCCAGTCGGCCGGTTCCACGCTGGCCATCGCGTGGCGGTCGTCGCGGGCGGCGTTGTTGATGAGGACCTCGATCGGCTGGTCAGCGGCGATCGCGCGGATGGCCTGGCGCAGGACGTCGATGTCGGTGACGTCGCAAGGGGTGAAGCGCGTGCCGGGGATTGTTTTGGCGAGGGCGGCGCCGGCTGTGGCGTCGATGTCGAGGAACGCCACGCGTGCGCCCTGGCCAGCGAAGGCCATGACCATCTCGGCGCCGATGCCGCTGGCTCCGCCGGTGATGAGCACGCCGCGCCCTTGGAGCGAGCGGTAGCTGACGCTGTCGTAGCCGCTCACATCTGCACATCCATGGTGATGCGGCCTTCCAGCACGCCGCCCGGGGGGAGGATCGCGATGCCGCTGTCGGGGTCGTCCATCCGGTTCAGGCCGTCATTCATGTTCGACACCGGCTCGATCGCCATCACGTCGCGCTCTGGGGGGCAATAGACGACGAGGTGGCGAAAGACGGCCTCGGCGGACATGTGCAGCGTGTGATCGGGCTGGGAGATGGTGACGCGGCCGCCCCAGTTGAGGAAGCAGTTGTCGATTGGCGTGTCAGGCACGCGCGGGGATGTGAAATCCCACGCCGGCGGCACGGCGGTGCGAGTCTCGGGGATCATGTCGGCGTCGTTGTGCCACACGGATTGTGCGGTGAACTGCAAATTGGTGGTGGGCGCGCGGTTGAAGAACGGATGCAGGCCGATGGCGGCCGGCGCGTCGGCGGTGTGGCGGTTGGTGAGGCGCAGGGTGACTGACAGCGCGCGGGGGGTGAGGTCGAAGATCTGTTCAGCGCGGAAGGCGAACGGCCACAGCACGCCGCCGCGATAGTCGAGCACCATTTCGTTGCCCGCCATCTCCCAATGGCTTTGCCAGCCGGCGCCGTGGATCGCCCAGGGCCCCAGCGTCTTGGGCAGGGCATGGCGCTGGCCGCAAAAAGTGAAGGCGCCGCCCGCGACGCGGTTGGAGAAGGGCACCAGCGGGTAGCAGGCCTGGTCTCGCACGGATGAGCCAAAGCCGGGGCGCATGATGTCGATGCTGGCGATGCGCCAGGAGGCGATGGCGCCGCCATGTTCGGGCGCCAGCACCAGCTCGGCGTCTCCGGCAACGAGGATCATGCTGTGCCTTCCCTTGGACGCTGCGGCGCGGCGCAGCCTGATCCCGGATCGGCGATCACGCAAGCCGGTCCGGTGTGATCGATCAAGGGTCGAGTCTACGCAGGCTCGTCACTTGCCAAACGCCGCCTGCATTCGTACTTGCCTGGCGGCATCGGCGCGCGGTGCGTGCCACTTAGCTCTTTTCGGAGCCCAACATGACCCATTCCATCACGCTCACCATCAACGGCGCCCGGCACGATCTGACGCTTGACGATCCGCGGGTCACGCTGCTCGACCTGCTGCGCGAGCGGCTCGACCTGACTGGCTCCAAGAAAGGCTGCGACCGCGGGCAATGCGGCGCCTGCACCATCCTGCTCGACGGGCGGCGGCAGAATGCCTGCCTGGCGCTGGCTGTCAGCCATGACGGGGCCGATATCCTGACCATCGAGGGGGTGGCGCAGGGGGACGTGCTGCATCCGGTGCAGGCGGCGTTCATCGCGCATGACGGGTTTCAGTGCGGCTTCTGCACGCCGGGGCAGATCATGAGCGCGATCGGGCTGATCGGCGAGGGCCAGGCTGGCACCGATCCGGAACGGATCCGCGAGGGCATGAGCGGCAATCTCTGCCGCTGCGGCGCCTATGCGGGCATCACGGCGGCGGTGCTGGACGCGAGCGTGCAGCTGGAACAGGCGGACCGGAGGGACGCGGCATGAACCGGTTCGACTATGTTCGCCCCGCCACCATCGCCGAGGCGGTCAAGGCGGGGTCTCTGCCGGGTTCGGCCTATCTGGCCGGGGGGACCAATCTGGTCGATCTCATGAAGATCGGCGCGATGCGGCCGGAGCGGCTGGTGGATGTCTCGCATCTGCCGGGTCTGGGCGCGATCGAATGGTTGGAGGGCGGCGCGGTGCGGATCGGGGCGCTGGTTCGCAATGCCGACCTGGCCCATGACGCGGCCTTTGCCCGCAGCTTTCCGGCGGTGGCCGAGGCGCTGCTGTCCGGCGCGTCGCCGCAGCTGCGCAATGCTGCGACCGTGGGCGGCAATCTTCTGCAGCGGACGCGGTGCGCGTATTTTCAGGATGTGGCGGCTTCCTGCGGCAAGCGGACCCCGGGTGCTGCCTGCGAGGCGATCGGCGGGGACACACGGCTTGCGGCCGTGCTGGGCTGGAGTGAGCGCTGCATCGCCACCAACCCCTCCGATTTTTGCGTGCCGCTGGCGGCGTTGGATGCCGTGGTGGAGATCCATGGACCGGCCGGGGCGCGCAGCGTGGCATTCGATGCGTTTCATGTGCTGCCCGGGGACGATCCGGCGCGCGAGACCGTGCTGTCTGCGGGCGAGCTCGTGACGTCGATCGTGCTGCCGGCGGAGGCTGCGGGGTTTTCGGGCCATAGCCGCTATCTCAAGGTGCGGGACCGGACGTCCTATGCCTTTGCCTTGGTGTCCGCAGCTGTTGGGCTGCGGTTTGAGCATGGGCGGATCGCCGAGGCACGGATCGCGCTGGGCGGTGTGGCGGCCAAGCCGTGGCGCGCCCGGGCCGCCGAGGAGATCCTGGCGGGCGCCCATCTGTCTGACGCGCTCTGTGGCGTGGCGGCGGAGGCTGCCTTGGCCGAGGCCACGCCGTCTGGCGACAACGCGTTCAAGATCGGGCTCGCCCAGCGGATCATCGTTCGCGCGCTGGCCATGGCGGCAGCGGGAACGCCGCAGCACCTGCCCGCTTTGCCGGCTTCCCCGTTCGCATCCGCCACCGGAGGACTTGTTTATGTCTGACACCATTTTTCCGGCCGGCCCCGTGCATCTGCGCCAGGGATCCAGCATCGGCCAGCCGCTGACGCGACGTGACGGCGTGCTCAAGGTGACCGGGCAGGCTGATTTCGCGGCCGATCATCATCCGGACGGTATGCTGTATGCCGTGATCGCGCATAGCCGCATCGCCCGCGGCCGCGTGGTGTCGCTCGATCTGGACGCGGCACGGGCGCATCCCGGTGTGGTGGCGGTCATGACGCCTAAGAACCGGCCGGCCTTGGCGCTTGATCCGGATGCCAAGTTCCATCCTTTCATGTTCCGTATGGACCTGCTGCAGAACGATCGCGTGCGCTATCCGCACCAGGCGATCGCGGTGGTGATCGCCGAGACGTTCGAGGCGGCCACCGAGGGCGCGGCCCTGCTGGCGCCGCACTATGAGAGCGAGCCTGCGCGCGTGGGGCTTGACGGTGCCGAGGTGTTCGTCCCGGCCACGGTGGGGGTGGGCAACCCGTCGCGGACCGAGATCGGCGATGTCATCGCGGGGCTTGCGCAGGCGGCGCATCGGATCGAGGCCGTTTATGAGACCGACACCCAGTATCACAATCCGATGGAGCCGCACGCGATCGTGGCGCACTGGGACGGCGACAAGCTGCACATCGATACGCCGAGCCAGGGCATGGCGATGGCGCAGGGGCGCATCGGCGGGCTGTTCGGCATTTCGCCCGAGAACATCCATATCCGCAGCCCGTTTCTCGGCGGCGGCTTTGGTTCGAAGGGGATGTTCTCCGGGCCGATGGTGCTGGGCATTCTTGCTGCCCGCCTCGTGGGGCGGCCGGTGAAGCTGGTGCTGAAGCGCGAGCAGATGTACGGCCCTGTCGGTCACCGTGCGCCGTCGCGGCAGACCATACGCATGGGCGCTGATCGGGAGGGCCGGCTGACCGCGATCGAGGTTCATGCCAGGACCGCATCGAGCACGTTTGATGATTTCTTCGAGGCGCCGGCCGATGTGGCGCATACGCTTTATGCCTGTCCCGCCATCGCCACATCGCATGAAGCGGTGCGGCTCGACACCGGCACGCCGCTGTTCATGCGGGCACCCGGCGAGGCGCCCGGCAGCATCGCGCTGGAGAGTGCGATCGATGAGATGGCGCTGGCCTGCGGCATCGATCCGCTGGCGTTCCGGCTGATCAACTACGCCGAGTTCGAGCCGATCTCGGGCCGGCCGTTCTCCTCCAAGGCGCTGCGGGAATGCTACGACCAGGGGGCGGCGCGCTTTGGCTGGGCCGATCGCCCGATGGCGGCGCGGCAGATGCGCGATGCGGACGGGATGCTGGTCGGCTGGGGCATGGGCACCGCCACCTTCCCCGCGCTGATGTTTGCCGCCAAGGCCCGTGCGGTGCTGCGACGGGATGGGCATGGCGTGATGGAGACGGGCGCGCATGACATGGGGCAGGGCGCCTGGACGGCGTTTGCCCAGATCGCCGCCGACAGCCTGGGGCTCGATCTTGGGGCGATCGAATTCAAGGCCGGTTCTTCTGACCTGCCGGATGCCGGGATCGCCGGCGGCTCTGCCCATACCGCGACCGTGGGGGCTGCGATTCATGACGCCGGCGCCGGGGTGATCGCCAAGCTTGCCGACCTGGCCATGGCCGATCCGCGCTCGTTGCTGCATGGCGCGGGCAATGTCGGTGTGATCGCGCGCAACGGGCGCCTGCATCGGCGGGACGATGAGAGCCGCAGTGAGAGCTATGGCGAGATTCTCGCCCGCGCCGGGCTTGATGCGATCGACGCGACCGGTTCCGGCACCATGGACCCCGCGGCGCAGCAGCATTACGCCATGCACGCCCATGGCGCGGTGTTCGCCGAGGTGAAGGTCGATCCGATGCTCGGACAGATCCGCGTCACGCGGCTGGTCGGGGCGTTCGCCGCCGGGCGGATCATCAACCCGCATCTGGTACGCAGCCAGTATTACGGGGGCATGATCTGGGGGGCGTCGTTCACCCTGCATGAACACGCCATCATCGACCGGCGCAGCGGCCGGCCGCTGAACGCCGATCTTGGCGAGTACCACATCCCGGTGAACGCCGACATTCCGTCGATCGAAGCGATCCTGGTCGACGAGCACGACCCGTTCGTGAACGCGCTCGGCATCAAGGGCGTGGGCGAAATCGCCATCACCGGCACCGCCGGGGCGATTGCCAATGCGGTGTGGCATGCGACGGGCATTCGCGTGCGCCAGTTCCCGATCGCGCTGGAGCGGATGCTGGGATGAGCGTGCCTCAGGCCGGTTGATGGGTCAGTTGCGGTCCATGTGGCAGAGCATGGCGACGTTGGGAAACAGCCTGGCCGAGGCGAGCGGGTGGGCGAGGTAGGTCCGGGCGCGTATCCAGACCGGGTGGAAGCCGAAGCGGTGCTGGAGGGTTTGCAGCGCTGCGATGCCGAGGCTTTCGGGCATGTCCAGGATGGCGTGGGCAGTGTAGTCGAAGAGCTCGAAGTCTCTGGTCGCTGCCAGGAACTGGGTGAAGACGACGTGGTCGAAGGTGTAATACGTCAGCTTCATCATAAAGTTCTGGATGTCGCCATGTTCGCGTTCCATGTATTCGAAGAAGGCGCAGAGATCGTCTCCCTGGTAGGAGGGCGGGCTCAGGAACCAGGTGAAGATGGTGGCGGCCTGGCTCAACTGCAGCCGGTTCTGATGCAGCTGTGACAGCAGGGACGCGGAGCCGGCGAGGATGAGGGGGTAGATCGGGATGGCGCGTTCCGGCGCCCGCTCTCCCGCGCCGTAGATGCGCTTTGTGGCGTAGTTCCGCTCGGCCTCGCCGAACAGCGTGTTGAGGCTGCCGATGCAAAATGAGTCGGCATCGATCACGATCAGGAAATTGAAGTTCATCTTGTGCAGGTGATGCAGGGCGATGAACTTCTTCACGTTGATGACGGCGTCATTCACGTTATTGCGGACATGGCTGATCAATGCGCCGCCGCCCAAGGCCGCCTCGATATAGGATTCGACGTTGAGGATGCGGATGGCGATGTCTGGCAGCAGGAATTCGACAGCGTTGCTGAAGAAGATCACGTCTTCATGATGTGAGCAGATCAGCCAGATTTCGACGCTGCTTGCGCTGGCCTCGCCGCGGTCTCGCAGGCTGGTCAGAAACAGCAGCAGCCAGCTGATCTTTGGGGGGTGGACCGGGATCACGAGGCGTCGTTTCATCACGCGCTCCTTGGCCGGTCGATGCGGCGTCGCGGTTATCACGCGGGCGGCGGCCTGGCAAAATCTGCAAGGCCGATGCACGGCGGTTCAGGTGTTGGCCGCCATCCCGACCCCGTCGCGCCTTGGATCTGCGCCGGCAGACCAGCCGTTGTCATGGCGGATGATGGCCTGGGCGCCACCGTCATGGCGGCGGGGGGTGACCCAGTGTCCCATGGCGGCAAGGGCTTTGGCGTGTTGGTCGAGCGGGGGTTCGAGTTCGGCGATGCCGGCCGAGTTGATGGCGTGGGGGGCTGAGAGGATGGCTTGGGGGTCGCGCTCGCCCGCGGCGAGGCGGAGCAGGGCGTTGGCGACGTAGCCGATGATGCGGCCGCCGCCGCCGGCGCCCAGGGATGCGAGCACGCCCTGTTTGTCGAAGACGATGCAGGGGGCGATCGAGGTGCGGGGGCGGGACTGGGGGGCCATCGCGTTGTTCGAGCGCTTGCTGCCTTCGTTGGGGTGATCGGCGAAGTTGGTCATGACGTTGTTGAGGTAGAAGCCGCCGACCGAGAGGCGAGCGCCGAAATTCTGGTTGATGGTCGTTGTCATGCTGACGACCACGCCGGTGGCGTCGGCGATGGAGAGATGGCTGGTCATGCTGCCGTCCCTGGTGAGGCCGGCGTGGAGGTTTGCGCTGCGGCGGGCGGGGTCGAGCATGGCGGCTCGGGTGTCCAGATAATCGGGCGCAAGCAGGGCGATCTCGTCGATCGTGTGGAGATCGGGGTCGCCGGCGTAGGCGGCGCGGTCGGCGAAGGCGAGCCGGCAGGCCTCGATGAGGATGTGGATCTGCTGGGCGGTGGGCTCGGCACCGATGTCGGTGACTCCGTGGCGGGCTGCGACGCCCAAGAGCTGGCCCACGGCGATGGCGCCGAAGGTGGGGAGCGGGCTGCCGAGGACTGCGGTGCTGCCGTGGCGGAACTGGCACGGCGTGCGCTGGATTGCGGTGTAGTCGCGCAGATCGGCTTCGGTGAGGGTGCCAGGGAAGAGGTCCTCGGTGACGGTGCGGCAGAGATCGCGGGCGAGCTCGCCCTGATACAGCGCGTCGGCCCCCTGGTCGGCGATGCGGCGGAGCGTGCGGGCGAGGGCCGGATTGCGGATGGTGTGGCCGGCCGGGTGCGGTGTGCCGCCTTCGGTGCAGAACAGCGCGCGGGTCATGGGTTCGGTTGCGATCTGCGGGTTCTCGCGCAGGACGCGGAGCAGATAGGGGGAGAGCGGGTAGCCGTCCTCGCAAAGCGCGATCGCGGGTTCGAAGAGGGTGGCCCAGGTGAGTTTGCCGTGGCGGGCATGGGCGAGTTCCAGGGCGCGCAGGGCGCCTGGCACACCGACGGTGCGGCCGCCGAACGCTGCGCGGTCCGCAGGCACCGTGCGGCCATCGAAGTCGCGGGCCAGACGGTCGGTGACGCGGGCAGGGGAGGCGGCCAGGCCATCGAATGCGCGGACGGCGCCGCCTTCGTCGGCCACCAGCACCATGGCGCCGCCGCCGATGCCGGACGCGTTGGGCTCGACGGCCGTCAATACCGCCTGGGCGGCGATGGCGGCGTCCACCGCGGAGCCGCCCTGCCGGAGGATCACCAGGGCCGCGCGGGAGGCCAACGGATGTGCGGTCGCGGCCGCCTGTTGGCCGATGCCCGGCCGGGCCCTTGCAAGATCGCCGTCAATCCAGGGATCGAGGGGGCGGCCGGAGGCGATGGAGGTCATGGCGTGCGTCCGTGGTTGCGGGTGGGTCTGTTCTCCAGCAAGCTTCGGGCATTCGCCAGAGCCAAAATCAGGCGGGACAGGGAGAGGCTGCATGACCGACGTGAAGGAGGCGCGCGCCGTCGTGGTGGGTGAGGCGATCGAGCGGATTCGCGCGATCGAGGCCAATCAGGGTGTGACGCGCGACGCGCTGGAGGCGATCAAGGCGGAGATGCTGGTGCTGGCGCGGCATGAGCATCTGTTTCCGTCGGGCGCGTTTCCGCCGCCGCCGGAAGGCGAGAAAGGCAACCGGCGCTATCTGCTGCAGGAGGACGAGGATCGGCGATTCGCGCTGTATCTGAACGCGCTCAATCCGGGGAATGACACGAAGCCGCATGACCACACGACCTGGGCCGTTGTGGTGTCGGTGGAGGGGCAGGAGCTCAACAAGGTCTATCGCCAGGAGCCAGGGGCGTTGGTGGTGGATCATGAGGTGATGGTAGAGCCGGGGACCGGGATCGCGCTGATGCCGGAGGATATCCATTCGATCCACACGCGCGGCGACGTGCCGACGCGGCATCTGCATATGTATGGGCTGGCGCTGGAGGTGCTGGACAACCGGATGGCCTATGACGCGCAGGGACAGGCGATCCCGTACAACGCCAACTTCATGAAGCCGACGGCGAACAGCTGATGCGCATGATCGATGCCGTGACGTTGCGCGGCTGGATTCTGGATGGCGGCGAGCTTGCCATTCTGGATGCGCGTGAGGAGGGGGAGTTCGGCGCGTCCCATCTGTTCTGGGCGGTGCCGTGTCCGGTGTCGCGGATGGAGCAGCGGGTGGCGGGGCTGCTGCCGTGCCGGGGGGCGCGGGTGGTGTGCGTGGATGATGGCCAAGGGGCCGGTCGTCGGCTGGCCGAGGTTTTGGCGGCTTATCTGGCTGGGCTGGGGTTTGCGCCGTTTGTGCTGGAGGGCGGCATCGCGGCCTGGGAGGCAGCGGGGTTTGTGCTGTTCAGCGGCGTGAACGTGCCGTCCAAGGCGTTTGGCGAGTGGGTGGAGCATCATTACGGCACGCGCAGCGTGGATGCGCCGGAGCTGAAATCCTGGCTCGATTCGGGGCGGCGGATGGTGGTGCTGGATAGCCGGACGCTGGAGGAGTTCCGGCGGATGGCGATCCCGTCCGGCGTGTCGGTTCCCGGGGGGGAGCTTGCATATCGCATCGGCGATCTGGCGCCCGATCCCGAGACCTTGATCGTGGTGAACTGTGCGGGGCGGACGCGCTCGATCCTGGGGGCGGAGAGCCTGCGGCAGGCGGGGGTGGCGAACGAGGTTGTCGCGCTGCGCAACGGGACGATGGGGTGGGAGCTGGCGGGGCTTGCGTGCGTGCGGGGCCAGACGGTGTTTGCGCCCGGCACGCCGGCTTCGGCTGATCTGGCGCGGGATCGGGCGGTGGCGTTTGCCGGGCGGTCTGGTGTGCGGGTGATCGATGCTGCGGGGCTTTCGGCGTTCGATGCGGATGGGTCTCGCACGCTGTATGTGCTGGATGTGCGCGATCCGGCGGAGTTCGCCCGCGGCGCGCGGCCGGGGAGCCAGAGCGCGCCGGGGGGGCAGCTGGTGCAGGCGACCGATCGCTGGGTGGCGGTGCGGGGCGCGCGGATCGTTTTGATCTGTGACGATGGCGTGCGCAGCCGGATGAGTGCTTCGTGGCTGCGCCAGATGGGGCATCTGGATGTGTTTGTGGCCGAGGGGGCGCTTGAGGGCGCAGTGCCGCCGGTGGTCGAGAAGATGGCCGATCTGGCGGCGACGATCACGCCTGACGAGTTGGCGGCCGATCCGAGTGCGACGGTGATCGATCTGGCGCGCAGCATCGATTTCCGGGAGGGGCATATTCCAGGGGCGCATTGGGCGATCCGGTCCCGGCTTGCTGCGCTGTCGGGCGTGCTGGCGGAGGCGGATCTGGTGGTGCTGACGTCGCCCGACGGATCGCTGGCGCAGATGACGGCGGCCGAGGCTCGGGGGCTGACGCGGGCGGAGGTGCGGGTGCGGGGGGGCGGGACGCGGGCGTGGCGGGCGGAGAAGCGTCCTGTCGAGGCGGACCGGGCGGTGCCTTCCGA
>CAIQQQ010000070.1 GCA_903873995.1 uncultured Rhodospirillales bacterium
CGGCACATAGTCGGATGCAAACGCATCCACCGTGCCGCCGCGCACCAGCTCGGCCGCCGAAACGTTGCCCGAATGAGACCCGCCGCGCACGATGTTGGGGGCACCCGCGATCACCGTCATCCCGCCCGCCCGCGCCGCCTGAGCGGCCGCCAACGTCACCGGAAACTCGCTGATGCCGATCCCGTCGGCGATGTTCTCCTCGATGTTCTCCACCGTCTGGTCGTCATGGCTGGCGAGTGACACATCCAGATGCGCGATCCGCGCCAGCAGCGCATCGCGATGCGGCCGGCGATACTTCGCCCGCTGCGCCAGCATCTTCTCGATCCGCTCATCGATCTGCTGCTCGTTCATGCCGTAGCTGCGCCGAACCTTCCGATACGTCTCGATGTTGGCGTACTGCCCCACACCCGGCGAGTGATCCATCAGGCTCACCATCCGCACCCGCGGGTGATCCGCCACCGGGTCCACCAGCTCCATCACATCCACCGCCGGCATCTCGCAGCGCAGATGCAGGAAATGTTCGCTCTTCAACAGCCCGGTATCGGCCAGCGCATCCAGGTCGCGCACGCCGTCGCGAAACGTCTGCACCCGCGCCACATCGAACCCCAGATCGCCCAGACACAGCGCATCCAGCACCGTGGTCACGCCGGCGGATGCCGTCTGCGCGTCATGCGTCAGCATCGCCGATCGCGACGGCCAGCGCGCATTGCTGCGCGGCATCACCTGGCGCTCCAGATTGTCGGTGTGCACATCCACCACGCCCGGCATCAGATAATCGCCCTCAAGATCGATGGCGCCGGGGGCCTGCGAGACCCCGTCCTCGATCGAGACGATCTGCCGGTCACGCACAACGAGCGTGCCATGGCGCACCTCGGTGGGAAGAATGAGCTGCGCGTTGGTGAAGATCGTCTCGGTCATGCGGCATCCTGGAGTGGCAGAACGGGGTGAGACCGGTTGGAAACGGCATCGCGCACCACGGCATCGTGGAAGATCCCCACAACGGCGGTGCCGCGATCCACGGCCTCGCGGATCATCGCGATCACGATGTCGCGTCGGGCGGCATCAAGGCTCGCGGTCGGCTCGTCGAGCAGCAGGATCGGGTGCTCCCCGATAAAGCCGCGCGCGAGGTTGATACGCTGTTGCTCGCCGCCGGAGAAGGTGGCGGGCGGCAATCCGTGCAGCCGGGCAGGGATGTGCAGCCGGAGCAGCAAGGCAGTCGCCTTCGCCCGTGCTTCCGCCAACGTCACCCCCCGCGCCGCCTCGGCCACGATATCGAGCGCCGAAACCCGCGGCACCACGCGCAGAAACTGGCTGACATAGCCCAGCGTGTCCCGCCGCACCGATACGATCTCGCGCGGCGAAGCTGTTGCGAGATCGACCATCGCCCCCTGATGCCGCACCAGCAGCGCACCCGACCCCACGCGATAATTGCCATACAGGCTGCGCAGCAACGTCGTCTTGCCCGCGCCGGACGGCCCGGTCAGCGCCACGCACTCCCCGAACGAGACGGAAAACGCAACATCGCGCAAAACCGGAATGCGCACGCCGCCCTGCAGATGCAGCAAAAACTGCTTGGACAGGGCATGAGTCTCGATGGCGATCATGCGGCCAACACCGAACTGACCAGAAGCTGCGTGTAAGGATGCTGCGGATCGTCCAGCACCTGGTCGGTGAGCCCGCTCTCCACCACGCAGCCCTGCTGCATCACCATCACCCGATGCGCCAACAGCCGCGCCACGGCCAGATCATGCGTCACCAGCACGGCGGCAATCCCCAGTCGCGCCACAAGACCGCGGATGAGATCGAGCAGGCGGGCCTGCACGCTGACATCGAGGCCGCCGGTCGGCTCGTCCATGAACACCAGCCGCGGATGGGTGACGAGCGTGCGCGCGATCTGAAGCCGCTGCAGCATGCCGCCGGAGAAGGTGCGCGGCAGATCGTCCACGCGAGACGCATCGATCTCCACCTCGGACAGCCAGGCGATCGCGCTTTCACGGATGCTGCCATAGTGCCGGCTGCCCTGCGCCATCAGCCGCTCGCCCACATTGCCGCCGGCCGAAACCCCCATGCGCAGGCTGTCGCGCGGGTTCTGATGCACAAACCCCCAATCGGAGCGATGCAGCGCCCGCAACGCCGGCGCCGGCATGGCATGGACATCCACAAGCCCGCCGGCCGGCTCGCGATACCACACCACCCCCGATTGCGGCGCCATCCGTCCGGACAGCACGTTGAGCAGGGTGGTCTTGCCGGAGCCCGATTCGCCCACGATCGCCAGCACCTCGCCCGGCCAAAGATCGGCATCCACATCCACCAGCGCCGGCACGGCACCGAAGCGCAGATTCAGCCCGCGCGCGCTGAGCAACGTCGGATCGCTCATTCCGCGGCCTCCTTCAAAGCCTGCCGCGAGGCACAGTGATCCGTGTCCGAACACACGAACATCCGCCCGCCCTGGTTGTCCGTCACCACCTCGTCGAGATACGACGCATCGTCCCCGCACAGATCGCACGCATGCGGCGCGCGGGTGGTCCGGAACGGATGATCGTCAAAATCGAGGCTGCGCACCTCCGTGTGGGGCGGGATCGCATAGATCCGCTTCTCCCGCCCGGCGCCGAACAGCTGCAAGGCCGGGTTCCGGCTGAGCTTTGGGTTGTCATAGGCCGGGATCGGGCTCGGCGACATCAGATACCGATCGTTCACCATCACCGGATAATCATAGCTGATGGACACATGCCCGAAGCGCGTGATGTCCTCATACAGCTTCACATGCATCAGCCCATACTCGGCGAGCCCATGCATCCGCGTCGTCTCCGCGCGCGACGGTTCGAGCTTTGCGAGCGGATCCGGCATCGGCACCTGATACACCAGGATCTGCCCCTCGGTCAGCGCCTGCTCGGGAATGCGATGCCGCGTCTGGATGATCGTCGCCACTGACGTGTGCGTCTTCGTCGCAACCCCTGCCGTGCGCGCAAAGAACCGCCGGATGGACACCGCGTTGGTCGTGTCGTCCGCTCCCTGGTCGATCACCTTCAGCACGTCATCCGGCCCCAGCACGGCGGCCGTCACCTGAATGCCGCCGGTGCCCCACCCATAGGGCAGCGGCATCTCGCGCGAGCCGAACGGGATCTGATGCCCCGGAATCGCCACCGCCTTGAGCAACGCGCGGCGGATCATCCGCTTCGTCTGCTCATCCAGATAGGCAAAGTTGTACCCGTTCATTCCGCGGCCTCCTGCAGCAAGGCTGCCTCGACATCGCGCCTCATCCGGCGGATCGTCTCCAGTTCGCTCTGAAAATCCACGTAATGCGGCAGCTTCAGATGCTCCACGAACCCGGTGGCCTCGATATTGTCGCAATGCGAGATCACGAATTCCGGGATCTGCGCCGGCGCCGTCGCCGCCTCGCCAAGCTCAGACGCGCGAAGGCTGCGATCCACCAGCGCCATCGCCATCGCGCGCCGGTCGCCGTGCCCGAACACCAGCCCGTATCCCCGCGTGAACTGCGGCGGGACCGTTCGGCTGCCGGCGAACTGGTTCACCATCTGGCACTCCGTCAGCGTGATCTCGCCGATCTCGATGGCAAAGCCCAGCTCCGGCGGCACGATCTCCACCAAAACCTCACCCACCCGGATCTCGCCCACGAACGGATGCGTCCCGCCCCAGCCGCGCTGCGTGGAATACCCCATCGCCAGCAGGAACCCCTCATCACCGCGCGCCAGCGACTGCAGCCGCGCATCGCGCCCCGCCGGAAACGCCAGCGGCTCGCGCGTGATGTCGAACGGCTCCGCATCGGATGCCACATCCGGCTCGATCAGCCCCTCATGCCCCAGAATGTCATGGATCCGCGGCGCCACAGCCTGCTCGGCCGCCTCCCGCAAAGCGGGGGCGGGGGTATGCCCGGCCGCCAGCGTGAAATCCAGCAGCCGATGCGTGTAGTCATAGGTCGGCCCCAGAATCTGCCCGCCCGGCATGTCCTTGAACACCGCCGAGATCCGCCGCCTGATGCGCATCGCCGCCGTTTCGACCGGCGTGGACGCAGCAAAGCGGGGCAGGGTGGTGCGAAACGCCCGCAGCAGAAACGCCGCCTCAATCAGATCGCCCTGCGCCTGCTTGATCGCAAGTGCCGCCAGATCGCGGTCATACAGCGACCCCTCCGCCATCACCCGATCGACCGACCGGCCGAGCTGCTCGCGGATCTGATCGACACCGATCTCGGCAACCGCAGGATCGCCCCGCCGGTCGGAGTCCAGCCAGGCATGGGCATTGTCGATGGCCCGCTCGCCACCCTTGACCGCAACATAGGCCATTCAGACCTCCCGGATGCGAAGGCTGCGCGGCAGGGCGGCAAGCCTGTCGCCAGCGCACAGAATGAGATCGACGCCACGTGGAAACCGCCGATGATTCGCCGCCCAGATCCCAGCGAAATCCTCGGGCAGCCCGTCCACCGCGAATGCCGCCGGCACTGCCAAGCCCGGCCCCTCGATCATGAACCGCCGGCCCGCGCCAAGTGCTGCCACCTGCAGGATCACGCTCGCCCCCAGCTCCGGCGCGTCATCGCTCCCGGCCGCAAGTCCCGCGAGGTCGGGCAACGCCAGCGCCAGCACAAAATCCGCCTCGGCAAGGCCGCACAGCGTGGTGCCGGTGTGAAACCGCAGCCAGTCGGCCGCCGCAACGGCCTCGGCATCGGCATGCACCCGCACATCCTGATCCACCAGCGCCAGCACACAAGCCGCCGCCGCCGAACACAGCGGGGCAGGGGAGACCAGCCCCTCACCAACCCGCACGATGCGCCCGGGATGAGACATCGCATCCAGAACCGCCCGAAACGCCCGCTGCGCGCCGAGCACGGGATCGGCAAAGCCAGGCAGATCGAGGCTCATGATTGGGTCCGCATCGTCGCCAAGGTGAAGAAATTGACCCGCGTCGCCGCCGCCCGCTCCGCGTCCCGCATGGCCCGCCCCGCAATCTCGGCCGCCAACGGCGCAATCACCGCATCCTCCCAAAGCGCCACCTCAGGCCCCTGCAGCGCCGCATCGAGCCGCGCCGCCAGCTCCGCCTTCTGGGTGTCGCGCCCCGCCACATAGGCATGCCCGATCCGCCCCGCCGCATCGCGCACCGTGCAGCGCGTCACACTCATCTCACCGACATTGAACGCCGCCCCGCCGCCCCCGGCCCGCCCGCGCACCATCACAAGCCCGGCTTCCGGTCCGCGCAGAACGGTATGTCCTGGCAGGGCTGGCGCATCCGCCACATATCGCAGCAGCAGGGCCGCATCGGCCTTGGCCAGCACGCCCATCCAGCGCTGGCGCGCCGAGACCGTTGCGACGCTGGCCTGAGGAACAGACGGGTCGTCCGGATGCCGGGTGCCCGGATTGGGGGAGAATTGCTGCGTCATGACGGATCTTCGATCGTCTCGCTGTCTGAATGTGTAGACATCTAGACAAATAACCGCCGCCCATCGTAGGGTCAAGCACAGCGTGGCTTTCACCTTGCATGGCAGGGCCGACCAAGGGATGAATTTGCAGTGACAGCACCCCCATCGCGCGCCTCCGATCTCGCGCCGAACGACCCCGACCCCGCCGGACTCGACGCAGGTTTCCGCGAGCCCGGCGTCGCCCTGTGGCGCCAGATCACCCGCGTCATCGAGGCGGACATCACCTCCGGCGAGCTTCCCCCCGGCGGCCGGCTGCCCACCGAAGCAAGGCTCAGCGCCCGCTTCGCCGTCAACCGCCACACCGTCCGCCGCGCACTGGAAGAACTCTCCCGCTCAGGCCTCATCCGCATCGAACAGGGCCGCGGCAGCTTCGTCGCCGAAGACGTGCTGGACTACGCCGTTGCCCCGCGAACCCGCTTCAGCGAATGGATCCGCGCCCACAACAAGGAACCCTCCGGCACCGTGCTGAACCTGCGCGAAATCGCAGCCGACACCCATGTCGCCACCGGCCTCGGTCTGCGCGCCGGCGCCCGCGCCGTGTTCCTCGAACGACTGGGCCTTGCCGATGGCCGTCCGGTCAATCTCACGCAGCACTGGTTCTCCGCCGCCCGCTTCCCCGGCCTGCTCGACCGCCTGCGCGAAGGAGACGGCATCAGCGCAGCACTTGCCGCCTGCGGCCTCGAAGACTACCGCCGTCAGGTCACCCGCGTCTCGGCCCGCCTGCCCTCGCCAGAGGAGGCCGCCCTGCTGCGCATGCCCCGCAATCGCCCGGTGCTCACAACGGAGGTCGTCAATGTTGACAAGGGCGGCGCCATCGTCGAGTTCGGCACCGGCCGCTACCCGACCCCGCGCGTCCAGATCGTCTTCGAGCCATGAAGGACCATCCCGTGCCACATCTTGCCATCACCAACGGCCAGGTGCTCCTGAACGGCGCGTTCGAAACCGGCGATGTTCTGTTGGCAGACGGCGTCATCGCGCCCGACGCCCATCCCACACAACGCTTCGACGCCACTGGCCTCCTCGTCCTCCCCGGCATCGTGGACCTCCACGGCGACGCGTTCGAGCGCCAGCTTCAACCCCGCCCCAACGTCGCCTTCCGCCACGATTTCGCGCTGGCCGAAACCGAACGCCAGCTCCTCGGCTGTGGCATCACCACCGCCTTCCACTCCGTCACCCTGTCCTGGGAGCCCGGCCTGCGCGGCGCCGAAGCCTGGCGCCTCCTGCTGGATGCACTGGACGCCGGCCGCCCGCGCTTCGTGTGCGACATGCGCGTCCATCTCCGCTGGGAGGCCTTCAACCTCGACGCACTGAACATGGCGATCGACGACATCGGCCAGGGCCGCGTCCACCTGCTCGCCTTCAACGATCACACCGCCGACATCGTCCACAAGATCCAGAAGCCCGCCGGCGCCAAGTTCGCCGACCGCGCCGGCATGGACGTGAAGGCCTTCGCAGCCCTGGCCAACGCCGTCGCCGAACGCGCCCCCGAAGTCCCAGCCGCGCTGGACCGCATCGCCGCCGCCGCCCGCGCCCGCGCCCTCCCTATGGCAAGCCACGACGACGACAGCATCGAAATGCGCGAGGCATTCGCCGCCCGCGGCGCCCAAATCAGCGAATTCCCCGTCACCGAGGACGTCGCCCGCTTCGCCCGCACCCGAAACGACGCCACCGTCATGGGCAGCCCCAACGTCGTGCGAGGCAAATCCCATCTCGGCTGGGTCTCGGCTGCCGACATGGCCGAGCGCGATCTCTGCACCATCCTGGTGTCGGATTATTACTACCCCTGCCTGACCGCCGCCCCGTTCGCGCTGGCCGATCGCGGCCGCGTCTCGCTGGCCCAGGCCTGGGCCCTCGTGTCCGAAAACCCGGCCGCCGCTGGCCACCTGCCCGATCGCGGCCGCATCACCCCCGGCCTGCGCGGAGACCTCGTGATCATCGACCCCGCCACGCGCCAGCCAGCCGCCACCTTCGCCGGCGGCCGCCTCGCCTGGCTCTCCGCCACAGGTGCTGATCGGCTGCGCTGACACCGCACAACAAAAAGACCCAGGCGGCATCACCGTCATGTAACGAATGACGGTTAAACCGCCGCCTCAACGGGTCCATACCAACGGCCTCGCGTGCGGAGACCTCCATGCCGCTTCAGTGCCAGCTCGACGCCTTCTCCTCTGCACTGTCCGCGCGAATGTCGCTCGCGCGCCAGGCACAGATGGCAAGCGGCCTCGCTGCCTTGCAGAAAATGGCCGCAGCTCACCCCGCGCTCGGTGTCGGGGCCACCGCGCCCGAATTCACTTTGCCCGACGCAAATGGACACGCAATATCCCTCGCAACCTTGCGCGCCAAAGGTCCGGTGGTCCTCAATTTCTTTCGCGGCGGCTGGTGCCCGTTCTGCACCCTCGAACTGCGCGCCTGGCAGGCCATGCTCCCCCGCCTCACCGCCGCAAACGCCGCCATCGCCGCCATCACCCCACAGCCCGCCACCCGGCTCGCCCTGATCGCCACGGCCAACGACCTCACCTACCCATTGCTGAGCGACAAAGCCTTGGCCGTCGCCGCCAGCTTCGGCCTCGTCCACACCATCCCGCCCGACCTGATCGATATCTACCGCCTCTTCGGCCACGATCTGCCAGCCATGAACGCCGACCCCACCTGGCGCCTGCCCATCCCAGCAACCTACGTGATCGACCAAAACGGCAAGATCACCTTCGCCGCCACCAACCCCAACCCCAGCCAACGCGCGGATCCTGGGGTGGTGATGGGGGTGTTGGGGTAAGGAAGGCCAGGGCTCTGCCCTGGACCCGCCAAGGGCCGGGGGCCCTTGGAACCCCATGTTTGGCCTAACGGCATAGGGGGTATCAGACGTGCCGCAGAGCACGTCTGATACC
>CAIQQQ010000071.1 GCA_903873995.1 uncultured Rhodospirillales bacterium
ACCTGTACTCATGGGTTCCAAGGGCTCTGCCCTTGGTGGGTCCAGGGCAGAGCCCTGGCCTTCCTTTTCAACTGAACCCCAAGAACCCTTCAGAGTCACGAAGCGGCCGGGCGGAGGCCAGTGCGGTGAGGTTGGGGGTTGGGCGGGCGGTTTGGGGGTCGGTGGCGAGGGCGGTTTCCAGGGCGGCGGCGATGCTGAGGAGGGTGGCGTCCTGGCCTTTGCGGCCGACGATCTGGAGACCGAAGGGGAGGCCGGCTTCGTCGAGGCCCACGGGGAGGCTGATGGCTGGGTGGCCGGTGAGGGTGATGGCGTAGGCCAGGGCCAGCCAGTGGAAGTAGCTTTTGGTGGGGGCGCCGTCGATTTCGGTGGGGGCGAGTTCGCGCCAGGGGCGTGGGGAGAGGGTGAGGGTTGGGGTGATGAGGATGTCGTGGTTGGTGAAGAAAGTCTGGAAGCGGCGGTAGAGGGCGGTTTGCAGGCTGAGGGCGCGGCCGACATCGGCGGCTGAGTAGGTGAGGCCTTCTTCGACGTTGACGGTGACGTTGGGCCCGAGGTCGTTGCGGCGGGTGCGGTATTTTTCGCCGTGGGCGGTGACGACGCCCATGGCGCGGAGGATGGCGAAGGCTTCGTCGGCACCGGTGCAGTCTGGGGTGGTTTCGGTGGCTTGGGCGAAGAGGTTTGAGAACAGGGCGGTTTTGGTGGCGAAGCTGCGGCGGATCAGGGCTTCGGTGGGGGCGAAGCCGAGATCGGGCGACAGGGCCACACGGAGGGAGGAGAGGTCGGTGCGCAGGGCTGTGCCGCGTGTGATCGCCTCGTCCGGGTTGCGGCTCAGCGGGTCTCGCGGGTCATAGCCGGCCATGGCCGACAGCAGCAGGCAGATATCGGGAACGTTGCGGGCCATTGGGCCGAGCTGGGAGAGGGGGGACCACCCCTGCCCTCTTGTTTCGTCGGCGACCAGCCCTGAGCTGGGGCGGTAGCCGACGATGCCGCAGAAGCCGGCGGGGTTGCGCAGTGAGCCGCCGAGATCAGAGCCGCTGGCGATGGGGACCATGCCGGTGGCCAGCGCCACGGCGGAGCCACCGGAGGAGCCGGCGGCGGATTTGGTGGTGTCGAATGGGTTGGCGGTGGCGCCATAGACAGCGTTGCGGGTGTTGGCACCGGCGCCGAACTCGGGGGTGTTGGTCTTGCCGAGCACGATGGCGCCGGCGTCCTTGACGCGGGCGACGATGCCGCGATCGGTGGTGGGGATGTTGTCGCGAAAGATCGGGCTGCCGAAGGTGGTGCGCAGGCCTGCGGTTTCGTCCAGATCCTTGATGCCGATGGGCAGGCCGTGGAGGGGGCCGAGCACGGCACCGCGCATCACGGCGGCTTCGGCGTCACGGGCCTGGGCGCGGGCGCGGTCGAAGTCTCGGGCGACCATGGCGTTGACGGCGTGATCGACCGTTTCGATGCGGGCGATGCAGCTTTCGATGAGTTCGACAGGCGAGAGGGTTTTGGCGCCGATCAGGGCGCGCAGCTCGGTTGCGGGGAGATCGCAGGGTTGGGTCATGCTTTGGCACTCGGGCGGGCGGCCATGGCGGCGAACCAGGCGGGGATGGTGGCGAGATCGCGGCTGTAAGGCTGGCCGATGCGTTCGCCGAAATCCAGGAAGACGAACAGCAGGATGTCGGCGAGGGTGAGCCGGTCACCGCAGACGAAGGAGCGGCCTTCCATCAGGCCGTCGATCCAGGCGAGCTTTTCCTGGACGCCGGCCTTGAGGCCCGCCGCGGCCTCGGGGATGCAGCGCATGCGATCGCCGAACATCGGCAGGCCGTCTGACCAGCGATAGCCGTTGGCCATTGGTTCGCAGACATGCAGGTCGATGCGGCGGACCCACATGCGGGTTTCGGCGCGCTCCTCGGGCGTGGCGCCGATGAGGGATGGGCCCGGGGTGATCTCGTCGATGTATTCGCACATCGCGGTGATCTCGGTGATGACGTTTCCGTCCTCCAGCTCCAGCGCCGGGGTCTGGCCGGCGGGGTTGCGCTGGAGATAAGCCTCCTGGCGGTTCTCGCCGCCGCGGATATCGACCTTGACGAGCTCGGCGGCAGCACCGCGCTCAGCCATGAACAGGCGGACGGTGCGCGGGTTGGGTCCCACGGATGTGTAAAGCTTCATTGGTTCGTCTCCTTGTTGGGGGTGTTGAGGGGAAGGAAGGCCAGGGC
>CAIQQQ010000072.1 GCA_903873995.1 uncultured Rhodospirillales bacterium
ATCTTAAATTCGCCCTGCGTATTTCTGATTCACGTCACTAGGAACGGGTTGCGCTTCTCGCGCGAAGCCCCCAATCCTTCCGGCAACACGTTGATGGGAACGGACGCATGATCACGGCTGGTGGAATGCACATGGCAAAGCTTGGGCTCGGCACCTACCGGATGCAGGGCGATGAGTGCGTCCGCGGCGTCGAAGGCGCGCTGGAGCGGGGCTACCGCCATCTGGACACGGCTGAGATGTATGGCAACGAGGAGGCCGTCGGCGCTGCATTGGCCGCGACCTCGGTCGCCCGCGCGGACATCCATCTGACCACCAAGGTGTGGTGGCAGAACCTGGCGCCGGACGCCATGCGCCGGGCACTCGAGACCAGTCTTGGCAAGCTGCGCACGCCCTATGTCGATCTCTACATGATCCATTGGCCGTCCGCTGCCATGGATCTTGGCGCGAGCCTGGCGCAGATGGTGCGCTTCAAGGAAGAGGGCCTGATCCGCGCGATTGGCGTGTGCAACTTCCCAACCGCGTTGCTGCGCGAGGCCGTGGAGGTGATGGGTGCCCCGATCGCAGCTCACCAGTTCGAGTACCATGTGCTGATCAACCAGCGGAAGCTGGTGGCCTACACGCGCTCGCTGGGCCTTGCGGTCGTTGCCTATTGCCCGCTGGCACAAGGCCGCCTGGCGGATCACCCGGCCCTGGCCGCGGTGGCGGAAAAGCATGGCGCGTCCACAGCGCAGGTGGCGCTGAAATGGCTGCTCGATCAGGACGGGGTCGCCGCCATTCCCAAGGCTTCACGCGCCGAAAGCCAGTTGGCCAATCTTGGCGCACTTGACATCACGCTTGACGATGCCGACCGTGCGGTGATCGCGGCCCTGCCGAAGGACCAGCGCTTCGTGAACCCCGGCTTCGCCCCCGCGTGGGACAGCCTCGACGCTGCCTGATCAGGACAGGGTCTGGACCTCGCGGCCGGACGTGTCCGCGCCTGGCTGCGACAGCTCGGCCAGAAGCGACCAGACCCGCGCCGGTTCCATGGCCACGTCCGGATCGTTGAGCAACCGATCCAGCTCATCCATCTTGCGGTTCATTTCGATCTCGGTCATGCGAGGCTCTCCATTGCAACCTGTTGACCAAAAGCACGCCGAACGTGGCGCGAGGATGGCCTTCTGAGCGCAAAGGCACGGACCCCGCCATCACATTTGGGGGTGAGCGGCGGCAAGCCGGCTCACCCCAGCCCCATCGCCTTCAGCGCCACCCGGCCCAGTTGGCTGTCGGGGCGGTTGAGCTGTTCCGGCACCTCGAAATGGTTGTGGTTGAACAGGACGGATCGCCCGGCGAGCCGCCCCATGCCGGCCAGGACTTCGGCCATCAGCATGTTCTGGCGCTTGAACTCCGGGCTCTCCAGATCGCCCCACGCGACATGCACCGGGCAGGTGATGCGGTCGAGATGGCGGATCGGGCTGAGGGCTGTGACTTCGTCAGGTGAGAGCTTCACGTAGGTGCGCCGAGACGACAGCATGACCGGGTGGAGATCGTAGATGCCGCTCATCAAAAGGCCGTGCTTGATGAGATCGGCCGGCAGGCCACCGGCGGCCCAGTCGGTGGTGAGCATCACGGCGGCGAGATGGGCGCCGCTGGAGTGGCCGGAGAGGGTGATCCGCTCGGCGTTGCCACCGAACCGCGCCGCGTTGGCCGCGATCCAGCGCAAA
>CAIQQQ010000073.1 GCA_903873995.1 uncultured Rhodospirillales bacterium
CATAACGATCCCGGCATAACGATCCCGGTATAACGATCCCGGTATAACGATCATCGTCCCTGAAGCGATGGCGTGACGTGGCAGCCTCTTTCTGACCGGTCCCTCAATCCCCATATGTTGAAGGCGTCGCCACCCTATGTGACCGTGCGCTTTTTGTTAACGGAAATGTCGTATGGCCCTGGTGTTTTTGCGTGAAACGGTCCGGGCGTATCGTGAGCGGGACCCGGCGGCGCGGTCCATGCTCGAGGTCCTGCTGTGCTATCCCGGGCTGCACGCGGTCCTGTTTCATCGCCTGGCCCGCGCGCTATGGGTGCGCGGCTTCATCCTGGGCGGCCGCTTCACCTCCCATGTCGGTCGCGTATTGACCGGAATCGAGATCCATCCCGGCGCCACCATCGGCCGCCGCCTGATCATCGACCACGGCATGGGCGTGGTGATCGGCGAGACCGCGGAGCTGGGCGACGATGTCTATCTTTACCACCAGGTGACACTGGGCGGCACCTCCGCGGCGCGTGGCAAGCGCCATCCCACGATCGGCAACAACGTGATCGTGGGCGCCGGCGCCAAGGTGCTGGGCGCCATCACAATCGGCGACAACGCGCGCATCGGCGCCAACGCCGTGGTGGTGGCGCCCGTTCCCGCCGACACGACTGTGGTCGGCATTCCGGCCCGTCCGGTGGATCGTTCGGTGGATCGCAAGGCTGGCCGCCGGCCGCGCTTTGACGCCTACGGCACGCCGACCGACTGCGATCTCGACCCCTTGCTGCATGACCTCGAAAGCCTGCGCGCCGAGCTCACCGAACTCGAGGCACGTGTGGCGCGAATGGCGCGCCAGACCGCGGGCGAATGACCCGCCTTCATGGGTGACAGCGTCTATCTGGACGCCAACGCCTCCGAGCCGGTGCGCCCGCAAGCGCGGGCGGCGGTGTTGGACGCGCTGGATCTCGGGGCCAATCCCTCTTCGATCCACCGCGACGGCCAGGCGGCCCGGCACATCCTCGAACAGGCGCGTGCAGCTGTGGCACGCGCCGTGGGCGCGGAGTCGGCCGAGATCGTGTTCACCTCCGGCGGCACCGAGGCCGATGCCCTCGCGATCCACGCGCTCGGCGCCGGGCGGCGGCTGATCATCGGCGCCACCGAGCATGACGCCGTGCGGGCGGCGGCCCCGCACGCTGCGATCCTGCCGGTGGACACGAGCGGACGCGCCGATCTGGACGCCCTGCGCCGCCTGCTGGACGGCCCGCCCGCTCTGGTCTGCCTGATGCTCGCCAACAACGAGACCGGCACGATCCAGCCGGTGGCCGAGGCCTCAGCCCTGGGCCGTGCGGCCGGCGCGCTGCTGCATGTGGACGCAGCACAGGCGATGGGCCGCATCCCGGTCGATTTCGCAGCGCTCGGGGCGGACAGCCTTGCCATCTCCGGCCACAAGCTCGGCGGCGTCCAGGGCGCCGGAGCCCTGGTTGTGGCGCCGCGGATCCCTCCATCGCCGCTGATCGCGGGCGGCGGGCAGGAGCGCGGCTGGCGTGGCGGCACACCGTCCCTGCCCGCCATCGCGGGCCTCGGCGCCGCCATCACCGCACAGCACGTCGACCACATGGCGCTGCGGCGGGCGATCGAGGCGGTCGCCCGCTCCTGCGGGGCCATCATAGTGGGGGAGGGTGCCGCGCGCCTGCCCAACACCGCCTGCCTTGCATTGCCGGGTGTGGACGCCCACCGCCAGGTGATGACCCTTGATCTCGCCGGCGTGCGCGTCTCGGCCGGCGCCGCCTGCAGCTCCGGCAAGGTCACGCGCTCGCATGTGCTCGACGCGATGGGCCTTCACGACCTGGCCGGCTGCGCCATCCGCGTCTCGCTGCCCTGGAACGCAACGCAGACGCATGTCTCCGCCTTCGAAGCAGCATACACGCAGATGGCCTCGCGCCTTTCGCGCCGCGTGTCCTGACCCCATGTCACACAGATGCCAGTGAACCGTCCGATCTATCTCGACAACCAGGCGACAACGCCGTGCGACCCGCGCGTCTTGGCTGCGATGCTGCCGTGGTTCACCGAGAATTTCGCCAACCCCCATTCCGCCGAGCACGCGATGGGACGGCAGGCCGAGGCTGCCGTTGAGACGGCCCGGGCGCAGGTGGCGGCGCTCATCGGGGCGGACGGCCGCGAGATCGTGTTCACCTCCGGCGCCACCGAAAGCAACAACATCGCCATCAAAGGCGCCGCCCGCCACGCCCGCCGGGTCGCCGATCCCAGGCTGCGGGTGATCACGCTCGCCACCGAGCACAAATGCGTCCTGGAAAGCGTGGCCGATCTCGCCGAGGACGGGTTCGACCCGGTGGTCCTCCCGGTCCGGCGCGACGGCACGCTCGATCCGGACGTGCTGCGCGAGGCGCTGGCCGTGCCGACCCTGCTGGTCAGTGTGATGGCGGTGAACAACGAGACCGGCGTGATCCAGAATCTGGCCACGATCGGCCCGATCGTGAAGCAGGCCGGCGCGTTGCTGCATGTCGATGCCGCGCAGGCCGTGGGCAAGATCGCGATCGATCTGGATGTGGGCATCGACCTGCTGTCGATCAGCGGCCACAAGGTTTACGGCCCCAAGGGCGTGGTCGCGCTGTATGTGCGCCGCCGGCCGCGGGCGCGCGTGGCCGCGCTGTTCTCGGGCGGCAGCCAGGAGCGCGGCCTGCGCTCGGGCACCCTGCCCACGCCGCTGGTCGTGGGGCTGGGTGAGGCGTGCCGCATCGCATCCGCGGAGATGGCAGAGGACAACGCGCGCATCGCCGCGCTGCGAGACCGGCTCTGGGCCGCCTTGTCCAACACCTTCCCCGGCCTGGCACTCAACGGCCACCCCACGCAGCGCATCGCAGGCAATCTCAACCTCACCTTCCCGCACGGCACGGCCGCGGCACTGATGGCGGCCAACCCCGATATCTGCGTCTCCACCGGCTCCGCCTGCTCATCCGCCGCCGTCGAGCCATCCTATGTCCTGCGCGCCATGGGACTTGGCGAGGCAGAAGCGTCTCGCACCTTGCGCGTCGGCATCGGACGCTTTACCAGCCGCGCCGAGATCGACGCCGCAGCACAGGGCTTTGCAGCCTCCCTCGTTCATTCACAGGCCTGAACCCATGCCGTCCATGATTTTCGTCCTGCGTGACGGAACCGAACGCGAAGTCACCGCCCCGATCGGCCTGTCGGTGCTGGAGGTTGCTCACAAGCACGGCGTCGATATCGAAGGCGCCTGCGAAGGCTCGCTCGCCTGCTCGACATGCCATGTCATTGTCGACCCCGACTGGGCCGGCCGCCTCAAGAAGGCCTCCGAGGACGAGGAGGACATGCTGGATCTTGCCTTTGGCCTGGAAAAGACCTCGCGCCTGGGCTGCCAGCTGGTGATCACCCAGGAGCTCGACGGCCTCAAGGTCCGCCTGCCGGCCGCCACCCGCAACGCGTCGGGCGGCTGACGCACACCGATGCGCATCCTGGTCGCCATGTCCGGCGGCGTGGACAGCAGCGTGGTGGCGGGGCTTCTGCATGCGCAGGGCCACGAGGTGATCGGGGTCACGCTCCAGCTTTACGACCACGGCGCCGCAATCGGCCGCAAGGGTGCGTGCTGCGCCGGGCAGGATATCGATGACGCGCGGCGCGTGGCCGGCCGCCTCGGCATCCCGCATTACGTGATCGACGCCGAGGCCCGGTTCCGCGCCGCCGTGATCCGCCCGTTTGCCGATTCCTATGCGGCGGGCGAGACCCCGGTGCCCTGCATCTCATGCAACCAGAGCGTCAAGTTCACCGATCTCGTCGAGCTCGCGGCCGATCTGGGTGCCGAGCGGCTGGCCACCGGCCATTACGTCCGCCGCATCGAAGGGGCGGCCGGCCCCGAGCTGCACCGCGCCGCCGATGCCTCGCGAGACCAGAGCTGGTTCCTGTTTGCCACCACAAAGGCCCAGCTCGAGCGCTGCCTGTTCCCGCTGGGTGGCTTTGAGAGCAAGGACGCTGTGCGCGAAGAGGCCAGGCGCATGGGCCTTGATGTTGCAGCCAAGCCCGATAGCCAGGACATCTGCTTCGTGCCGCAGGGCAGCTACGCCGATGTGGTGGGCAAGCTCCGGCCGGACGCGCTGGCGCCAGGTGACATCGTGGCCGAGGACGGCACGGTGCTGGGCCGGCATGACGGCATCGCGCGCTACACCGTGGGCCAGGCCAAGCGCCTCGGCGACATCGCGCGCGACGGCGTGCGCCGCGTGGTGATCGGTCTGGACGGCGCCGGCCGCCGCGTTGTGGTCGGCCCTGAGGCGGGCGGCAGCGAGGTGCTGCACCTGCGCGACGTGAACTGGCTCATCGAACCCAAGGACGGAGCCTGCACTGTCAAGCTGCGCTCGGGCGAGGCGCCCCGGCCGGCGCGGGTGCTGCCGAGTGACATCGGTGTCGCGGTGCGGCTGGAGACGCAAGGCCGCGCCGCCCCCGGCCAGGCCTGCGTGTTCTACGACGGAGACCGCGTGCTGGGCGGCGGCTTCATCCGCAAGACCGTCTGAGAGGGGCTCAGACCGGTTGACCTGCCATGCCGGGGGCGCTATGTCGCCGCTCCCTCGAAGCCGTGCTAGTTTCGAGGCGGATGGCGGTGTAGCTCAGCGGTAGAGCAGGGGAATCATAATCCCTTGGTCGGCGGTTCAAATCCGTCCACCGCTACCATCCTTTCGCGCCCCTACTCAGGGCCAGGCGCGAACCCTGAATCCATCGCGCTCTCCCAATCTTGCGCTTCCCGGGCCACCCGGACGGCAAACGGTTTGATGGACATCACGTCCTCGATCTGGCCCGGCAGCTTTTCCAGCGCCGCCTGATCCATGGAGGACGGCAGGATGAACAGGTTGTTGAGAGGCGCCACATTGTAGACCACGCCCGTGGGCACGAGCTGATGGACGTGCTGCGTGAGCTCCGGATCGAACGTGCCGAGCGGGTTCAGCGCATCCATCAGGTCCTTGTCGTTCAGGGTCTTGCTGTTCTGCAGGACCGTCATGAGGTCCCGCATCTTCGCGTCCAGCTTGATCACCTGGCTATAGGTGTCCATCACGCCCTTCACATCCGGAGAGATCTGCTGGCCCGGTTGCGGCGGCAGGCTGTTGAGGTCGTGGACGAAGTTCTGGAGGGCTTTCTGGTAGTGGTTGCTTCGCTGTGACGCGAGCGTGCGCAGCGCCTGCTGCCGCGCGCCTTCGGATTTTGCCTCCTCCTGGCTGAATGCGTGCAGCCCGTCGATGACGTCGCCCACATCCTTCACCAACTGCGTCTGAATATTCATCACTTTCTGCAGCTTGTCCTTCAGTGTTCCCTTGATCGCATCCGCGCCGGCGATCTCGAGCAGGCCCTGCGCCATGCCCACCGGGTCGGGCGAACTGACGAAGTCAAGCATGGCCTTGACCGAGTTCACCATGAAGTCATAGCCGTCGACGAGCTTGTCGATCTCGGCGAGCTGATCCTTCGTGGTGTGCTGCTCCGGCAGTTCCATAAGGGTTTTGAGCGCGTGCAGCCGGGCGCTGGCGTCGTCCAGCTCGATCCGGGTCTCTTCCATGCCGTCGGCCGCCTCATCCAGGATCGACTTCGCGTTGCGCAGAGTTTTCAGCGCCTCCTGGTTCACGCTCTTGAGCGCGCCTTGCAGGCGGGCGGCAACGTCGTCCATCCGCGTCTCGTCGATCTTCCGGCTCTTGAGGTCGGCCCGCAGGGTTGCGTCGTCGTCCTGGGCGAAATGCACCATCACCCGCAGTTCCTTGAGAAGTCCGGCAAGCTCGTCGAGCTGCTTGGCCGAGATGCTGTGCCCGAACATGCCCGGCGGGAACGGGTCCGGACCGGGCTGCGGTTGGGGCTGCGGCTGCGGCTGCGGCTGCGGTTGAGGTTGAGGTTGAGGTTGAGGTTGAGGCTGCGGTTGAGGTTGAGGCGCGTGCCCGCCTGAGACTTGTTTCCGGCCGTACATCGCGGCCGTGTTCGCCACGATCATCAGCTTTTTGGGGTTGGAAACGTCCAGCACATGACCATGGGCCGCGCAAACCTGAATATGCGTCGGCGCGTGCGGCATCTTGCCCGTAACCCCGCTGCAGTCTCCAAGCGCTGGCCGCGGCACCGGGAACATCGCGTCGTAATCTGCCACCGAGGCCGCTATGATCATCTTCGCATCGGTGTCGAGCACATGGCCGTGGGTGCTGCAAAGTACATGGTTCTCAGGGCCGTCCACCTCGTTCGGCTTCGCCTTGCAGTCCGGCGTCATCGGTCCCAGGCTGGCTGGGGCGGCGGTTGATTGTGGTGGGGGCGCGCCATCCTCTGTCGCCGGTGCCGGTGCCGGTGCCTGAGCCGGTGTGGGTGCCGCTGTGGGTGCGCTCTGCAGGTCCGTTGCCTGCCCCGCCTGATCGTAGCTGCCCGGATCGACCCCCAGCGCGCTGGAAACCCAGTCGTTGTGAAGTTTGGACGGCAACTTACTGGCCCCTTCCCTCTCCAAGCCGACAGATCGTATGGCGCATCATAAATGGTTGTCCATATACAACGACGTGACTGGTCGTCTAGCTGGAGTTGGGTTGAGCTGTTGCCGGAATAAAAAAATCGACTCTCGCATCCATATGGATATGTAACGATGTGGTCTTTCGGTGATGAGATCATCTCGTTGCACCGAATGGCCGGGGAATCTGCCAGGGCGATCGCTTGCCGCGTGAACAGCCGCGGCGGGGCCGCGCGCGAAGTTCTCGCCCGCAGCCGATGTCGCCCGGTTCGGCTGGACGGCGGTTGCCTTGGCCCTGGCCCTGGCCGCTTTGGCCCAGTTTTGACACACGCCCAAGCCGGTCAGGACCCATCGGCTAGCAATACCATCGGTTGAGGTCGGATGAGAGTTGTCCACAACATCTTGGGGCCCGACTCGCATTGGCCTTTGACTCCCCGGAAGCGCGGAGTCAGGTTCCGTCTATGCCGAACGAGATCATCCCCCGCATGCAGGTGCGAGTCCGAGGCCGATCCTTCCTGGCCTTCGTCTTGGCCCCCGAACCGCCACTGCCGCTGTGGCTCAGCGCGCTGGACGCTGAGATGTTTCGCTCGCCTGGCTTCTTCGAGACCCGTCCGGTCATCGTCGATTTCGCGGCCCTGAACACGGACGATCCGGCTTCGGACACGCTCCTTGCCGAGCTCGAAAGCCGCGGGCTCAGCGTGATTGGCGTGGAAAACGCGGCTGATTTACCAAGTGCCTATCCCTGGCGTCGCCGCCTGGTCGGCGGGCGGGATGCGGGGGTGGCGACCTTGCCTTCCGACGCTGCACCCGCACCGAAGTCAGTGGAGGAACCGCCACAGCCGGCCTCCCTCACGCCATTCACGACGCTGGTACAAAACCTGATGGTGTCCATCTCCAACC
>CAIQQQ010000074.1 GCA_903873995.1 uncultured Rhodospirillales bacterium
AGGGCGGCGCGGATGCCCTTGGAGATCAGCTGGTTGCTCAATCCCTTCGAGTAGTGGATCAGCGCCGCCTTGAACACGCCGTACGGTCCTGCGGCAAAATCTACCTCGCGGCCGGACACCGAGGCGATGATGACGATGGCCGCCGCCTTCGATTGCTCGAGATATGGCATCGCCGCGTTCACCGCGCGCACGGTGCCCATCATGTCGGTCTCGAACTCGGCCTTCCAGGATGCCTCGTCCTGGCCGATCGACAAGGCCGAGACATTGGCCACCACGATGTCGATCCCGCCCAATTCGGCCGCGACGTCGCCGATCCACGCCGTGAGCGCCGGACCGTCCGACACATCCACCGCGCGGCCGCTGGCCTTGACGCCGGTTGCGGACAGCGCCGTCACGGCCTCGGCCACCTCGGCCGCGTTGCGCGCGCAGATCGCCACATTCGCGCCCTCGGCCGCAAAATGCTCGGCCACCGATCGGCCGATGCCCTTGGTGCCCCCGGTGATGACGGCCTTGAGGCCGGACAGACCCAGATCCATCGGTATGCTCCTAGAAAGTTGTCCAGTCGCCGGACTGCTCGAAGGCGTAAGCGGCGCGGTAGATCGTGGCCTCGTCCCAATGCTTGCCGATCAGCATCATCGACAGCGGCAGGCCGTCCGACATGCCGCAGGGGATCGCCATCGCCGGGTGATGGGTGATGTCGAACGGGGCGGTGTTGCTGATCATGTTGAGCGCGTGGTCGATGATCTGCTCGCGCGGGGCACCGCGCGGCGGGAAGGCGGCGGCCTTGATCGGCGTGGTCGGCATCAGCAGCAGATCGTACTGCGCAAGTGCCGCGTCATATGCGGCCCGCAGCAGGCGGGTGATGTTGGTGGCCTTGCCGTAGTAACGGCTGCCGTGATGCTTGCGAATATAGGTTCCAAGCAGGGTGAAAAGCTTGGTGGTCTCGCTCATCTCGTTGGCGCGGGTGCGCCAGTTGCGATGGAAATCCATCAGGCTGGTGACATAGAGGTCCGGCCGGCTCACGCCATAGCCGTCGCCGTGCATCATGGTCTGCGTGAGGCCTTCGACGCCGATCGGGGTCCAGAGCGCGCCACCCAGCAGATGCATGGGGATCGAGACCTCCTCCACCACAGCGCCGAGCGATGCGAGACGGGCGGCGGCGGCGTGCACGCTCGCATTGACCTCCGCCTCGGCGTTGGGCTGCCGGAAGCCCTCGGTAACGACGCCGATGCGCATTCCGGCCACACCGCCTTCCAGCAGGGCCGAATACGGCTGTGTCTGCACGTTGTACTGCCGCGGGTCATACCCATCCGGCCCCGCCAGCACCTCCAGCAACAGAGCGTTGTCCGCAACATTGCGCGTCATCGGCCCCACGTGATCGACCGTGATCTCGATCGGCATGATCCCGGTATAGGGCACGAGGCCATGCGTCGCCTTCATGCCGTAGATGCCGCAGAAGCTGGCCGGCATGCGGATCGAGCCACCCTGGTCGCCACCCAGCGCCATGTCCGCCTCGCCGACTGCCACCAGCACCGCGCTGCCGGAGGACGAGCCGCCGGCGGAAGTGCCCATCTTGTAAGGGTTGTGTACCGGCCCGGTGGCGTTGGTATGGCTGCTGCCAGACAGGCAGAAGCTCTCGCAATGGGCCTTGCCGATGATCGTCCCGCCAGCGTCGAGGATGCGCTCCACCACTGTCGCGTCGATGTCAGGCATATAGCCTTCGAGTGTGGCGGCTCCGTTCATCATCCGTACGCCGGCCAGCATGATGTTGTCCTTGAGCACGATCGTGCGGCCCTTGAGCCTGCCCTCGGCCGCGCCCTCGACGGTCGTCTTGATGTACCAGGCGTTGCGGGCGTTCTCCTGCCCGGTCGGGCGATAGCCTGGCGTGCGCGGATAGCGCACCTGCGGCAGATTGTCCGGCATCGCATCGATCAGGTTGTAGGCGGCGATCGACGGCGCGATCAGCCCGATGAACGAAGCAACGTCGTCTTGCGTGAGATCAAGGCCGATCTCCGCTGCGACCTCCGCCAGTTGGCGCGGCGTTGGAACCTGAACGGCCATGGGGCTTTCCCTTCTGCTGGATTAGGGGGCGAGGTAGCGAAGCAGGGCGGGATCGTCGCGCACATGGGCGGCCGGGCCTGACAGGGCGATCGTGCCGCGATCGATGACATAGGCGGTGTCGGCCACCCGCAGCGCGAGTTCGACATGTTGCTCGACCAGGATGACGCTCATGCGGGTGGCAAGCTCGGCGAGCCGGTCGGCGATCTCCTCGATCACGCCGATCCACACGCCCTCGGTGGGCTCGTCCAGCATGATCACCTTGGGGCGGCCCAGCAGCGCGCGGCTGATCGCCAGCATCTTGCGCTCGCCACCGGACAGGGTCGCCGCCGTCTGGCCCAGACGCTTACCGAGCTTGGGGAAGAATTCCAGCATCTCATCGACCGCCCGCTTGTCCGGCGACCCGCCGCCGCCGAGCAGCAGGTTCTCGCGCACCGTCATCTTGGCGAAGATGGCGTGTTCCTGCGGCACATGGCCGATGCCCCCCCGCGCCCGCCGCTCCGGCGTGCTGTCGGTGACATCCTGCCCCGCCAGCATGATATGGCCCGACATCGGTTTGATCTCACCGGCCAGCGTCTTGAGCAGCGTCGTCTTGCCCGCGCCGTTGCGGCCCAGGATGGCCACGGCGCCAGTCGGGGGAATGGCGATGGAGAGATCGAACAGCACCTGGCTGCGGCCATAGCCGGCATTAAGGTTGCGCGTCTCCAGCAAGGGGGATGTGATGACATCAGACACGGCTGGTATAGATCTCCTGCACACGCGCATCGCGCTCGATATCCGCCACGCTGCCGTCACCGAGGACGCGGCCCTGGTCGAGCACGGTCAGCCGGTCGCAGATGTTCTTGATGAAATCGAGATCATGCTCGACGATGATCAGTGCGCATTCGCTCTTGATCGGCGCCAGCAGCTCGCCAGTGATCCGGCGCTCCTCGGGGCTCATGCCGCCGGTGGGCTCATCGAGCAGCAGCAGCTTGGGCCGCGGCGCCAGTGCCATGGCAATCTCGAGCCATTGCTGCTCGCCATGGCTGAGCGCGGCCGCCAGATCGTCGGCGCGATCGGCGAGCTTGAAGCGTTCCAGCGCGTGCATCACCTCGTCGTGCAGCCGCGCGCGCGAGCGGCTGGCAAGCAGGGCAAAACGGTTCTCAGTGGATTGCAGCGCCAGCAGCACGTTGTCGTAAACCGACAGCTCGCCGAGCACCGCGGTGATCTGGAACTTCAGGCTGAGCCCCAGGCGCGAGCGCTGGTAAGGCGGCGCGTTGGTAATGTCCGTCCCGTCGAAACGCACCGTGCCGGTGGTGGCGAAATGCGCGCCGGCGATGGATTTCAAAAGCGTGCTCTTACCCGAGCCGTTCGGCCCGATCAGCCCGTGGAACGTGCCGGCCTCCACCTTGAGATCGACGCCATCGAGCGCCCGCAGCAGGCCATACACCTTGGTGACGGCGGTCACTTCCAGCAGTGCCATCAGCGCGCTCCCCGCCGGCCAAACGAGCCGATGCGCTCGCGCGATGACACCACGAGGCCCAAAAGCCCCGTCGGCTGGAACATCACCACCACCAGCAGAACGATGCCGAGAATGACCGTCCAGTACTGCTTGATGGCGTCGGTATCGGCCAGCACGTAACTCAGCAGCTCGATGGCGACCGTGCCGAGCACCGGGCCGATCAGGGTGCCGCTACCGCCGAACAGACAGTAGATCACGGCGGTTGTGGACAGGCCGGGCCCCAGATTGGTGGGACCGGTGAACCCTTGATGATAGCTGTACAGCGCGCCCGACAGGCCCGCGATGCTGCCGGCGAAGGTGAAGATCAGCGCCTTGAACACCTGCACGCGGTAGCCGAAGAACGCCAGCCGCTCTTCGTTCTGCCGCATGCCGGCCAGAACGAGGCCAAGCTGGGACCGCACAATCACCCGGCTCGCGATATAGACGACCAGCAGCAGCCCCAATGCCACGGAATAGAACTCG
>CAIQQQ010000075.1 GCA_903873995.1 uncultured Rhodospirillales bacterium
ATCATGTAGAGCGCACTTTCCGGCACGTCCTGGAACGCATCGTGCAAAATGGCCTCGCAGCCCTGCAGCGCATCTTCCAGGCTGACCAGCCGCCCTTTCAATCCGGTGAACGCCTCGGTGGTGAAGAACGGCTGCGTGAGGAACCGCTCCAGCCGCCGCGCGCGGTCCACCACGCGGCGGTCCTCCGGCGACAGCTGCTCGAGCCCGAGCATGGCGATGATGTCCTTGAGATCGGCATATTGCGCCAATGTCCGCCTGATCTCCTGCGCCAGGGCGTAATGCCGGGCGCCGACGATGCCGGGCGATGCCATGGTGGAGCTGGAGAGCAGCGGATCGACTGCGGGATAAAGCCCCTCGCCCGCGCGCTTGCGCGACAGCACGACCGATGCTGAGAGATGGGAGAACGTGTGCACCGCCGCGGGATCGGTGAAATCGTCGGCCGGCACATAAACCGCCTGGATCGATGTGATGGCGCCGGCATCGGTGTCGGCGATGCGCTCTTCCAGGCCCGACAGCTCGGTGCCCATCGTCGGCTGGTAGCCGAGGCGTGACGGCATCTGCCCCAGCAGACCCGACACCTCCATGCCGGCCTGGATGAAGCGGAAGATGTTGTCGATCAGCAACAGCACGTCGCGGTGCCGGTCGTCGCGGAAATACTCCGCCATCGTCAGCGCCACATGGCCGACCCGGAAACGGGCGCCCGGCGGCTCGTTCATCTGGCCGAACACCATTACCATGTTCTCCAGCACGCCGGCGGTCTTCATCTCGTCGTAGAGCTCCGCCCCTTCGCGGCAGCGCTCGCCGATGCCGCAAAAGATGCTGATCCCGTTGTGATGCCCGATCATGTTATGGATCATCTCGGTCAGCAGCACCGTCTTGCCCACGCCGGCGCCGCCAAACAGGCCCGCCTTGCCGCCGCGTTCGAGCGGCATCAGCACATCGATGACCTTGATGCCCGTCTCGAAGATCTCCGATTTCGTGGAGCGCCGACCCAGCGGCGGCGGTGGCTGGTGCACGGATCGCCAGACGACATCGGTCAGGGGTGGTCGATGGTCGATCACGTGGCCGAACACATCGAACATCCGAGACAGGATCGCTTCCCCGACCGGCGCCTCCAACGGCCCACCGGTATCGATCACCGCCATGCCCCGGGCCAGCCCGTGCGTCGGTGTCAGTGCAATGCCGCGAACATGACGTGCGTCGCGTTGCGCAAGCACTTCGATCACGATCGCCTGGTCCGCGCCGCTGCGCAGAACCGAGTAGATCGGCGGCAACGCGCCCTCGAAGCGAACATCGACGACGCTGCCACGAATCGCGACAACGGTGCCGGATGGCCGGGCGGGCACGGCATTGCCTGACGTCGAGGCAACAGAGGAATGCATGCGGTCTGGCCTTGATCCGCGCCAATGCCGTGCCGATCGTCGATGCTATGTTGTGGCCATCGGCATTCATGCGGGCGGTGCGATGAGTGAGCGCCGCTCATGGCGCAAGGCGCAGCGTGGGAGCAGGATCGGAAGCTACACAGAGCGATGGCCGCCGCCGGCCGTCGTCACGTGGCGCCACCAAAGCGGGTTCCGAGCTACCGCCCGAACAGCAGCAACACCGGGGCACTCAGCGCAACAGGCGGCGCGCTGGCCGTGCTGGCCAGGATCACGTCCCTCGCCGCAGTGCCACCGCGGCTCCGCCCAGCATCATGGCCATGCCGACCGCATCCACCGGATGCAGGGTTTCGCCGGAGATCCACACGCCCAGCAGCACGGCGATGATGGGGGAGATGAAGGCGTAGCTGCCGGCCTTGGTGGGGCCCCAGTCGCGCACCAGGAAGAAGAACACGGTGGATGCGACCAGGGCGGCGGGGCCGAGCAGGAAGGCAAAGGAGATCCACGCGGTGGCCCCCCACCGAAGGTCGGTGGCGGCCCATGCGCCTGGCTCGAACACCAGGGCGCCGACCAGGAGCATAACGCCGCCGATCGCGTTGATCAGGCCGGCCAAGAGCAAAGGTGAGATATTGGCCATGGCCGGGCGGGCGAGCACCGAGCCGAGGGAGTAGACCAGGGTTCCCAGCACGATGCCGATGGTTCCGGTCAGCGCCGCGCCGTCGAGCCGGCCGGCCAGGGCGGCGGGACCGAACAGCACCAGGATGCCGGCCACGCCCAGCGCCATGGCAGCGAGAATGCGGCGCGTGATCTTGTCCTGGCCCATGGCGACGCCGAAGACAAGGAAGGACAATGGGCTGAGGGCGCAGTTCACCACGGCGCCGAGCCCGCTGCCGACCAGGCGAAGGCTGTACATCATCAGCAGCTGGTTCACCGTGATCAGCAGCACGGCGACGATCAGGATCCGCTTCCACATCCGCCACGGCAGGCGCAACGGGCCGCGCACCCGAAGGGCTCCGAGCATGATGGCGCCGGCCAGGGTCCAACGCAGCCCGGCGAACAGGCCGGGTGGCACGATTGCGGTGCCCGATTTCATGGCGATCCAGGTGGAGCCCCAGACCAGGCACAGAAACGCGAACATCAGCTGCAGCCGGAGGGAGGGGCTTAGGGTGGGGATCGGACGGGTCCCTGAGAGAGGACTGATTCATTGACCCGCTCGGCCCCGCGCGAAACGGGGCAAGGCGCATGGCTGCCCCTCTACGAAGCGCGGCTCGCCTGGACGAAGGCGTGGATCAAGGCCGGATCCTTCACGCCGGGAGCGCTTTCAACGCCGGAGGCCACGTCCACGCCCGGTGCGCCGGTGCGGCGGATCGCCTCGGCGACGTTCAAGGGCGTGAGCCCGCCAGCCAGCAGCCACGGATAGGCCGGCTGCCAGCCGGCCAGCAGGTCCCAGTTGAAAATGGCGGCGTTGCCGCCAGGGCGGGTGGCGCCGGGCGGCGCCTTGGCCTCGATCAGCAGGGCGTCGGCGCCGTCTGCGGCAGGCGGCAGGTCGGCCGTGGCGGACACGCCAAGGGGGCGCCAGACCGGCAGGGCGAAGCGGGCGCGAAGCGCGGCCACGCGGGGCGCGGGCGCGTAAAGCTGCAGGATGTCGAGCCTTGTTGCGTCCAGCACACGGACGATGTCATCGTCGGAGGGTGCCACGAACAGGCCCACGCGTTGCGGCCCACCGTCATGGCGTGCGGACAGGGCGGCGGCCTGAATTGCGGTCACATACCGGGGAGACCGCTCGAAGAAGTTGAAGGCGAGCCAGTCAGCCCCGGCTTCCACCACGGCATCGAACGCGTCCGGCGTGTTGATCCCGCAGATCTTGACCCCAACACGGGGGAGAGGTGTCACGCGGCGAGCTCGGCTGCAATCGCCTCTGCGGCGTGGCCGGGGTTGAGCGACTGCGTGATGGGTCGGCCGACCACCAGCCAGTCCGCCCCGGCGTCAGACGCCTCACGCGGCGTCATCACCCGCGCCTGGCCGCCGGAATCGCTGCCGGCCGGGCGGATGCCGGGCACCACCAGCACAGGGTCCGCCCCCAGCGCGTCGCGCAGCATGGCGACCTCCAGCGGGCTGCACACCAGACCGTCCGCGCCCGCAGCCATGGCAAGGCGGGCAAGGCGCAGCACCTGCTGGCGGGCGCCGCCGGCGACCCCGGTGGCGTGCAACGCCTCGCCGTCCAGGCTGGTCAGCACGGTGACGGCGAGCAGCAACGGCCGCGCCTCACCTGCCTGCTCGGCGGCCGTCCGCGCGGCCTCGATCATCAGGGCGCCGCCGGCGGCATGGAGCGTCAGCATGGCGGGGCGCAGATCCAGTACGGCGCGCACGGCGCCGGCCACGGTGTTGGGAATGTCGTGCAGCTTGAGGTCGAGGAACACCGGCGTGCCGTCGAACAGCTTCATGCCGGCTGCGCCGTTGGCCAGGAAATATTCGAGCCCGAGCTTCACCATGCCGCAATACGGCCGCACCGCGCGGGCCCAGGCGAGCGCGGTCTCGCTCTCGGTGGTGTCGAGTGCTGCGATGAGCCCGGCGGTCATGACCGGCCGGCGGTCGCCAGCACGGCCGATCCCGGCATTGTGATCGTGGTGCCGGGAGCCTGCGCCGTGGCCATGCGGGTCAGCCGCGTCTTGAGGTCGGCGACTTCGGCCTGCAGCGCGCGGGCCTGCGCCTCGGCACGGCGGGCCCGCATGCGCGCGCCAAGCACCGAAATCCACAAGAGCAGCGCGCCCGTCACGAACGAGACCGCCATGGCGATCAGCACCGTGATGGACAGTGGCAGATCGACGGTGATGTCGGTGGGCCACATCCCCAGCCGCACGGTCTGCGGGTTGGACAGCGCGAACAGGATCAGGATGAACAGCAAAGGGGCGAAGAACAGAGCGCGCAACATGATCAAATCCCCCGAGATGGATGACGGCTCAGGCTGCCTTGCCGCGATTCACGCGCTCGCGCAGCTCCTTGCCAGCTTTAAAGAAGGGTACGACTTTTTCATCGACGGGGACAGCCTCGCCGGTGCGCGGATTGCGCCCGGTGCGTGCGTCCCGCTTCTTGGTGGTGAAGGCGCCGAAGCCACGCAGCTCGACCCGCGCGCCGCGGCTCAGCGCCTGGGTGATCTCGTTGAAGATGGTGGCCACGATCGTCTCGACGTCCCGCGCCAGCAGATGCGGGTTGGCAGCCGAGAGTTCGGCGATCAGCTCAGACTTCGTCACGCCCGTATCCCTATCACTGACTGCGCAAAGGCTGCCAGAGCAGTTTCGGGCCGTCAAGATCAAGTCCTTGATAGAGAACGCTTTTCAATGCATCGGCCAAAGCCGGCCCGATCACTTTGGCAAACAGGCGGCTGGCCTGTCCGGCCACCTTCACGTCGTGCGCCGGAAGGTCTGCCGAGACCGACTGGGTTGC
>CAIQQQ010000076.1 GCA_903873995.1 uncultured Rhodospirillales bacterium
CCCACACCACGAAGCCCACCACGCCGATGGCGACCATCGCGTAGTCCATGCCCAGATAGCCGAACACCGGCTTCTTGGAGAAGGTGCTGATGATGTGGCTGATCATACCGAAGCCGGGCAGGATCATGATGTAGACTTCCGGGTGGCCGAAGAACCAGAACAGATGCTGGAACAACACCGGATCGCCACCCTTGCCGGGGTCGAAGAACGAGGTGCCGAAGTTGCGGTCGGTGATCAGCATGGTGATGGCACCGGCGAGCACCGGCACGGCCAGCAGCAGCAGGAACGCCGTCACCAGCATCGACCACACGAACAGCGGCATCTTGTGCAAGGTCATGCCCGGGGCGCGCATGTTGAAGATGGTGGTGATGAAGTTGATCGCACCCAGTAGCGACGAGATGCCGGCCAGATGCAGCGCGAACAGCGTGTAGTCCATCGCCGGGCCCGGCTGGTAGGTGCTGTTGGACAGCGGCGGATACAGCGTCCAGCCGGAGCCTGCGCCATCGCCGCTGAACAGGCCCATCATCACCAGGATGAAGGCCGGCACCAGCAGCCAGAAGCTGATGTTGTTGAGGCGGGGGAACGCCATATCGGGCGCGCCGATCATCAGCGGGACGAACCAGTTGCCAAAGCCGCCGATCATGGCGGGCATCACGACGAAGAAGATCATCACGAGACCATGGGCCGTGACGATGGTGTTCCAGGCCTGGCCGCCGGAGACCAGATGCTGGCCCGGATACATCAGCTGCATGCGCATGTAGATGGACAGTGCGCCGCCGACGATGCCGGCCACGATCGCGAACATCAGATAAAGCGATCCGATGTCCTTGTGGTTGGTGCTCATCAGCCAGCGCTGCACGAAGCCGATCTTGTGATCGTGCGAGTCGTGATCGTGGTGGGTGTCGGTCGCCGCACTCATGGGGTCTCTCCTTGTCGCGCGATCAGCGCAGGATTTCGGTCGCGCGATCAGCGCAGGATCTGGGCGGATGCGAAGGCCAGCTTCGACGCGGCTGGCGCCTCGCTGGCAAACTTGGTCTTGGCGGTGACGAGCCAGGCCTGGAACTCGGCCTCCGGCAGAGCCTTTACCACAATGGGCATTCCTGAATGCTGAACGCCGCAGATCTGGTTGCACTCGCCGTAATAGGTGCCTGGCTTGTCCACGCGAAACCAGGTCTCGATGGTGCGGCCGGGGATGGCGTAGCGCTGCACGCCGAGGCTGGGGATAAAGAAGCTGTGGATCACGTCCCCGCTGGTGGTGAGCACGCGCACGTTCTTGCCGGCGGGCACGACGAGCTGGTTGTCCACATCGAGCAGACGCAGATCGCCGGGCTTGCGGTCCTCATCGGCGAGCAGGCGGCTGATGAAGTTGATCTTGGCCGTGTCGGCGTAGTCGAACTCCCAGTACCATTGGTGCCCGGTAGCCTTGATGGTGATGTCCGCCTCGCGGGTGCGATCTTCCAGGTAGACCAGGCGGAAGCTCGGGATGGCGATCACCACGAGGATGAGCACGGGGATCAGCGTCCACGCGATCTCGATGGCGGTGTTGTGGCTGAAACGGCTCGGCGTCGGGTTGCGCTTGGCGCTGTAGCGATAGGCGACCCAGGCGAGCAGGCCGGCAACGAAGATGACGATGGCGGTGATGATGTAGAGAACGAGGTCATTCAACTCGTGGATCGACGCGGACACGGGGCTTGCGGCCGGCTGCATGCCCATCTGCCAGGGTTGCGGCGTCTGAGCTGAGGCTGCCGACGCTAAAGCGAACGGCGCCGCGGTGACAGTGAAGAGACAGGCGGCCGCGCGCCGCAACATTTGGTTCATCACCCGATCCGATCCGCTGGTTCGCAGGGACTGAACGCCCGCTGCATTGCGGGATGTGGGCTACAGGAGGCGTTCGTCCAGATCAAGGACGAAGGCAGATTGTTGCTGCAGGGCAGCAAGACGCTGAAAACCCTGCGTCCTGCCCGCGCCATTTGCAAATCTGGCTGGGCACGCGCCGGTGGGGTGGCAGGCGTCAGGCCGCGGCCTCGTCGCGCCGGTCGCGGACCTTCACGTAGGCAAGTTGGGCGTGTTCCCCACAATAGGGTTTTCCCGTCACCGCCTCGCTGTCACAGAAGCGGAAGCTTTTGGTGCCAGGCTCGCCGATCGGCCAGCAGCAGTTGGAGATGCGGCTTCGGGTGGGTGCGACGGCGCGCAAGACTGGCGCAGGAGCCGGCTGCGGCCTCGGCGATGGTTCCTCAATGCGCTGTGCTGCTGCCCGCTGCGCCGGTACGAAGGCCGGCGGCGGTGCGGCGGCCATCACCGGAGCGGCGGGCATGCGCACCGGCTCCAGGCTGGCGGCCAGCGGCGGAAGGGTGGGGCCGGTGACGCGGCGTGGCGCGGGGGGGCGGGGGGCCGCGCCCTGGGTGGCGTCCCTGCGGATCGGCGACGGGCGGGCGGGAAGGTTCAGCCGGTGTGCCTTGCCGACCACCGCGTTCTTGGAGACTCCCATCCGGCGCCCGATCTCGGCAGTGGAGTGGCCTTCGCTCCACAGCCCACGCAGGCGCGCGATGCTCTCGTCGTTCCAGTCCATATCTTGGCCCCTTCCGTCCTGTGGACACAAGATACGGTAGCCCGACCAGAGCTCCGGCTCAACCAGAACGAGGGGGGCAGACGCAGAAACTTGTGGACAACTTACCGATCCACCCCAAGATATTGGGGCCTATAGGTGACGGATTGGCTTGCTAGAAGAGTAGACCCTTCCGCAGCATGCCATGCACGCCCTTCTCGCCGTTCACGGTCTGGGTGACGTGGAAATCCACCGCCAGCGAGCAAAACTGGTAGGCCTCCTCACGTGACAGGTTGGAGCGCGCCGTGATCAACGCGATCATCTGGCGCAGCGCCTGCTTCATGGCGAGGTCGAGATCCTCGTTCATGCCCATGGTGATGTAGTGAGTTGGTGTCTCGCCACGCGGGTAGGTGAGGGCCGGGGTGCCGCCCTGTTGCTTGTGGAGCGTCAGGGTGAAGGTGCCGGTGAGGCAGATCTCCAGCGCGTTGATGCAAACCTCGCCGTCACCCTGCACGCCGTGGCCGTCACCGGCGGAGAAGAGTGCGCCGGTCGCCCAGACCGGCAGGAACAGGGTGGCACCTTCGCCGAGTTCCTTGTTGTCGAGGTTGCCGCCGTGCTCGCGCGGCTGAACGGTGGAGATGGGCCCATAGCTGGGCTTGGGCGCCACGCCCATCACGCCGAAGAACGGGGACAGCGGGAGTTCGAGGCCATACGGCATGCGGCCGACGCGGCGATCCTTGTCCACCGTGATGTGGGTGAGAAAGCGCTCGGGGAAATCCTCCGGCAGGGTTCCGGCGAGCGGGCGGAAGCCGCAGAAGCCCCAGTCACAGCCGAATTCGATCTTCTCGATCTTCACTTCCAGCATGTCGCCGGGTTCGGCGCCGGCGACGGCGACGGGGCCGGTGATGATGTGGCCGCCGGCACGCGGCAGGTTGGCTGCGTGGATGGCGGCGAGCGCCTTGGGGATGGCGAGGCCGGAGCCGGCGGGCGGCATCGCGTCCGGTCCGCCGGAGACGCATTCGAGCACCACGGTGTCGCCTGAGTTGACCGTCAGCACCGGCGGGTAGCTGGGATCGAAGGTGCCCCAGCGGACGGTGGACGGTGTGGCGGGGACGTGGTGCAGGGCCATGGGCGACTCCGGAGTTCAGGTCGGCAGTGTTGTGCGGGATTCGTTGCGAGGCAAGGTGGGGGGAAATGCTTGAAGTTTGGGGTGTGTGTAGCTACAAACGTATTTACAAAGCGGATCGCTAAGGCGGTTACGCTGCGTTCACGGTCGCAAGGTGCCGGTTGTTTCGATGAGAAGTGCGCGAGATGGAGAAAAACGGAAATATCGTTCGTTACACAGCCACTGAGCTGAATGAGATGCGCGAGCGCGGCGAAAGCCAGACCGATTGGGCGCGCATTCGGGCGATGACCGAGGAGGAGCTTGAGGCGAATATCGCTTCCGATCCCGATTGGAAGGACGTGCCGCGCGATTGGTACAAAGACGCGGTGCTGATGAATCCCATTGAGAAGAAGCTGATGTCGATCCGGATCGACCAGGATGTGATCGACTGGTTCAAGCAGCAGGGGCCGGGGTATCAGACGAAGATGAACGCGGTGCTGCGCGCTTATGTGACGGCCGCTCAGAAAGGCACGGAACCGGGCGCCGCATAAGCGATCTGCGCATCACGAAGCGAACACGTCACCTGGCCAGAACGGCCTCGACACTGGCGGCGATGCGAAACAGCTTGGCATCCCCCATCGTCTCGCCCATCAGCATCAGGCCCACCGGCGCCTCGCCCGCCCAGTGGCACGGAAGGCTGATCGCGCAGCGGTCCAGCATGTTGCCCAGTGCGGTGTTGCGGAGCTGCAGCATGTTGATCCGGTTGTAGTCTTCCACCGGATTCAGCTCCGCGATCGGCGGGGGGATCAGGGGGCAGGTGGGCATCACCAGCGCGTCGAAATCCTGGGTCGCCTCGTTCATGCGCGCGCAAATCGCGGCGCGCGCGGCGATGAGGTCGGCATAGTCGCTGGCCAGCGTCG
>CAIQQQ010000077.1 GCA_903873995.1 uncultured Rhodospirillales bacterium
CCCGTGATCCCGGCAGCACTGGCGGCGGGCGAGATGGCGGGTGCTTCGGGTGCCGATGTGCTGGCGGCGATCGTGGCCGGCTACGAGGTCACGTGCCGGATCGCGCTCGCTTTGCCGGCGGGCGCACATTACCGGCGCGGCTTTCATCCCACCGCGACCTGCGGTGCGTTCGGCGCGGCCGTGGCCGCCTGCCGCGCCATGGGGCTGTCCGCTGAGACCACCGCGTCCGCCATGGGGATCGCGCTGTCGCAGACCGCGGGCAGCCTGCAGTTCCTGTCCAACGGCGCCTGGACCAAGCGCTTCCAGGTCGGCTGGGCGGCGATGGCGGGCCTCACGGCGGCCACGCTGGCACGCGAGGGTTTCAAGGGCGCGGCCGAACCGCTGGAAGGCCGCCTCGGCTTCCTGCGCGCCTACGCGCCGGATCCGGAGCCCGCACGCCTGACCGCCGATCTGGGCACGGTGTTCGAGCTGATGAACACTGCCGTGGAGCCGTATCCGTCCTGCCGCTACGGCCATGCCGGGATCGATGCTGTCCTTTCGTTGCGGGCCGAGCACCAGCTCGGCCCCTACGAGATCGAGCACATCACCTATGGTCTGTCCGAGGCTGGGCTGCTGCTGGTGGGCGAGCCGGCGGCGAAACGCGCCAACCCGCAGAACGTGGTGGACGGGCAGTTCAGTGGCCCGTTCGTGTTGGCGTGTGCGCTGGTGACGGGGGACATGGGATGGGATTCGTATCGCCTGCTGCATGACAACACGATCCGCGCGCTGTTGCCCAAGGTCAGCTGCGTGCATGACGCGATGGTGGAGGCGCAATTCCCCGCCAACATGTCCGGCCGCATCACGATTGCCGCGCGCGGTCAGATGTTCGAGCGCTTCGTGGCGGTTCCGAAGGGCGAGCCCGACAACTTCCTGTCCGATCAGGAGTTGCGCGCCAAATTCTCAGGTCTGGCAGACGGCGTGCTCGGCAGCGAACGCGCCAGCCGGCTCGCCGAGGCCGTCCTGAACCTGGACGGCCTCGACGGTATCGGACAGCTCACCCGCCTGGCCGCGCCCATGCAGGCGGCGAGGCTGGCATCCGACTGATCAGGCCCGGAGGGGTCAGTTCGCGACCAGCGAGGCCATCGCGGCGTCCACGCCGCCCTTGCCGTGCGGAACCCCGGCGAGTTCCAGCGCCATCTCGACGCTGGCGAGCGTGCCCAGGATCATCGGCTCGTTGAGATCGCCCAGATGGCCGATGCGGAACACCTTGCCGCCCAGCGGCCCCAGCCCGCCGCCGACCGATACGTTGAACCGCTCCAGCAGGATCTTGCGCACCGCCTCGGCGTTGTGGCCCTCCGGCATCAGGATCGCGGTCACCGAATCGGAGTAGCGGGACGGGTTGAGGTTGAACAACTGCGGCCCGTTATTGGCCGACCACACGCGCACCGCGGCGCGCACCGCCTCGGCGAGGCGATGATGGCGCGCGAAAACATGGTCCAACGTCTCGTCCTCCAGCAGGCGGAGCGATTCGGCGAGGCCATAGAACAGCGTGGTCGGCACCGTGCCGATAAAGCTCTTGTGGCGGCGCCCCATCATGGCGCTCCAGTCGAGATAATGCTTTGGCATGGTCGAGGTCTTGTGCACCGCCAGGGCTTTGTCCGACACGCCGGTGAAGCTCATGCCCGTTGGCAGCATCAGGCCCTTCTGGGACCCGCCGACGACAATATCGATGCCCCATTCGTCCATGCGGAAATCGAACGATCCCAGCGAGGAGATGGTATCGGCCATCAGAAGCGCCGGATGGCCGGCCGCATCCATCACCGCGCGCAGTTCCGCGAGCGGCAGCACCGAGCCGGTCGCGGTTTCGTTGTGCACGGCGCCGATCGCCTTGATGCGATGCTCGGGATCGGCGGCAAGGGCCTGCGCGATGGCGCCCATGTCGGCACCCATGCGCCAGTCCGCCTTCACGGTCTCGACCTTGACGCCGAGCGCCTCGGCCATCTGCGTCCAGCCCAGGGAGAAATAGCCGGTCTCGATGATGAGGATCGTGTCGCCAGGCGACAGCACGTTGACGAGCGAGGCCTCCCAGGCACCATGGCCGGAGGCGGTGTAGAAGAACACGTGCTGCGTCGTCTTGAGAACGCGCTTCACGCCTTCCATGCAGGAATCATAGACCCTGAGGAAGTCGGTGCTCATGAAGTCCACGGAGGCCTGAGACACGGCGCGAAGGACGCTGTCTGGGATGTTGGTCGGACCGGGATTTGCGAAGAACAGCCGCCCCCTTGCTGGGGGACGGGGCTCCGGCGTCAGGGATGCCGGGGCTGTCGCGGCCTGGGTCGCTGTCATTTCGTTGGATCTCCCACAATCGTTCGCGTTTCTGGTGGTGGCGAGGATATGGGGTGGCGCATGGTTTTGACAGACACAAACCGCGCCGCGACCAAACGATGGCCAGGCGGTCGCCAAGCTGTGGGTCGGGGCCACTGGCCCCGACCCGTCAAACGGGAAACGCCAAACTGTTACTGGCAGATCGTTATTGCGAACGATTACTGCAGGATCGCCCACACGGCGATCAGCACCACGATCGACACGATCGTTGACGTATCACGAAAGCGCGAGAAGAAGGAGATCGGCTTGGCAACGGATTTCGCGTCTTGCATTTTCAGCTCCAGCAATAAAGTGGCAGAACCGGTCCGTTCTGGCCCTGACCGCCCGGGATCGGCGGTCTGAGTGATGAACAGCAAGCCGTGTGCCGAGGTCTGGACGCATTGCGCGTCGCATTTTGCGATAAGTTGCAACACCCGCCCCGTCTACGTGAAAGCGCGTATCTGACAGGGGCGTCTCTTGCGCTAGGCTCAACGCGGCCCGGCCGCATGACCTTGAGCCGGACCGCCTCACAACGCCTGCAATCCCGATCGGTAAAGGAATGGCATCGACCATGCCGTGGCGCCGCATCAACAGATGGCTGGCAGGCCTGGACCTGCCGGTCCGGACGCTGCGCTCGCATGTTGTGCTCGTCGTGCTAGTCGCGCTTCTGCCATCCCTGGCCACCACCGTTGCCACCGGCGCCGCGGCCGCACGGCGCAGCCGGGACATGGCGGAGCAGCGGCTGCGTGAGACCTCCGGCAACCTCGCCCGTGCCGTGGATCGGGAAAGCGGGCTGGTCGAACTGGTTCTGATGGGTCTTGCAAGCTCGCTGCCTGTTGAACCGAACGGCTATCGCCTGTCCATGGCGGCACGCAGCGTTGCTGCGCAGTTCGGCGCGCGCATCGGGATCTACAGCCCCGCCGGGGCGCTCCTTGCCGAAACCATGCCGGACCCCGGCGGCGCGCAGCCTCTGGCGCTGACCAAGACCTTCCCCGAGATCCTGCCGCCCATCCCCGCTAGGATGATTACCGACATTCCGGGCGACAATCCGCGTGTGACCGGGCGGGCGATCCTGGCGGTTCCGGTCCTGCTGGACGGCAGGCCAGCCGCGTGGCTTGCCACGATGCTGACCCGTTCCCGGCTCGCCGATGTCCTGGCGCCGTCGATCGGACAGCCGGGCCGGCTTGCGGCCGTTGTGGATCGCGCGGGGCGGCTGATCGCCTCCGTGCCGCCGTTCGATCCGGAGACGACACGGCTTCTGGCAGGCGCGGGCCAGGGGGACGGATCTGCTGGGGATCGGCCCTTGCCGGTGCTGATCGCGGGACGTCTGCGGCTGGTGTCGCGCGCTGCTATCGAACGGACGCCTGGCTGGCAGGTTGTTTACGGCGAGGACGCGGCGGCCATCTCCCCCGATCTGGCGGCGCCGCAGCTGAATGGCCTTCTGGCGGGGATCGCCGCAGGCTGCGTGAGCCTGGTTCTGGCGTGGCTGCTGGGATCGCGCCTGGCCGGCCCGCTGCGGCTGCTGACCGCGCAGGCCCGGGCCGTGGCGATCGGCGGTGACCGGCCGCCCGACCAGTCGCGGCCATCCACGGTCATGGAATTCGAGGCGCTGCGGCTGGCCATGGCGCGGGCGGACGCGGTGCTGCGCAGGCGGGGTGCTGCCGAGCGCATGGCGCTGCGCGAGGCGCGCACGGGCCATGAGCTGCTGGCCTCCGTGGTGAACGCCACCGCGGAGCACATCGTGGTGAAGGACCTCGATCTGCGCTGCGTTCTGGTCAACCGCGCGCTGCTCACGGCGAGCGAGCCGCCGCTTGACGAGTGGCAGGTGCTCGGCCGGAGTTCGGCAGAGCTGCTGCCGGCCGATGCGGCCGGCCGGATCGAGGCGATAGACCGGGCCGTGCTGTCGACCGGACGGATGACGAGCTTTGAGATGGAGGTGCCGCGAGACGACGGCACGGCGCAATGGCGCTGGATCACCACAACGCCCTGGAAGGACGCGGCCGGGCAGGTGGTGGGCGTTGTCACGGTGTCGCGCGACGTGACGGACCGGCGCGCGGCGGAGGCACGGCTGCGCATGCTGCAGGCCGATCTGTTGCGTGCCACGCGGCTCAGCGCGATGGGAGCGATGGCCAGCGGATTGGCCCATGAGCTGAATCAGCCGCTGGCGGCCGCCACCAACTATCTCAACGCCTCCGGCAGGCTGCTGGACAAGGGGCTTGGCGTCGCTGTGGGACCTCTGCAGGGCGGCAGGCCGGCGCAGATCGCAGCCGCGCGCGAAGCCGTGGCCGATTCCGCCCGGCAGCTGCTGCGGGCGGGTTCCATCGTGCGCCGGCTGCGCGACTTTGTTGGGCGTGGCGAGGCAGAGCTTGAGCCGGAGGAGGTCGGCGGCCTCATCGATGACGCGTGCGACCTCGCCCGCAGGGATGGTCTGCCGGACCATGTGTTCCTGCGCGTGGCGCTCTCGCCAGCGGCGCCGGGCGGGCATTCCATTGTTCTTGCGGACCGCACGCAGATCCAGCAGGTGCTGCTGAACCTCATGCGCAACGCGGCCGAGGCGATGGTGTCGCATGGTGCGCGCGATGCAGGCGGACTGCTGGGCCCGCTGGGCATGCCGGGCCATGATGGCGAGATCGTGATCGCGGTGGCCGAGCCGGACGGCCGATCCATGACCATCACGATCTCCGACAATGGCCCCGGCATCCCGCCTGAGATCGCCGAGCGCCTGTTTCAACCCTTCGTCAGCACGAAGCCCACCGGCATGGGGATCGGCCTCGTGATCTGCCACACCATCATCCAGGGCCATGGCGGCCAGCTGGTCCATGAACGCGATGCATCCGATGCCGCAGACCGCGGCTCGATGTTCCACATCTCGCTGCCGATCCCGCAACCCGCCGGAGAGCCGGAATGGATGCTGACCTGACGGTTTTGCCCGATGCCGGTGTGCCCCTTCCGCTGCTTGTGCATGTGGTGGACGACGACGAGGCGGTGCGGCGTTCCGCCTCGATGCTGCTGGCGTCCTGCGGCCTGGAGGCGCAGACCCATGCGTCGGCGGAGGAGCTTCTGTCGCGGCTCGACGGGTTGCGGCCCGGCTGCCTGGTGATCGATATCCGCATGCCTGGGATGGACGGGCTGGCCCTGCAGCTGGAGCTTGCGGCGCGGGGGTCTCGGCTGCCTGTGATCGTGGTGACCGGCCATGCCGATGTCGGTCTTGCGGTGCGCGCGATGAAGGCCGGCGCGGTGGATTTCATCGAAAAGCCCTATTCCGTTGAGGATCTGATCAACGCCGTCACCACGGCGCTGTCGCGGATGGCCGACACCCGACAGACCCTGGCGCATGCCGATGCGGCGGCCCAGCGCGTCGCAAGCCTGACGCCCCGGGAGCGCGACGTTCTGATAAGGTTGGTGGAGGGACGGCCCAACAAGGTGATTGCGCATGATCTGGGCATCAGCCCGCGCACCGTGGAGATCCATCGCGCCAACCTGATGGAGAAGCTGGGCTGCCGCAGCCTGGCCGAGGCGGTTCGCGTCGCCATCGCCGCGGGCATCCGCTCCGCTTCGGCATCCTCATCGTAAGACCGACCCAACTCACCGCGATCGAACGCCTGGCGGGATCGCCGGGCCGAGACGTGCAGACGTGGGTGTGTGGAAGCACGTGAAAAACCGTGATTCCCGCCCTGCCCCAACGTGATGAAGCCATCTCGTTTCCGCTGCTGCCCGACACGCATTTTCACGTGATTACGCTTCACGTTCACATCACTCTACGTAACATCCCTGACTGGTTTAAAAGATGCAGATACAACACATCTCAATTAACGGAATGGTGTCGGTAAGGCCGTGTTCCTGAAGAATTGATTGCTGCCAATCGCTTCCGAAACCACGGCCATTCGCCGTGTGCTCCCCGATCGCTGAAAGACGGCACCCCGGGACGCCTGGCCCGCAACTTGATCGCAACGATGCCTGGACCTTTTATCAAGGATACCCGCGATGTTGATGAACTATTTGGAGATCGAGACTGCGCGCCAGACAGGCGAGCACAGCAGCGACGTGCAAGACCCGGTGATTCAGGACGGCGGGCGGTCCCAGTTGATGCGCGCTGGCACACGATCGGAGCTTCAGCAGGATCGCCAGCCCTCCCGCACCCACGATGCTCCTGATGATGTGGCGGGCGACATGACGGGCGATGTGACAAGCGATGCGTCTGGCCCTGCGTCGTTGGCCGATCGGCTGCTGACCGCGCTGGCCCTGATGGCGGTTCGCAGCAAGCGGCGCCAGGCGGATCTGAGTGCCGCACTCCGGCGGTCCGGCCTTGATGCGAGCTCTCAGATGCTGGGCACGGCGCTGCGCCATCTGGAGCGCTGCGGTTTCATCGAGAACCTCGTGCCGCTGTATGATGGCGGGTTGCTGATGTCCGTCACCGCGCGAGGGGTGGAGACGCTGAACGCCCATGGCCGCTGGCCGATGCTGGACGACCGGGACCACGCGACATTTTACGGCAAGGTCGCCTGATCGGCGGTCTTATCGCCTGCGCGACGGTCTTCACAGCTCGTTAAGACGTCGCTGCTAGATCAACTGCTAGACGCGCTGCCTGCTGAGGGCCCGCGGACGGGAGCGGTTGATGGACCTTGGCGTCAGGCAGATACGATCCTCCGGCAACGGCAGCGGCAGCGTCGAGGTGACGCTGCCATCCGCCCTGCGCGACCTGGTTGGTCTGCCCTGCCGCATCACGCTGCGCGACGGATTGCGGCCGGACATCGTGCTGCAGCCGGATCTCCGGCCGGCCCGCGCGGCGTTTACCGCGCTCTGGCGTCATCTGGCGACCACCCTGCCCGATCCGCTGGCCGATGCGACGACGATCGATCTGCCCATCACGCGCTTCGCCCTGCGGCTCGCCCCGGGGGCTGACCCGTGTGAGGGCGCCGACCCTGTGCTCGGCTGGCTGGACGGTCTGGCGCTGTCTGGCCCCGCGCCGCACAACCCGCAAAGCCTCGCACGCTGCGTGGCAGCGCTCGGCCATGCCCGCGCCGACGCGCTGGGCGTGCGCGACAGGGCGGGCTTCGGCGCCGCCTGCGCCTATGCGCTGACCGCGATCGTGGTGCATCCAGCGCGCGAGGAGATCTGCGGCATCCTGGATTTCGCGCTCAGCGGCCGCGGGCTGCTGACCGGGCAGAGTTTCGCCAACGCCGGCGAGGACGCCCAGGCCCCCGGTTTCTGGCACGCCTCCGGCGCCGTTCTGCGCGCGGTGACGGCGCTGTTCCTCGACTGGAACAGGCAGCCCGGCGAGCACGACA
>CAIQQQ010000078.1 GCA_903873995.1 uncultured Rhodospirillales bacterium
AGCAGGGCGTCCGGCTGGCCGACGGAGCCGAAGCCGCCGAGCAGGATGGTGTCACCATCGTTGATGCCGGCCATCGCCTCGGCCATTGAATGCACGCGCTTGTCGATCATGAGAGGCGGACCCGTCCGTTGTTGACGACGATGATGTCTCGTTCCAGCACGCGGGCGCGGAAACCGCCATCGGCCCAGATTTCGGTGCGGATGGTCTCGCCGGGGTAGACGGGGGCGGAGAAGCGCAGGTCAAGCGATTGGAGATGGGCCGGGTCGTAGCCGCAGCGCGCGCGCAAAAGCGCGTGGGTGACGACGCCAAGGGTGCAGAGGCCGTGCAGGATGGGGCGGGGGAAGCCGGCGGCTGCCGCCACCGAGGGGTCGGCGTGGAGCGGGTTGTCATCGCCGTTGAGGCGGTAATACAGCGCCTGCTCGGGGCGGGTCGGCAGGTCGATCACGTGGTCCGGGGTGCCTTCGGGGGCGGGCGCTGCCGGGCGGATCGGGCCTGGCGGGCCGCCGAAGCCACCATCGGCGCGGAGGAACACGGTGGCTGAGCAGGTGGCGAGGAGATGGCCGGTTGCGGCGTTGGTGAGGGTCTTTTCGGTGTAGAGCAGCGCGCCCTTGCCCGGGCCCTTGTCCACCAGGCCGGTGACCTCGGTGTGGCCGATGATCTCGCCTTCTGTGGGCAAAGGCGCGTGCCAGACGATGCCCTGTTCGCCGTGGACGAGGCGCACGGCGTCCACACCGGTCGCTGGGTCGGCGAGCCAGAAGCCGGGATGGGCGAGGACCACGGCCATGGCGGGCATGGCGCGCAGGGTGCGGTGCTGGTCGACGAAATCGAGCTCGTCGGGGTTCATCGGGTCGGTGCCGAGGCCTATGGACAGGGCGTAGAGGATGCAGTCGCGCGCCGTCACGGTCTGGCGGACATCCGGGATCGGGAAGTGGCGCAGCGTGTCGTACTCAACCGGCATCGGCGATCTCCAGCACGGCGTCCGCGGCGAAGGCGCCTTCCGGGGTGGCGAAGACCGGGTTGAGGTCGATCGACTGGAGCGCGGGGCCTGACTGGTGGGCGAAGACCGAGAGGCGGGCGAGCATGGTGGCGAGGGCTGCGATGTCCACCGGCGGGCGGCCGCGGGCGCCGAGCAGCAGGGGGGCGCCCTTGATGGAGCGGATCATCTGCTCCGCCTCCACGACGCCGAAGGGGCAGCGGCGGACGACGACGTCTTTCAGGATCTCGACGAAGATGCCGCCGAGGCCGAAGGCTGCGACCGGGCCGAAGACGGGATCTCGCGCGATGCCCAGGATGCATTCAACGCCGCTGATCTGTTTGGCGACGAGCACGCCTTCGATGCGGGCGCCGGCGGGGGCGCGCGATAGCAGGGTGACGAAGCCTTCGCGCACGGCCGTTTCGGTGGAGATGCCGATGAGGACGCCGCCGATCTCGGATTTGTGGAGGATATCCGGCGAGAGGATTTTCATGACCACGGGGAAGCCAAAACTTGCGGCGGCTTCCAGGGCCTGCTCCACGGTGGCGCAGGCGGCTTCGGGCACGGTGACGATGCCGGCTTCGGACAGGATGCGCTTGGCCTCCGCCTCGTTGGGCGTTTCCTTTGGCAGGGCGATGTGCGGGACGTCTGGCGGGGTGCTGGACGGGGGCGCTGCGAAGGCCTCGCCGAAGCGGCCCATGGCGTGCAGCGCGATCACGGCGCGGCTGGGATCTTCCATCACCACGAAACCGTCGCGCTCATATTCCTGTGCCACGTCGGGGTCGGCGACCACCGACATCATGTAGAGCCGGTCGGGATGGCGGGCGCGGACGGCGGCGAGCTCGCGGCGGATGCCAGTGGCCATCGAGGGGGCGCCGCCGGCTTGGGTGAAGAAGGCCAGGACGGAGGTGTAACCGCCATCGGCGACCATGCTTTCGGTGAAGCGACCGATCAAGGTGAGGTCGTTGAACACCTGGGCGGTGCAGTCCACCGGGTTGCGGGGGGCGCAGAACGGGACCAGGGATTTCAGCATGGCCTGCGACGCCTCGGGCATCGGCGGGAGGGGGAAGTTGAGGGTTTCCGCCACGTCACTCACCAAGACGCCGGCGCCGCCGGAGAGGGTGATCAGGCCCAGGGTGTTGCCCACGGGGTAGATGCGGCGGGTGGCCGTGGTGGCGATGTCCACCATCTCGTCCGTCGTGCGGGCGCGGACGACGCCGAATTCCTTGAGCACGGCGTCCGTCACCGCGTCGTCTCCGGTGAGGGAGGCGGTGTGGGAGCGGGCAGCACCTCGGCCGATGGCGCTGGCGCCGACCTTCATCATGATGACAGGCTTGCGCGTGGACCTGGCGGCGGCGAGGGCGGCGAGGAAGCTGTCGGCGTGGCGGATGCCCTCGGCGTAGGCGGCGATGACGTCTGTCTCGGGGTCTTCGGCCATCCAGCCGATGACGTCTCCGATGGTGACATCAGCCTCGTTGCCGGTTGTCACCATCATGGGCGTGCCGATGCCGCGGTTGCGGGTGACGGAGAAGAGGTGCGAGCCGTAGGCCCCGGACTGGCTTGCGATGCCGATACGGCCGCGGGGCGGCCAGCCGGCCTCGGTGGAGGCGGAGAAGGTGGCGTAAAAGCCGATATGGTCGTTGAACACGCCGAGGCAGTTGGGGCCCAGCAGGCGCATGCCGTGGGCCTTGGCGCTGGCGACCATACGGTCCTGCATCGCGGTTTCGGGGCCGGTGCCGTCCGGATCGATCTCGGCGAAGCCGGCGGTGAACATGATCACGGCCTTGACGCCCATGGCGCCGAGTTCATCGATCGCTGTGACGGCCTGCATGGGGGATACGGCGACGACCGCGACGTCTGGCCGTTCAGGGAGGTCCGCCAGCGTGGCGTAGGCGGGGAGGCCCTGGATCTCGGCGCGGTTGGGGTTGACCGGGAAGATGCGGCCCTGAAAGCCGCGCGCCAGCATGGTGGCGATGGGGCGGCCGCCGATGCGCGTGGGGTCTGACGAGGCGCCGAGGATGGCGACGGAGCGCGGTGCCAGCATGGGCGTGAGGCTGGCAAAGCGGGAAGCGGTCATTCTTGGCACGTCCTCGGTTTTAGCGACCATGCAACGCAGGGGGCGGACCGGCAAGATGGGGGGATGAAGCCGTCAGCGCTCGCGCCCGCGCAGCCGGCGTCCGCGGCTCAGTTCGGTGACGATGCCGTGGAAGGTGCGCAGCTCCTGCTCGGTGGCTTCGCCGCGCTGGAAGAAATGACGGATGTTGCGGACCATGCCGGGGCGCTTGGGCAGGTTCTGCAGGAAGCCGCATTGGTCGAGCTCGTCGACGAGATGGGTGAGCAGGTTTTCCAGCTCGGCCTTGTTGGCGATCCGCGTCTCGTTGGTCATGAGTGTGCGTGGCACGGTCTGGTCCTGGGCGGTCCACCATTCATAGGCCATGACCATGACGGCCTGGGCGAGGTTGAGGCTCATGAAGCCGGGGTTGAGCGGGTAGCGGATGAGGGCGTCGGTGCAGGCCATGTCGTCGTTGTCGAGGCCGGCGCGTTCGGGGCCGAACATCAGGCCGCAGCGCAGGTCGCGGGCGGTGATGGCGCGGAGTTCGGCCGCGGCGCCGCGCGCGGTGAGCACGGATTTGACGATGTGGCGCGGGCGCGGACAGGTGGCGAAGACGTGGTGCAGGTCGGCACAGGCGTCCGCGACGGTTGCGTGGACTGTGGCATCCTCCAGGAGGCGATCGGCGCCTGAGGCGTTGCGCCAGGCGTTGGGCTGCGGCCAGCCGTCGCGGGGCGCCACGAGGCGGAGATGGTAGAGCCCGCCATTGGCCATGGCGCGGGCGACGGCGCCGATGTTGTCGGCGAGCTGCGGGCGCACGAGGATGACAACCGGGCTGTTGCCGATCGGGTGCAGATCGGCGCCGCCGTCTTTTCCTGTCATTCCCGCCGCCAGATCGTGGCGCCGCCTTTGTCCTCGAGCGCGAGACCGCGCGCCGCGAGCTCGGCGCGGATCTCGTCGGCGCGGGCGAAATTGCGTTCCTTGCGCGCGTCGATGCGGGCCTGCACCAGCGCGTCGATCTCGGCCGCGTCATCCCCGCCGCGAAACCAGGCGGTGCTGTCATATTGCAGCAGGCCCAGTAGGTCGCCGGCCGCGCGCAGTCCCGCGCTGGCCTCGGTGTTCCCGGCCATGGCGGCGTCGGCGAGCGCGTGCATGCCGGCGAAGGCGAGAGGCGTGTTGAGGTCGTCGCACAGCGGGGCCATCACGCTGGCGGGCACCTCGCCTGCGGCCGCCGGTGCGCGTTCGAGGGCGCGATACCAGCGATCGAGGTCGCGCTTGCAGTCGGCCAGCAGGTCTTCGGAGAATTCGACCGTGCTGGCGTAATGGCCCCGTAGCAGCAGCATGCGGATCGCCTCGCCGGGCGCCTTTGCCAGCACGTCGCGCACGGTGAAGAAGTTGCCGAGCGACTTGCTCATCTTGGTGCCGTTGATGTTGAGCATGCCGTTATGCAGCCACACCCGCGCAAACGTGCTGCCCGGAAAGCAGCACAGTGACTGTGCCACCTCGTTCTCATGATGAGGGAACAGCAGATCGTTGCCGCCGCCATGGATGTCGAAGCTCTCGCCGAGATGGCGCCAGGACATGGCGGAGCATTCGATGTGCCAGCCCGGCCGGCCGCGGCCCCAGGGGCTGTCCCAGCCCGGCAGATCGTCGGTCGAGGGCTTCCACAGCACGAAATCGCCTGGGTTTTCCTTGTAGGTGGCCACCTCGACGCGGGCGCCGGCCAGCAGATCGTCCGGGCTGCGGCCGGAGAGGTGGCCGTATTCGGCGAAGCTTGCGACCGAGAACAGCACATGGCCGTCTGCCGCATAGGCGTGGCCGTTTTGGATCAGGCGCTCGATGATCGTGATCATGTCGGTGATGTGCTCGGTGGCGCGCGGCTCCACATCCGGTGGCAGGGCGCCGAGCGCCGCCATGTCGGCATGGAAATCGGCGGCCGTGCGGGCCGTCACCGACCCGATCGACTCGCCGGAGGCGGCCGCCCGCGCGTTGATCTTGTCGTCCACGTCAGTGATGTTCCGCACGTAGGTGACCTTGGGGTAGAGCCTGCGCAAAAGCCGCGCCAGCACATCGAACACCACCACCGGGCGCGCGTTGCCGACATGGGCGAGGTCGTAGACCGTCGGTCCACACACATACATCCGCACGTGACCGGGATCGATCGGCGCGAACACCTCGCGCGTGCGGGTGAGGCTGTTGTGCAGACGCAGGACGGGCATGAAACCTCCGGGTGGAAACGGACGCCTTACTCTGCCACCCCGGCCTTGAAATCAATGACGCCGGTTTGACATGCCTCGTTTGCGGGGTGTAAGCCTGCCCTCAGTTGAGAATGCTTCGCAGTTGCGTTCATCCAGGAGCCGCCAAATGCCAGCCTCGCCAGACTCCGTCGTCTTGGGCACACGACGCCCTCGCCTGTCGCGCTTCCTGGCGGTCGCAGGCCCGGGCATCGTGGTGATGCTGGCCGACACCGATGTCGGCAGCGTGATCACGGCGGGCCAAAGCGGCGTGCAGTTCGGCTACAAGCTGTTGCTGGTGCAGGTTCTGCTGATCCCGATCCTGTATATGGTGCAGGAGCTGACGGTGCGGCTTGGCGTGTTCACCGGGCGCGGGCATGGCGAGCTGATCCGCGATTCGTTCGGGCCGATCTGGGCGTGGATCTCGGCGGCTGGCCTGGCCGTCGCCACCACCGGGGCGTTGCTGACCGAATTTTCGGGCGTGGCCGGAGTGGGCGAGTTGTATGGCGTTTCGCGTTGGGTCACGTTGCCGATGGCCGCCGCCGTGCTGCTCGCCATCGGCGTCACCGGCAGCTATCGCCGCGTGGAGCGGGCGGCGATTATGATCGGCCTGTTCGAGCTGGCGTTTTTCGGCGTGGCGTTCGCCGCCCGGCCGGATGTGGCGACGATGGCGCGCGAGGCGGTCTCGATCCCGATCCGCGACCCCGAATATCTCTATCTGGTCGCGGCCAATATTGGCGCGGTGATCATGCCGTGGATGATCTTTTACCAGCAATCCGCCATCGCCGACAAAAAGCTGCGCCCCGAGCACTACACCGCCGCCCGGATCGACACCGCCGTGGGTGCTGTGGTGACGCAACTCGTGATGGCCGCCGTGCTGATTGCCGCCGCCGCCACGATCGCCCCCAACGCACCGGATGCGACGCTTGAGACGATCGGCCAGATGAGCCAGGCGCTGACGCCG
>CAIQQQ010000079.1 GCA_903873995.1 uncultured Rhodospirillales bacterium
CGGGCAGCCGTGGCACGCAGACGGTGGTTCCCCCGGCACAACGGGCGCTCAGCGCCTACCAGGTTTAGCTCGACGTCGATATCGCAACACTCGGAGCAATGCAGCAATGCCTGGAAAATCGTTTGATCCGGCAACGGAGCGGCGCAACACGCCCTCGTGCGGGCTCATCAACCGTTACGAGGATATCGCCAGCGCCAGCCGCAGCATGCTGGATGCTGCGCGCCGCGGCGACTGGGACGAGGTGGAACAGATCGAGGGAAAGTGCCGGCAACTGATAGATGCGCTCAAGCTTGCCGCCGCAACGGATACACTGAGCGACCATGAGAAAGATCGCCGCATGGTCCTGCTGCGAACCATACTCAAGGACGATGCCCAGATGCGAATGCGAGCCGAGCCGTGGCTGCTCGACCTGGAAAGTTTCCTGGCAGGCTCGCACGTGGCGGGAAAATACGGCCCCTGAGCGGAGGCGTGATTCGTGGCGATCGAAATCCCCAGCCTGTCCGCCGATCGCCTGCCTCATCCGGAATGGAGCCCGGCTTTGTCGCCGGGGCGCCTGCTGGTTCCAGCCGGGCCACTGCTGGCGGCGCTGGAGCGCGCCGGCGCGGCGGGCGCCATTCTCGATAGCCTGAGGGCAATTGCCGCCTCAGGTGGCAATGCGCAACTGGCCGTCACCCCCGACCATGGCATCGTTCAACTGCTGCTCGATGGCCGCCGCATTTCCCTGAACGGCGCCGCGCGCGATGCGGTGCTATCGCTGCTCGGCAACGCTGCGGGAACCGGGACTCCCGAACTTCTTCTGCCGTCTGCCACTGGAGTGCTGGATCCCTTTCTGGCGGCACGGGTTGCCGCCGTGGATGCCCAGGTGCAGGAGGCGCGCGCGCACGCCGGCAGCGTGCCCGGCAGCCAGGTCGAGTTGACCGAACCCGAGCTGCCAATCGTCTCTGCTGCACCCTTGATGACGGGTGCCAACGCCGCTCAAGCGAGCCAGTCCCTCGCGCGGGCGGTCGACAATAGCGGACTCTTCCTGGAAGCACATTTGGCGCAATGGCTGCGCGGCGAACGTTCCCTCGCCCAGGTACAGGATGAGGTTCGCAAATTGCCCCCCGTCGATGGCGGCGCCACCGCAGCGGCCTCGGAAGACCGCGCCCGCCGCCAGCTCGATGCCCAGCAAAACCAGTTCGTGCGCCTGCAGGCCCTCGCATGGCCGGGACAACCCGTGGAGCTGCAGATCAGCCGTGATCCCGAGCGCCGGCCCGACGCTGAAGCCGCCGCCGCGACAGATCTTTTCCAGGCGAGCCTGAACCTGCACCTGCCCCGCCTCGGTACGGTACAGGCCCGCATCCGCCTGCTGCACGACACGGTTGGCCTGCAGATAGCCGGTGAACAGGCTGCGCTCCTTGCCCCCGCCCTGCAAAGCCTCGTCGCCGCTCTCCAGTCCCGCGGACTCACTCTGGCGGCCGTCGATCTGGGGCCCGCTGTCGCCGCGTCCCGCAAGCTGCCGGGGTCGCCGTGACCTATTCCCGCCGCGACCATTTGCCGCGGGCCGTCGCACTATCCTATGATGAGAGCGATGCGGCCGGTGGACGTGCGCCCCGGGTGGTGGCGTCCGGCCAGGGCGCGATTGCCGAGGCCATCATCGGCCGGGCACGGGAGTTCGACATCCCGGTACACGAATCGCGCGAACTGGTGGCGGCGCTCATGAATTTCGATCTTGATCAGCGCATACCCTCGGCGCTCTATGTGGCCGTCGCCGAGGTCCTGGCCTGGGCCTACCGGCTCGAACACGGCGTGGACCCTCAACCCTTGACGCACGGCGCGGAACGGATGCTGGATGCAGGCGCGACACCTGGCGACCGGCAGCCCTGAGCGGGCCGGCCGGCCATGATCTGCCTCACGGTCATTGCCCGCAACGAGGCCCGCTGCCTGGC
>CAIQQQ010000080.1 GCA_903873995.1 uncultured Rhodospirillales bacterium
CCTGCACGCCGGACGCTGGAGATTCTGGGCATCGCCCGCTCAAGCTTTTACCGCTGGTATGATCGTTATCAGCGCGGCGGTCCTGAAGCTCTGGCGGATCGTCCATCACGGCCCGATCGGGTCTGGAACCGCATCCCGGATGAGATACGGGGGCAGATCATCGAGATGGCGCTGGATTGCCCTGAGCTATCGCCACGCGAGCTGGCGGTTCGGTTCACGGACGAGAGGCGCTATTTTGTCTCGGAAGCATCGGTTTATCGTCTTCTCAAGTCGCAGAACCTAATCACCAGCCCCGCCTATATCGTGATAAAGGCGGCGGATGAGTTCAGGGAAAAGACGACGGCGCCAAACCAGCTATGGCAGACGGACTTCACCTATCTGAAGATCACGGGTTGGGGTTGGTATTATCTATCGACGATTTTGGACGACTACTCGCGCTACATCGTCGCCTGGAAGCTCTGCACAACGATGAAGGCGCAGGACGTCACAGACACGCTGGATCTAGCGCTTACCAAAAGCGGACTGGACGAGATCAATGTTGGCCATCGTCCCCGATTGTTATCGGATAATGGCGCATCCTACATCTCGGGGGACCTCGCGGAATGGCTGGATGACCGAAAAATCGAGCATATCCGTGGCGCGCCGTATCATCCCCAGACACAGGGGAAGATCGAGCGTTGGCATCAGACGTTGAAGAACCGGATCCTTCTGAACAATTATTATCTTCCTCGAGAGCTTGAGGAGCAGATCTCCGCCTTCGTCGAAACTTATAACAACAAACGCTTGCATGAGAGCTTGAACAACCTCACGCCGGCCGATGTCTACTTAGGACGAGGACAGGCCATTCTTGAAGAAAGGGAAAGGATCAAAAAGCTCACCATCCAAAATCGTCGCTTGCAGCATCAGCTGAAAGCCGCATAATTTAACCCGCAACCAGATGAGCCAGAGCCTCCGCTTCAAAAACTAAAAACTGTCCCAAACCATCTGACGACGGACACGCCAAAAAGCACGGCGTGGCGCTGCGGCAATCCTGCGAGCGTATCGGCAAGCATGCGCTGATCGCGCATCAGCGCTATGCGCACGCCAGGCAGTTCAAGCGAGCGAACAAGACGCTGCGCAAACTGCGCACCTTTCTGGGACGCGTCGAGCGCGACATCGCCCGGCGGATCAAGAACGACGAAGGTCTGCGCGATGTCTTCCGCCGTCCGCTCTATCTTGCCGAGCGCGTGCGCGAGCAGCGTCACAAGCAGCGCGGCAAGAAGGTCTATTCGCTACATGCGCCCGAGGTCGAATGCATCGGCAAGGGCAAGGCGCATCGCCCCTACGAGTTCGGCGTCAAGGTTTCGGTGGCGACGACGCTGCACGCCTCGAAAGGCGGTCAGTTCGTGACGCATGTGAAGGCGCTGGCGGGTGCACCCTATGACGGTCACACGCTGGCGGTTGTGATCCCACAGATGGAGCGGCAGATCGGGGCAACGATCAAGCGCATCGTCGCCGATCGCGGCTATCGCGGCCACAATGCGCCGGAAACGCACAAGTTCAGGGTGTTCATCTCAGGCCAGAGACGGCGCGTCACCGAGCAGATCAAACGCGAATTGCGACGCCGCTCCGCCGTCGAGCCTGTCATCGGGCATTTGAAGGCCGATCACCGCATGGGCCGAAACCACCTCGCCCATACCGCCGGCGACGCGGCCAACGCCGTCCTCGCCGCCGCCGGCTACAACTTCCGGCGCCTGCTCAAATGGCTGGCGCTTTTGTGCGCCTTCTTGCTCGACGCC
>CAIQQQ010000081.1 GCA_903873995.1 uncultured Rhodospirillales bacterium
ATCTTTCTTGCTTTCTCAGTTACGTGCCTTATCGACCAGTTTGTTCTTGGCGATCCAGGGCATCATAGCGCGCAGCTTTTCGCCCACGTCTTCGATCTGGTGGGCGTTGTTGATGCGGCGGGTTGCTTTGAAGCTGGCCTGGTTGACCTTGTTCTCCAGCATCCAGTCACGCGCGAACTTGCCGGTCTGGATGTCGGCCAGCACGCGCTTCATCTCGGCCTTGGTCTCGGCGGTGATGATGCGCGGGCCCGTGACGTATTCGCCGTATTCGGCGGTGTTGCTGATCGAATAGTTCATGTTGGCGATGCCGCCCTCATAGATCAGATCGACGATCAGCTTCACCTCGTGCAGACACTCGAAATAGGCCATCTCCGGCGCGTAGCCGGCTTCCACCAGGGTCTCGAAGCCGGCACGGATGAGCTCGACGAGGCCGCCGCACAGCACCACCTGCTCGCCGAACAGGTCGGTCTCGCATTCTTCCTTGAAGCTGGTCTCGATGATGCCGGCGCGCCCGCCGCCGATGGCGGATGCATAGGACAGCGCGATTTCGAGCGCATTGCCGGACGGGTTCTGGTTCACCGCCACAAGGCACGGCACGCCGCCGCCCTTTTGGTATTCGCTGCGCACGGTGTGGCCGGGGCCCTTCGGTGCGATCATGAACACATCGAGATCGGCGCGCGGGTCGAGCAGGTTGAAATGCACGTTGAGGCCGTGGGCGAAGGCAAGGGCAGCGCCCTGCTTCATGTTGGCGTGCAGATAGTCGCGATACAGATCGCCCTGGCCTTCATCGGGCGTGAGCACCATGACCACATCAGCCCATGCGGCGGCCTCGGACGGGCCCATGACGCGCAGTCCGGCGGCCTCGGCCTTGGCGATGCCCGCGGAGCCGGCGCGCAGGCCGACGACCAGTTCAGTGGCACCGCTATCCTTGAGGTTCAGCGCATGGGCATGGCCCTGGCTGCCGAAGCCGATGATGGCGACCTTCCGCGACAGGATCAGGTTCACATCGGCATCGGTGTCATAATAAACGCGCATCACACGGCTTTCCTTGAGTGTACAGTCAGATGGTATCGGGCCCGCACGCCATGGCGGCGACGCCGGTGCGGGAGATTTCGGCAAGACCCAGCGGGCGCAGGGCGGCGATGAAGATGTCGATCCTGTCGGTGCTTTCGCTGAGCTCGAAGATGAAGCTTGCGACGGTGGCATCGACCACGCGTGCCCCGTGTCGGCCGGCTTCGAGCAGGGCATCGACGAGCGTTTGCCCGCTTGCGACAACCTTCACCAAAGCCAGTTCGCGCGCCAGATGCGGCCCGCTCATGGTGAGGTCGCCCACGCGATACACCGGCACCAGCCGGTCGAGCTGCGCCTTGATCTGCTCGATCACCATGGCGGTCCCGGAGGTGACAACGTTGATCCGGCTGCGTCCGCGCCCGTCATCGACGGGGGCCACGGTGAGGCTGTCGATGTTGTAGCCGCGGCCGGAGAACAGCCCGATGACGCGGGCGAGAACGCCGGCTTCATTGTCCACAAGGCAGGAGATCGTGGCAGACCGGATGGTCTGATCGGTGATGGCGTTCATGGTGGTATTCCGGCGCGGCCGCTAGACCAGCACCAGCCCTTCGTCGGTAAGGCCCGCGGCGCGCCCGTCCTGGAGTGCTGTGCCATGCTCGGGGCCGAGGATCATGTCGTTGTGTGCGGCGCCGGAGGGGATCATCGGGAAGCAGTTCTCCTTCTGATCGACGCAGATATCGGCGATCACGGCGCGCGGCTCAGCGAGCATGGCGTGGATCACGTCATCGAGCTCGTCGATGCAGGTGGCGCGCATGCCCACGGCGTGGAAGCTGTCGGCGAGCTTCACGAAATCCGGCAGTGCCTCGCTGTAGCTCTCGGAGTAGCGGCTGCCATGCAGCAGCTCCTGCCACTGGCGCACCATGCCCATGTACTGATTGTTGAGGATGAACACCTTCACCGGCAGGCGATACTGCGCGAGTGTGGCCATCTCCTGGATGTTCATCAGGATCGAGGCCTCGCCGGCCACGTCGATGCACAGTGCGTCCGGATGCGCCACCTGCGCGCCCATCGCGGCGGGCAACCCGTAGCCCATGGTGCCGAGGCCGCCGGAGGTGAGCCAGCGATTGGGCTTTTCAAAGCGGATATACTGTGCCGCCCACATCTGATGCTGGCCGACCTCGGTGGAGATATAGGTCTCGCGGCCAAGATCGCGGGTGATCTCATAAAGGCGCTTCACCGCGTGCTGCGGCTTGATGATGCCGCCCTTCGCCTTCGTCTGGGTAAACTTCAGGCAGTCGATCGCCTGCCAGCCCCGGATCTGCGCCCACCACGAAGCGATATCCGGCGCCCGTGTCGGCGCGTTGTCCCAGGCCTCAATCAGCGCCTCAAGCGCCATGCCGGCATCGCCGATCACCGGCACCTCGACGGCGACGTTCTTGTTGATGCTGGACGGATCGATGTCGATATGGATCTTGCGGCTGTCCGGCGAGAACGCGTTGAGGCGGCCGGTCACGCGATCGTCGAACCGCGCGCCGACATTGAGCATGACATCGCACCCATGCATGGCGAGGTTTGCCTCGTAGGTGCCGTGCATGCCCAGCATGCCAAGGAACTGGCTGTCCGATGACGGGAAGGCGCCCAGGCCCATCAGCGTGCTGGTGCAGGGAAAGCCGGTCTTGCGCACGAACCGCGTCAGCGCCTCGGCCGCGCGATCGCCCGAATTGATCACGCCGCCGCCGACATAGATGATCGGCCGCGTCGCCGATTTCAGCAGGGCGATGGCACGCCCGATCTGCTCTGGCTGCGGCGCAGTCGCGGGGCGGTAGCTGCGATGCGGCTGCTCGGGTTTCTCGGTGTAGGGCGCCTGGCCGATCAGGATATCCTTCGGCAGGTCGATCACCACCGGGCCCGGCCGCCCGGAGCGCGCGACGTAGAACGCCTCGTGCACCACGCGCGCGAGATCCTCGGAGCGCTTGACGAGATAATTGTGCTTGGTGGCCGGGCGCGTGATGCCGGTGGTGTCGGCCTCCTGGAACGCATCATTACCGATCAGGTGCGTCGGCACCTGGCCGGTGAGACACACCACCGGGATGCTGTCCATCAGCGCATCCACAAGGCCCGTGACGGCGTTGGTGGCGCCGGGGCCAGAGGTGACGAGCACGACGCCAACCTTGCCGGTGCTGCGTGCGTATCCCTCGGCGGCATGCACCGCGGCCTGTTCGTGGCGCACCAGGATGTGGCGGATGGCGTTCTGCTGGAAGATCGCATCATAAATCGGCAGCACCGCGCCGCCGGGATAGCCGAAGATGACCTCGACGCCCTGGTCCTTCAGCGCGCGCAGCAGGATCTCAGCACCTGCTGCGGTATCGGGTGCGGTCGGGGCTGTGGTTGCCGGAGCGGTCATTGTCTGGGTCATGGTGAGCGCAGGTAGCCCCCATGGTGCGGCGCGTCAACCCGCGGTTTGAACAAAGTTGATGAGATCGGCCCATTCTCTTTCCGAAAATTGCTCACGACCCGCGATTCGCGCATGGATAATATGCATCCGCTCGGGGGCTGCCAGCGCGCGATGGCGGAACCAGGTCGCCTGGCGTTTGGTGTACTGCCCGGTGGATTGCTGGGCGGCCAGCCGAGCGGCCGGCAGGGTCATCTCGCCGCGCAGATAGGCGGACAGCTCCGGCACGCCATGCGCCCGCATCGCCGGCACGGTGGGGTCGATCCCGGCTGCCAGCAGATCGCGCACCTCGTCCAGTGCGCCGGCTTCGAGCATCGCGCCGAACCGCCCGGCGATCGCGGCGCGCAGGGTATCGCGCGGTGGATCGAGCAGGATGGCTGAGAACCGATAAGGCGCCTTCGCGGCGGCATCCTGCTGCCATGCCGACAGCCCGCGGCCGGTGTTGGCCCACACTTCCCAGGCGCGCGCCAGACGCTGGCTGTCCTGCGGCCGCAGCCGTGCCGCCGTCGCGGGATCGGCCGCAACCAGACGCTGATGCAGTCCAGCCGGCCCCAGCTCCGCCAGCAGCGCGCGGGCTTCGCCGCGCGCGGCCTCAGAGGGCTCGGGAATGTCGGACAACCCCTCGGTCAACGCCGCGAAATACAACCCAGTCCCGCCGCAAAGGATCGGCAGGCCGGGCGAGGCCGACATCGCCGCCAGTGCCGCGGAGCGCCACCACGCCGCATTGCCAGGCTCGCCGGCCGGCCTCACGCCGTAGAGACGATGCGGCGCCAGCGCCTCCTCCGCCGCGCTCGGCCGCGCCGTCAGCACGCGCAGCTCGCGATAGACCTGCATCGCATCGGTATTTATCACCGTGCCGCCCAACGCCCGCGCCAACGCCAGCGCCAGCGCCGACTTTCCGCTGCAGGTCGGCCCCGCCACGATCAGCGCGTGCCGCATCTTGTCTGCCTGTCCGCCCGCCTCTAGACCCATCGCATGACCCATGTCCTCACTCTGGTCGCAGACCGCGCCGCCACCACGCTGTCTCCCGCCGTTATCGCCCGTGTGCGCGAGGCCGTGCGCGGTGCTGAGCCCGAGATACTCTCACCCGGCGAGGCCTGTGACATCCCCTGCCGCGTGGTGCCGGACATGTTCGCGGTGGAGGCGGCGCTGGAGCGCCTGCCGATCGACGCCATCACCACCCCCGCGCGCAACCGCCGCAAGGCCCTGCTGGTGGCGGATATGGACAGCACCATCGTCACCAACGAGACCTTGGACGAGATGGCCGATCTCGCCGGCATCGGCGCCGAGATCCGCGCCATCACCCAGCAGAGCATGAACGGCGAGGTGGATTTCGAGACATCGCTGCGCCGCCGCGTCGCCATGCTGAAGGGCCACGCGCTGTCCCTGCTGGAGGCCACCTGGGCGCGCACGAAGCTGACGCCGGGCGCCATCGAGCTGGTGGCCACCATGCGGGCGCGCAACGCAACCACAGCCCTCGTCTCCGGCGGCTTCACGTTCTTCACCACCCGCGTGGCCGAGCTGGTGGGCTTCGAGCTGCATCGCGCCAACACGCTGCTCGATGACGGAAACGTGCTAACCGGCGAGGTGGCAAGCCCCGTGCTCGACCGGGACGCCAAGCTCACCATTCTCAAGGAGCTGGCCGAGGCGCGCGGCGTGAAGCTCGCCGCCACCCTGGCGGTGGGCGACGGTGCCAATGACCTCGCCATGCTGCGCGAGGCCGGGCTGGGTGTTGCGTTCCGTGCGAAGCCGGTGGTCGCAGTCGAGGCGCGGGTTCGCGTTGATCATGCCGACCTTCGGGCACTTCTGTTCGCGCAGGGCTATCGCGTCGTGGATTTCGCCGCGGTCTGACCATCTGCCAGGCGGCAAATTGCCGCTCCCGCCCGGCAGTGGTAGCCTTCACCGTGGCCGCACTTTGCGGCGTTGAGATCGGCGGAGAAGAGCACTGCGTATCGCGATGATCGGCGGCGGCTATGTGGGCCTCGTCTCCGGCGCCTGTTTCGCCGAGTTCGGCAACGAGGTCGCGGTCGTGGAGGCCGATCCCGTCAAGCTCGCAGCCTTGCAGGACGGCCGCATGCCGATCTATGAGCCTGGCCTGGAACAGCTGGTGGCCGAGAACGTCAAGGCTGGCCGCCTGTTCTTCGGCGACGATCTCGCCGAGGCATTGCAAGGCGCGGAGGCAGTGTTCATCGCCGTCGGCACGCCAAGCAGGCGAGGTGACGGCCATGCTGACCTGTCCTACGTCTATGCCGCTGTCGAGCAGGTGGCCAAGACACTCAACCACTATGCCGTTATCGTCACCAAATCGACCGTGCCCGTGGGCACCGGCCGGAGGGTCGCCGAGATCATCCGCAGCACCCGCCCGGACGCTGATTTCGACGTCGCCTCCAACCCGGAATTCCTGCGCGAGGGCAGCGCCATCGGCGATTTCATGCGCCCGGATCGCGTGGTGATCGGCACCGAAAGCGAGCGCGCCCGCGAAGTTCTGCGCAGGCTGTATCGCCCGCTTTATCTCATTGAGGCGCCGATCGTGTTCACCACGATCGAGACCGCGGAGCTGATCAAATACGCCGCCAACTCCTTCCTCGCCATGAAGGTCACCTTCATCAACGAGATGGCCGATCTGTGCGAGAAGGTGGGGGCGGATGTGCATGACGTCGCGCGCGGCATTGGGCTCGACGGCCGGATCGGCCGCAAGTTTCTCCATCCCGGCCCGGGCTTCGGCGGCTCGTGCTTCCCCAAGGACACGCTCGCCTTGGTGCGCATCGCCCAGGACGCCGGCGCGCCGTCCCGCCTGGTGGAGACTGTCGTGTCGGTGAATGAGGCCCGCAAAGCCGGGATGGCGCTGCGCGTCGTCGCCGCCTGCGACGGCTCTGTGCGCGGCAAGACGATCGCGGTGCTGGGCCTGACCTTCAAGCCCGAGACGGACGACATGCGCGACAGTCCTGCCATCCCCATCGTCTCGCGCCTCGTGGAGGGCGGCGCGGTGGTGCGGGTGTTCGATCCGGAAGGCATGAGCCAGGCGCGCCCGATGCTGCCCGCCTCCGTGATCTATTGCCGCGACGCCATCGACGCCGCCACCGGGGCGGACGCGCTGGTGGTGATCACCGAATGGAACGAGTTCCGCGCCATCGTGCCCGCAAAGCTCAAATCCGCCATGGCCGGCAGCATCGTGGTGGATCTGCGCAACGTCTATGACCCGGTGGCGATGGCGCAGGTCGGCTTTGCCTATCGCTCCATCGGGCGGCCTGATGGTGGTGTTGAAGAAGCGGGTTGACGGGTGAAGACAGTGGGGGTATTTCACCGGCCCTCCGCATCGTTCGGCTTGCTGGACGATTGCCTGTTGCCCAGGTGGCGGAATTGGTAGACGCGCAGGTTTCAGGTATCTGTGGTGGTAACATCGTGGA
>CAIQQQ010000082.1 GCA_903873995.1 uncultured Rhodospirillales bacterium
GGGATTGCGTTGCCTTCGGGGCGTCGGGTTTTGCTGCCGACGGAGGAGGTGCGGGATTTCTTCAACGACCAGGCCAATCATTCCCCGCCGGATCCACCCGCAGCAGAAAGAACGGCACCCCCCGCGCGCCGGGCCGCTGCAACGACGCCAGCCGGTTGCACGCCTGCTCGAAACTCACCCCAAACCGCGCCGCCAGCGCCTCCACGTCATGGCGCAGCGCCGCCGCCGCCGCCAGAAACGGCCCATACGGCATCAGCAGCGCGCCGGCGAAATAGTTCAGCAGCGCCACCCTGATCAGCGCCTCCGCATCATGCGAGCTCGGCTGCGCCAACCTCACCGTCTCATCGATCGTCTCGCGTGCCTCCAACAGCCCCAGCTGAAACGCCAGCTGAAACCCCCGGCTCTCCCGCGGCAGCATCTCCGACAAGGTCAGCCGCCGAACATCCGGCTCGAACCTGCGCAACGCCCCATCCAGCGGTCCCACGGTGATCGACACGCCGTGCACCTGACGCAACCGCTCGGCGATCGCGTGGTTGGTCTCACTCGGCCGCACCCCAAGCGCCGCCGTCAGCGCCTCGGCCGCATCTTCGATCGCCGGAAAATGATTGGCCTGGTCGTTGAAGAAATCCCGCACCTCCTCCGTCGGCAGCAAAACCCGACGCCCCGAAGGCAACGCAATCCCGCCGCTGTCCTCCCGCGCAACCCGCCACGCCCGATACAGCGCCAGCACCGCCCGCGCCGCCGTCGGCGCCCCGTTTGCCAGTTGCTCCAGCTCCGCCTCACCCACCGGATCACCCGCCAGCAGCGGATCGGCGAACACCTCACGCAGCTGCGCCTCCATCTGCCGTTCCGCCGTGCCGGACAAAGCCGCCAGATCCACCGCCAACGTCTCGGACAGCTTGATCAGCAGCCCCGCCGTCACCCCCCGCTGGTCATGCTCGATCAGGTTCAGATAGCTCGCCGAAATCCCCAGTCGCGCCGCCAGCGCCAGCTGCGACAAACCCCGCTCAGCGCGCAGGCGACGCACGGTGCGGCCGATCTGAGGGCGAGACATTCTGTGAAGCCTTTACAGATTTACACGTGCGATGGTGAACATCCTTACGTCCTTGCAAGTCCACACGCAACTTCCCTCTCCCGTTCGCAGATGCGGTGTGAAATCTTCACGCCATCACACGAACCAAGGACGTTCACCCGATGCGCCACCTTCCCCAGATCTGCCACATGCCCGATGGCGCGACCGGCTTCGCGCCGCGCGATCCGCAGCGCTTTGACGGGATCCGCCGCGACTTCACGCCCGCCGACGTCGAAAAACTCTCCGGCCATTTCCGCGTGAAGCACACGCTCGCCGAAATGGGCGCCGCCCGCCTGTGGCACCTGCTCAAGACCGAGCCGTTCGTGAACACCCTCGGCGCGCTGACCGGCAACCAGGCCGTCCAGCAGGTCAAGGCCGGTCTCCAGGCCATCTACCTCTCCGGCTGGCAGGTCGCGGGCGATGCCAACACCGCCGGCCAGATGTATCCTGACCAGTCGCTGTATCCCGTGGACAGCGTCCCCCAGGTCGTCCGCCGCATCAACAACGCGCTCCGCCGCTGCGACCAGATCGCCCGCATGGAAGGCGATGACAGCACCTACTGGATGGCCCCCATCGTCGCCGACGCCGAAGCCGGCTTCGGCGGTGCTCTGAACGCCTACGAGCTCATGAAGGCCATGATCGAGAACGGCGCCGCCGGCGTTCATTTCGAAGACCAGCTCGCCAGCGAGAAGAAATGCGGCCATCTCGGCGGCAAGGTCCTCGTCCCCATCAGCCAGCATATCCGAACCCTCAACGCCGCCCGCCTCGCAGCCGACGTCGAAGGCGTGGACACCGTCGTGCTGTGCCGCACCGATAGCCATTCCGCCCAACTACTCACCGCCGATGTCGATGAGCGCGACCGCCCGTTCATCACCGGCGAGCGCACCGCGGAA